>NZ_JBWKPZ010000013.1:76567-122691 GCF_059418505.1 Citrobacter sp. GW821-FHT07H02 | reverse complement strand
GGCGGACTCAGCCCGGAACAGTTTGAAAACCAGAACCTCGCTTAGGGCCGTGTCCACATTACGTGGGTAGGATCACATCGCCATGAAAAAGACCCGTTATACCGAAGAACAGATTGCGTTTGCGCTGAAACAGGCCGAAACCGGCACCCGCGTCGGGGACGTCTGCAGAAAAATGGGCATTTCTGAAGCCACCTTTTACAACTGGAAAAAGAAATTTGCCGGTCTGGGCGTGACGGAACTGCGTCCGCCGGGGATGCAGGTTACTGATGCAAAGCAGAACTGTCTACCACTGGCAGAGCCGGCGTGACGACCGGGCGATAACCCTGCGTATCCGGGAAATCGTGGAAACCCGGATACGGTATGGTTGTCCGCGCATTCATATCCAGCTGCAGCTGCAGCGGGAGGGCTGGCTTGTTAACCACAAGAAAACCCACCGGATTTATTACCTGGAAGGTCTCAATCTGCGCAGAAAACGCCCCCGCAGACATGTCAGTGCCGCACGCCGCCAGCCGCGCCCGGCCCTGATGCATATCGATCAGTGCTGGAGTATGGATTTCATGTTGGATAACGGCAGCGAGTTTATCTCGAAAAGTCTGGATAAATGGGTGTACGAGCATGGCGTGACCATCGACTTCTCCCGCCCCGGAAAGCCACGTTTATTGAATCATTTAACGGTAGTCTGCGGGATGAATGCCTGAACATTCACTGGTTCCTGTCACTGGAAGATGCACAGGACAAACTCGACAGCGGGTGCAGGGAATACAATCATGAAAGGACGCATTCATCATTAAATGACATGACTCCGGCTGAATTCATCCGAAGTCTCCGGAAAGGCAAAGATCTCTGATTTAGCACTGCACTTTTTTTGGGTCAGGATCAGCGTTCGATCCTCTCGCCAATAATTAACAAACCTTACCCAAAAATAATAAATCTTGAAAAACAATCCAAACAGAAAATCATTAAAATTAAATTCACTTATCATAAATTTGAATTACACATTCGGATTCAATAATACACAAAGCCACACGCTTTAATTATTAAAAACAGGCAGTAATGTAACCTTATCAACATAGAGTTGGCTTATAGATACTGGTTTAATAATGAACAGTCATGACGTTGTACCACCAGACATTAAACTAAACCAACAGCTCCCAAGATGTGTAACAACCAGCACCGTTACAACCCCGGTGTTTATCGTTGGTCTGACTGTGTTTAGTTAGCAACCACCCGCTTCGGTAAGCCACTTAAAAGCAAAATAAATTCCAATACATTGATTAAAATGTTTCCGGTTTGCAGGACTCAATACCAGATCCACTCTCTACTCTACTGCGGAAACATGTTACACGAACCGCCAGACAACCAAAAAAAGGCGTCTTAAATGTTAAGAAAAATAGTGCTTATAAGTTTATTTTCATTTACATACTTACCCGTTGCACAGGCATCATGGAAAACGGTTGTCGAGAACGATATATTCTCTGCTGGTAAAAAAGCTGAACTCATTGGAGAAATATCGAATGAAAATCAGTCGGTTGTATTTGATTGCTCTGAAGGAAAGTTAGCGATCAGTCAGGTTGAAGCAGATAGAAATACGGTTGTCACAGGAAAAGGGAGTTATCAGACGCTCATCAAGATTGATGATAACCAGCCTGTAGCCTTGAACACGACATTGATAAGAAGAAGCCCGGAGTCTATAGCGCTTACCAGCACTGAAAAAGATAAAATTATGACTCTTCTACGTCAACTACAGGTTCAAACCTCCAGACAAGACTTTTTAATTGGAGTTATGGATAGCAAAGGGAATCAACTCTCATCAGGCTCCGGATCTGTCTCGTTTGCCAAAAAATCCGTAAATAAATTCATTAAGGCATGCAAAATAGAACTGTAAGCCGAACTTTGGTTATTCTCCCATGAGTCATCGATATGCTGTAGCGCGTTCCTGATTTATTGCAGCGAAAACCCGCTCGGAGGCGGGTTTTGTTTCGTGCAGACCTTATATCCCACGATGTACAGCATATATAACAACGCGGTGATACAGTAGACTGCCTTGTATCGCAGTATCGACAGAGGCTCTGACTCTGGCCATCGGTTGCTTTCACAGCATAATTTTAGCCGTATGCATTCGCGCCCGACCCGGTATTTCATCTGCGGGAACCCGATACATTTCACCACAGGGAAAAAATGTCTATGCAGCTTAGCGAAGCCGAATTGATTAGCCGTGCCCCTGTCTGGTATGCGTTATCTGAACTTTTCACCTGGCGTGATCTCCAGGACTATGACTACAGATGGATGGCGCAAGTGCTGAAGGACTCCGGGCTAAGTCGGGAAGAGATTTTTACTATTCTGGATGAGGAAGTCGCCCCCGCTCTGCAGACAAACCTTCTTTATAACCCCACTCCCGTTATAGACGAATGGTCAGAGGACGATATCAAAGAGCTGGTTTCGCGATATGTCAGCAGAAAACCAACCCTTATTGAGAGGGTGATTCCTTCCCGTTATTTATTCAAACAGCGGCGAAAATACATTCAGGATGAAATCCTAAAACTCACGGCTGAGCTGGATAAAGGCACATGAAAAAACCGATACTCCACCAGCCCACTCAATGAAACTGAAGATTCGCCAGTCAGCTAAAAATTGGTTATTATCCGCCCTCACTCTCCATCCGGGCAGCCTGATGTCTACGATTTTCGATTCCTTTATTGCCCCGCCGTGCCATGACAAGATAGAAATACTCTATCAGGACGATCACCTGGTCCTTATCAATAAACCCACAGGGTTGCTCAGTCTCTCGGGGAAAAATCCGCAAAATATCGATTCGGTGCATCATCGGCTGGTACAGATATTCCCCGGTTGCACCCTGGTCCACCGCCTTGATTTCGGGACGTCCGGGCTGATGGTGATTGCCCGTAATAAGGCTATCAATGCCGCACTCTGCCAACAGTTCAGTCAACGTACAGTGACCAAAGTGTACAGCGCACTGCTTTGCGGACATCTCAACGACAATGAAGGGATAATAGACGCGGCGATTGCCAAAGACCCCGCGCTGTTCCCGCTGATGTCAATTTGCGCAATCCACGGCAAACCCGCCCGATCCCGCTATCGGGTCATTGAGCGCTTGTATTACGAACGGGAAGATCAAACGTTGCTGCCGGTAACGCGGGTAGCGCTAACCCCGGAGACCGGGCGTACCCATCAACTGCGCATTCACTGCCAGCAACTGGGTCACCCTATTTTGGGCTGCGACCTGTACGGCGGGCGCCTGTTGCCAGGCACCGAGCGGACGCCACGATTAATGCTGCACGCCAGTGAGTTGCATTTTGTTCATCCCATAAGCCTGGAGAAGATCACCGCCCGCCATGCCAGCCCGTTCTGAACCCCTGAAAATAGTCGAAGGTGTCTGAGTGTGAAATAGATGCCCGTCTCACAGTGTTGTTATTTGCTCAAGTAATTCGCTTTGATATACCAGACCTAACAACACGGCCAAATTCACAATAACACTCACCATAAACCAGGTTTTGAACGGTTGTTTCTGGGTTTTATGCCGGAACAACTGCTGCGCGATCACACCACCGGGCCACCCACCTACAAGGCCAAAGATCAGAAGCGTCTTTTCTGGCACGCGCTGCCAGTCGCGACGTGCAGCATATTTATCTGCGCCATAGAGCAGAAAAGTGAATATATTGACCAGCAACAACCATGCCCAGAACGAATGAAAAACGAAATAGCTGGCTATCAATGAGAGCACCAGTACGCTGTAACAAAGTTGATTAATTCTCATATTGATGGCCTTCCCGCTCCATAAATCCGCTACGAAGCATAAACCAGAAATGAACCTCATTTCACCCGTTAATCCCCCATCGTCATAACGCGCTTAATCACCCAGGCGGCGGACATCAACCGGTTGATGCGGGTTATCCCCATGGTAAAATACCGCCGGATACAACCAATGGAAGCAAAACATGAAAAAAATCATCGCTGTAGCGCTGGGAGCGCTTTTATTGTCAGGCTGTACGGTGCGCGTTGCAGATCTCACTGTCGCAAGCACCAAGAACTACAACCTGAACGGTGGGCATTTCTATAAGGGGAAACGGGTAACAGCGGAAGATAGCTACCCGGTGATCATCTTCCCTACGGGGATCCCGAATGTTAAAACAGCAGCAGATCGCGCTATTGAGAAAGACAAGTGCGCTGTTGGTTTAACCGATGTGGTGGTCACTCAATTAAATCACGCATTTCTGTTCGGCAAAATCGGTTTACGCGTCGAGGGTAATCTGATTATTGACCGTGGTTTACCCGGTTGCGAAAACGCCAGCTAATACATTAACCCAGCCTGTGGGCTGGGTTTTTCATCCATTTCGCCCCGGCTCTCGTTATTAACCGCCACCAGAATCCACATCACGAGCCTGAGCGCGGCACAATAAACAGGGCCTTACATCCAGGGCAAAGCATTGCCTGCTTCAGACGAATTTTAGACGCGGACTGGGAAGACTTGAGACCACACTCCGGGCAAGTGACGGTAGTTGTAGAAACGCCGCCAATGAATTTCATTGCGTAATCGAAAAATGACATGATGATTAACCTTTCAATGAATGAGCTTCATCGTATCACGCGGTGGTCAAATCGTATGCAACTCAAAACACAAAAACATCACTTCAAAGAAAAGTGATGTTTTATATAAATAACGCTCAAGGAACGCAAAAAAAGAATTAAATTAATTTAATCTTTACGTCATAGCTTTCAAGACCAGTCATCTTCTCACGAGCGGAAAACTGAATATCCGAGACCTCTTTCCCGGTCTTCTTTTTCAGTTCCACTATTTTCTTCGTGATAAATTCCGATATATCCGCTTCTGTTTTTCTTTTTAAGTCTTCAATGTTCACTGTTGACCTCTTCTGGTTTGTAAAGGCAGCAACGCGCCAGCAAGGTTAATGATTTCAGTTTGCCTGTAAGGCACAGATATTTATAAGCTATCCTGCTGATACATTCAATAACCCCGAGAACTGGCGATGCTCATTCTTTAGGCAAAAACAGGTTAGGGATCTGCAGTGAATGAGGAAGGGATGTACGGTTTCGCTAAAGAAACTTTCTCGCGGCATCCAGTATTTCTTCCGAGCTAATATCGCGATCGGAGGCAACATGAACGACTTGATGATCGCCCGTCAGGGAAGGAAATCCAGCAGACATGACCGGTAAATGCGTTTTCTCGCCATTGGGATACTCACGTAAAATTGTCGTGATGCCACTCATAACGGAAACAACAGCAGCAGGTTCTGCGTTAAAAAATACAATCACTTTTTTCATAACCCCACCGTGATGCCCTCTGCAGGCCATCTGTTAGCATACTGAAATCAAATATGGCTCCAGTGCGGAGCCAATATGCATTATTTTCTGAAATCTAATGGAGCCTGACCGGAACGGACGTACAACGCGACATTATCGAATGTCATCATTGTCGACTTGCAAAAAATACATTTTGCGCCGAAGGGATTGCTTTCAGTGACATCAAACGTTGATGTTCTGTATTGTGAACCATGACAACATGGACACCGGAAGTGAATATGGTTAGTAATATCAGTTACCTTAGAGCGCCACGACATTGACTGCCGTTGGACCTTTAGGGCCCTGTTCTACCGAAAATTCAACTTCCTGATTTTCATTAAGCGTTCTGAAATCGTTACTTTGAATTGCAGAAAAATGGACGAATACATCTTTGCTGCCATCTTTAGGAGTAATGAAACCAAAACCCTTATCAGCATTAAACCATTTTACTAAACCAGTCATTTTATTAGACATAAATTATTACCTTATTGAGTTAGCCCTTGGGCAAAATAGTCCGAAAGAAAATTTATCAGAGAGAAAAAAACCTAAAGGGAATCTCAAGAGGGAATCATGATGAGAAATATTACAATGACTACTTCAGATAATTTTGTATCAAACCGCACAGTCATTAACGCATGGTTAACCAAACATAGCAAGCTTTAGTTTTGCTTAAAAATAATTCTTATCTTTCCTCGTCAATACCGGGATAAATCCAAAACGGGCGGCAATGACCCTAATCACTGCCGCCACTCCCCCGCTTAGCGGGCGGGGTACGTTTTGTTAATCCACGCGTGGTCACCCTCCCATGTGAAGCACCATTTGCGCACCGGACCGGCCATCGCCGTACGCGTTACGAAATGTGTTCAGACGGCCACTTTACGGCGAGGTTCGTGGGTACGTTGTTGCGTTTCCCACTTGTCTGCCAGGCCAACCTCAACCTCTGACGGCACAAGCATCGTGCGACCCCGAACCAGATCCGCCGCACGTTCCGCCAGCATGATCGTCGGTGCATTCAGGTTGCCGTTCGGTTCCGTTGGGAACACGGAAGAGTCAATCACGCGAACCCCTTGCAGTCCATGTACGCGCAGTTCGGAATCGACGACCGCCAGCGAGTCCTCCCCCATCCGGCAGGAGCCACACGGATGCATCGTGCTTTCCATGTTGGCACGCACAAACGCATCGATCTCCTCGTCCGTGTTGACGTTCGGACCGGGAGCCAACTCCTCGCCACGAAAACTGTCCATCGCGGGCTGACCGATGATCTCACGCGTCAGACGCACGCAGCGGCGAAAACCTTCACGATCTTCTTCGCGCTCCAGGTAGTTAAAACGAATTTCCGGATGCTCATACGGATCGGCAGAACGTACCCGCACATAGCCACGGCTCTTCGGTTTGTTAGGGCCGGTCAGCACCATAAAACCGTGTCCCTTGAACGGCTTATCGCCATCGTAACGCATTGCCGCAGGTAAAAAATGGAACTGAATATCCGGCCAGCGCAACCCCTTTTCTGAACGGATGAATCCTCCCGCTTCGAAATGGTTGCTCGCCCCCAGACCATCTTTAAACAGCAGCCAGCGCAGGCCAATTAATGCTTTCGAAAACAGTCCCATTTTGCTGTTCAGCGAGACCGGTTCTTTGCACTGGAACTGGATATAAATCTCGGCGTGATCCTGCAAGTTTTCCCCGACGCCCGGGAGATCGTGTTTCACCTCGATACCGGCTTTACGCAGAACCTCGGCGGGGCCTATACCGGAGCGCTGCAACAAGTGCGGGGAACCGATTGGACCGGAAGAGATCAACACCTCTCGCGTACAGCGCACAGTGTGGATTTCTCCCCCCTGCTCATACTCAACGCCAACAACACGTTTACCTGCCAGCACCAGCTTACGCGTCATCGCATTGGTGACGACGGTCAGGTTAGGTCGTGTCATAGCCGGTCGCAGATAGGCATTTGCGGTAGACCAGCGCACACCATTCTTTACCGTCATGTGCATCGCGCCAAAGCCTTCCTGCATATAACCGTTGGTATCATCCGTTTTGATGTAGCCCGCCTGCGCACCGGCTTCGACCCAGGCGCCATACAGTGGGTTCTGCATGTTGTTGCCGTTGTTGGTGCTCAGCGGGCCTTCTGAACCGCGATAATCATCGCCGCCAAACTTGTAGTTCTCCGCTTTACGAAAATAGGGCAGACAGTTGCGATAACCCCAGTTTTTGGCCCCTAACGACTCCCACTCATCGAAGTCGTAAGCGTGACCCCGGATGTAGACCAGGCCGTTGATCGATGACGATCCGCCCAGCACTTTCCCGCGCGGACAGTGCAGACGACGCCCATCCAGATGCGGTTCCGGCTCAGTTTCGTAGTGCCAGTTAAATTTTTTGGTGTTCATTGGCATCGAGAACGCGCTGGGCATCTGGATAATAATGTTGCGATCGCTTCCGCCGTACTCGATCACCAATACGTTCACACGCGGATCTTCAGTCAGGCGATTTGCCAGTACGCAACCGGCCGATCCTGCCCCTACGATGATGTAGTCGAACTGTTTAGTAGACATCATTATCTTGCTCCATTTTGGTTCTGGACAATTGCGACAGGCACACCTTTATTACCCGTGGTGTACTCCGGCATGTGTAATTCGATATGCGAAATCACGGCTTCTTCATGATGCAGGTTCAGTGAACGGCAGGAGACGTAGTAGACGATGCTGGAGGCGATAAGCCCCACCAGCCAGGCCAGATCAACGCTGCCCATCGCGCGGGCTATCGGCCCGACAAACACCTCACGACCACCGTCAAAGATGCAGAAGAATGGCACCATCGCGAGAAAGCCCGCGAGGTAGGACAACAAACCACGCGCCCCCCAACGGCCATAAATGTTGCCGTGCGGCTGGAAGAAGTGCGGGATGGCGTAACGCCCTCTGCGTACAAAGAAATAGTCCGTTAGGTTGACCGCCGTCCAGGGCACCAGGAAGTACAGCATCACCACCAGATAGATATTCAGCACGGACAACCCCGAGCTGGAGTTGTAGATGCTCATCGCCACGCCCAGTTGCAGGAGCACCACAAAGATGATGGCCACGATGCGAGCTTTGGCCGTCGGCTCTATCTTCCTGAAGGAGTCCACGCTGGTAATGGCGGTCAGTTTGGCGCTGTAGATATTCATCGCAATCACCGGCAGGAACGCCAGGATAGTGATGGCCACCACGGCAGTTCCCAGATGAGGCGAAAAGTTGGCACCAACCATATTGAGCGCCACCAGCACATCGGTCGCGCGCAAATGCGACGCCAGCCAGCCGCCCACCGAGATCATCCAGGCCCCTGACAGCGATGCCCCCAGAAACACTGCGGCGATCAATTTACCGCTGGAGGTATTTTTCGGCAGATAGCGCGAATAGTCGGACACATACGGTGCGTAAGCGATGTTGTAACTGGCGGCTGCCGCAAACTGAGCAACAAAGCCCGTCCAGTTGAAGCCCAAAGGTGCCGCCTTCGCCGCCCCTTCGACGGCCGGAGCATCGTGAACCCAGCCCATCAGCACCGCCAGCGTCACCAGACCGTACAACGGCAACGATAAAAACAACGACCATTTGAAGGTTTTGTGCATCCAGTCGTGGCCGAGGATGGCCAGAATGGTTGCCGGTACCGTCACCGCCAGCGCGACCTGGAACGGGTTCCAGCTAAACAGCGTTTTCAACCCCTGCATCATCAGCACCAGGTTGACAATATTGAAGCCAGCAAACACAAACAGCGTTGCTAGCAACACGAGCACCACGCCGCGATAGCCAAACTGCGCACGCGACTGGATCATCTGCGGCAGCCCCAGGTGCGGTCCCTGCGATCCGTGGAAAGCCATGAACAGCGTACCGAACATGATGCCCAAGGTGCCCGCAAGCGTAGTCCATAGCGCATCAAGTCCGACGCTCGGCCCGACAAAGCCGATGGTCATGGTAAAAAAAGTAAAATTGCCGACAAACCAGAAGGGTCCCTGACTGGAGAGTTTATCGGTGCGTTCCTGTTCTGGCACAAAGTCGATCGAGCGTCCTTCTATTGGACTTTGTTCACTGCTTGTCCCTTTCACTGCGGTTGATTCTGGTTGCATAAGGTACCCCTTGGTAGAGAAGGGTGAAGCAATAAGAATTCATTAAGCCAGGCGGTTGCCGGCTCGTTAGCTCAGTGCGTTGTGCCGTACCTGGCCGCTTCCGGGCAGCATGAGGCTGTGCCGGAAGGGCCGATAAGTCAGACTATGAAGGCAAGGTGATCCACACGGTTTTGGTTTCCATCAGGTAGTCAAGCTGCTCGGGGCCGAGATCTTTACCAAAGCCGGACTCCTTGAAACCGCCGAATGGCAGCGCCGGGTCGATGGTGCTGTGCGCGTTGACGTACACCGAACCGGCCTCTAGCTGGGGAATAAGGGTATGCACGCGGGCCAAATCGTTCGAATAGATCGCCGCAGCCAGGCCAAACGGCGAGTCGTTGGCAAGCTCAACCGCTTCTTCGACGGTATCGAACGGCGCGGTGACCAGCACCGGGCCGAAGATCTCTTCGCGCACGATGCGCATATCATTGCGACAGTGAGCAAAAATGGTCGGTTCGACGAAGAAACCGTCTCTGTCCTGGGGACGTCCGCCATAGTAAAGCGTCGCCCCTTCGCGCACGCCAGCGTCAATGAATGACAGCACCGTGTCCTGCTGTTTGGCGGAAACCAGCGGGCTAATGAAACATTCCGGATCGAGGCCCGGGGCCATTTTCAGCGTGGCGGTATAGTCAGCGAGCGCCGCCAGGAAACGGTCATAAATACTGCGGTGAATATAGGCGCGGGTCCCCGCGTCACAGACCTGCCCGGAGTTAAAAAACACCCCGTTGGCCACCGCCTGTGCGGCGGCAGGGATATCGGCATCCTCCAGCACCAGAACCGGGGATTTCCCGCCCAGCTCCAGGGTCACGCGCTTGATGTTTTCAACCGCCGTCTGCCCGACGGAACGCCCGACAGGCGTCGAACCGGTAAAGGTCACTTTGTCGATCCCCGGATGCGCGGTCATGGCCGCGCCAATCACACTGCCGTATCCGGTGACAATATTTACCACGCCGTCCGGAATACCCGCTTCCTGAACCAGTTCAGCAAAACGCAGCGTCGATAATGAGGTCAGTTCAGCGGGTTTAATCACCGCAGTACAGCCCACCGCCAGCGCCGCCGCCAATTTCCACGCCATGGTTTGCAGGGGGAAGTTCCACGGCACAATGGCGGCCACTACACCGATCGGCTCTTTGCGGGTATAGGCCAGATAATTGCCCGGCAGCGAAGGTTCTACCGTGCGGCCGTGCAGTTTTGAGGCCCAGCCCGCGAAGTAGCGAAAGGTGTCGATGGTGCCCTGGATATCAACGTCACGCGCCTGCGTCACCGATTTCCCCATATCAATGGATTCGATCTCAGCAAGTTCTCTAGCATTAGCTTCAATCAGATCCGCCAGGCGATGCAGCATACGCTCGCGCTCCAGCGGTTTAAGACGACGCCACTCACCGTGGTCGAACTGTTGGCGAGCCGCCGCCACGGCGCGATCAAGGTCAGACGCGGTAGCCAACGGGATCGTGGTCAACACACCCTGCGTGGAAGGCTCGATAACAGCGCTGACCTCCCCTTCGCTACCGTCAACCCACTCTCCGCCAATAAACATCTTCTGCGGTTTACTCAGAAAGCGTCGTGTCGCGTCTAAAATACCGTAACGATTGAGATAGTGCGTTACTGCTGCATCCATTTGATGATCCTCTTTTTTTTACACCCGATTTTTAACTCACGGGTTATGCAGGTAGGGTTCAGAGGGGTGGTTTAACCACCCACTTGTTGCTTAGCGTGCCTGGGATTGCTTACGCTCGTAGAAAATAAAACCAATGCTATTCATCAGCAGTTGGGCAGCCAGAATCGAGGTCACGCCGGTGGGATCGTAGGCGGGCGCTACTTCGACCAAATCCATACCGATAATGTTGCCGCCACTGCGTTTCGCCAGCGCCTGAATAATCTCCAGCACCTCGTAGTACTGGAAACCACCGTGACTCGGCGTACCGGTGCCCGGGGCAATCGACGGGTCAAAACCGTCGATATCAATGGTGAGGTAGTAGTTGCAGCCCTGCGGGATCTGCTCCAGCACGCCTTCGACGCCTAAACGGCGAACGTCGCGTACCGACAGGATATTGGAACCCGCCGCACGCGCCGCGTCGTAGTCGCTGCGGTTGGATGAGGAGACGTTGCGGATACCGAGTTGCGTCATGCCCGCGATGTGATTCATTTCTGACGCGCGGCGCAGCGGGCTGCCATGACCATAGCGCACGCCGTGGCGCTCATCGACGAAGTCGAGGTGGGCATCGAAATGGACGATGTGAATCGGCCCGCGCCCTTCATAGGCCTTAATGACCGGGGCATGAATGGAATGGTCGCCGCCCAGCACCACTGGCATCGCGCCGGAAGCCAGGATCTTACGTACCGCCAGTTCAATGTTTGCGTTACTGCTGGTCATATCGGTGTGCACGATGTCCGCATCGCCCACATCGACCATTCGTACCTGGTCTTGCGTCAGATACAGCGCATCGTCTTCATGATCATAGGCACCAGCATGACCAAACGAAAATAACGTAGACGCCTCGCGAATGCCGCGGGGTCCGAAACGGGCGCCAGAACGCCACTGCGTCCCCATATCGTTGGGCGCGCCCAGGATCGCGACATCGGCATCAATCTCTTCCCAGTTGAGGCATACCGGCGCTTTGGCAAAAGTACAATGGCCGACAAACGGCAGATTCAATCGTCCGGACTCGTAGTTATTGTTCCCCATACTCTCTCCCCCAATCTGTGAATTTTCTGAAACGACCTGGCACAGGTTGACTTGCCATAACAATGACTATGGACAACAATTTGCATGATAAAAATAGAAAACATCAGATATTCATATCGGCTTTTCCGAAGTAACGCATGAGGAGATAGAGACGTGAATCAACTGCAGAATATTGACCTTAAGCTACTCAGAATTTTCATGACCATAGTGAAATGTAACGGTTTTTCTGCAGCTCAGGCGGCGTTGAATGTGAGCCAGTCCACGATCAGCGAACACATGACCAGCCTGGAGACACGCCTCGGCGTCAAATTGTGCGAACGCGGGCGTTGCGGGTTTCGACTGACCGAATACGGCACCGCCACCTACGAGGCGGCGCAACGGCTATTTCTGGCGGTGGATACGTTTTGTATGGATACCTCCGCACTCAAGCGGCACATCTCCGGCAAGCTCTATCTGGGCATCATTGACAATACCGCCACTGACAACGACAGCGTCCTGTCGCGTACGTTGCGCCAGTTCGTCTCCCACGGTCACGATGTGCAACTGGATATCTACATCGGTACGCCCGCAGAGCTGGAAGGACGCGTCCTTGACGGGCGATTGCACGTCGCCATTGGCCATTTCCCGTTTGAGGTGGCCGGGCTCAGCTATACGCAGTTATACGATGAGCCTGATGGTCTGTATTGCAGCCGCTATCATCCGCTTTTCGATAATCCTCCACGCGGCGATGCCCTTATCGATGCGATCCGTGAGAGTCAAATTGTCGCACGCGGCTTTCTGCAACAACGCGATCTGCAATTGCTCAAATCAAGCTATGCCGCCGCCACCGTCGACAATGTCGAAGCGCAGGCCATTCTCATTCTGACCGGCGCGTACCTTGGTTTTCTCCCCCGACACTATGCCCGCCAGTGGGTTAACGCAGGTCAAATGCGCCAGCTGGAGCCTGAGCAATTTGGCTCTAAATGGCCGTTTTCTTCGATAACAAAACGGGGAGCCACACAACCGGCAATCCTTCGCCTGTTTTTGGAGGAGCTGATGAGCCATTCTTATTCAGCGTCTGCCTGATAGATAACATTGAGAAAAAATACCGGAAATGACAACGCGCGGGCAGTAGCCGATAATTCCCGGTGATGCCCAGGTCGGATAAATAATAACGAACCCCGGTTATCGCCTTATTTTTCAGTTAAAACCTTCAACCTCTGCAATAATATTTATATCAACAAAGCAGCACGTCGTTATTCTGATATTGGCATTGCGATAAGATTAAGCTTGTGAAAAAAGTGATTAACTCTTTTTACAGATAAATTTATTTATAACTAATAGAGAGGTAATAAACGTAAAATACACCGCAATCGTTCAGGCGACGGCCTGCCTCCCCCGCTCCAGCGCGCCTTATCATTTTGTTATTCAGTTTCCCTGACGCATCACCATCCTCACTGTTTTCCACATGGGAACCCCAGCGGGATGCGACGAATGATTGATATCACGCGATAAATTACGACGAAAATATTAACGATTATTAATGGTATCTGATTCATATTTCAGGGAGAAATCTATGCGATTTCCGAAAGCGGTTGATTGAACACGCCTGATGGTGAGGAAAACAACATGTTTGGACTGGAGACGCTCGACGTACTGATTGGGCTTATGACCGTGTACTTTACGTTCGGAATTGCCTGCACCGCTATCGTTGAAGCCATTTCTGCCTGGGCCAATATCCGCAGCAAAAATCTTGACCTGGCGCTGAAAGAGTTATTTTCAGGAGAGCTGGCGCCGAAGGAACAGTTTATTACCCAATTTTATGCGCATCCTTTGATTCAATCCCTTAGCAAAGGCCAAAACGGTCTCCCCTCTTATATTCCCCCAGAAATAGTCGGACAGGTTGTGGAATCGCTGGTGGTGGGGAAAACCGTCATGGCGACGCTGTCCGCAGGGGTGAGTTCGCTGCCGGGAACGGCGGAAAATAACCGTATAAAAGGGATCCTTGAAACATTTGTGATGCAGACTGAAAACGATGCAACTCAGTTTCGCCAGGCCGTCGCAAAACAGTTCGATGCCGTGATGGACCGCGCCTCCGGCTGGTACAAACGTAAAACGCAGACCATCACGCTTATCATCGCCGCGCTTCTGGTTCTCAGCGGAAATGTCGACACCATCAATATCGCGACAGTACTGGCATCAAATCCTGCGGCTCGCGAAAAAATAGTGAGCACTGCGCAGCAGGCTCTGACCAGCGCGGAAAATCAGGCTGAAAAAGCGAAGAACAAAACGATAGTTGTCAACGTTGCACAAGCAAACGCTCAAGTCGAAATAGCCACAACAAAATATACAGAGGCGGTATCCGCCCTGGAGACGTCCGGCCTCTCATTCGGATGGAAAGGTTTGCCGCACACCGTGTGGGAATACCTGGCAAAAGCAGCGGGATTGCTGGTCACCATTTTCGCGGTCTCGCTCGGCGGCCAATTCTGGTTCGACACACTTCAGCGCGTCATGCAGATACGCTCCACCGGCCCAAAACCCCCCGATCCAGACCAGCCCGCCCGTAAGAAAAAATGAGCAATGTGCATTCACTCACTCTCGATAACAGGAGGAGTTTTATGATACTCACCCCCGTGCAAAAAAGTATTTGTGAACGCGTTCTGAATGCTTTTGAAACCGGTTCAGCCGAGGGGAATTATTCCGTCATCGCAATATTCCCTGATGGGCCGCATCAAATTCGACAAATAACGTTTGGCCGTTCGCAAACCACCGAATACGGCAAACTGAAAGATCTGGTCGCCCGATACGTCAACGCAAACGGGCAATTCAGCGCCGAACTTGCCCCCTTCGTTCCCCTGATCGGAAATACACCGCTGGTTGATCATGAGCAGTTCAAGAGTCTGCTTCGTCGCGCAGGCAGCGACGACCCGATAATGAAGACCGTTCAGGACCTGTTTTTTGATGAGCGCTACTTCACTCCCGCGCTGAAATGGGCACAAACGTTTGGCTTTAAAGAAGCGCTGTCCATGCTGGTCATCTATGACTCTTTTATCCATAGCGGCAGCATTTTGCCGTTCCTGCGTTCCCGGTTTCGTGAGGTTCCTCCAGCCAGCGGAGGGAATGAGCGCACGTGGATTTCCGAGTATGTCAGGGTGCGAAATTCATGGTTAGCCAACCATAGCAACCCGGTACTGCATCCCACGGTCTACCGGACAAAATGTTTGCGCGTCGAAATTGAACGTGGCAATTGGGATCTTTCGCAGGTGCCGATTAATGCCCACGGCATACCGGTGGGACCGGCGACCGGTATACCGGTAATTCCGGTCGCAATGCCTCTCACGGAGCAAGGCACGGTACCGTTTATTGACGAAGCGACAAGTGGAAACGGAGCAGCAGCACCCGCGTCAGAACCCCAACCTGCGGTTTCTTCCGTTACAGGTTTTACCGCCAGTGCGGCGACAATCGCAACCGAAGAATGGCGTTTTTTCGGCGATCAACGTTACAACCGCAGCGGAGGCATTATCCATACCGGGCGTAAAGAGGGTGAAGATGGCTGGTGGCAGCGTGTCGGTCTGTATTGGGCGAAGATCGGACGAGACGATCTGGACGGCCGGGATCATGACTGGCCGTGGTCAGCGGCGTTTATCTCATGGGTGATGCGCCAGGCGGGGGCCGATCATCGGTTTGCCTACTCGGCCTCGCATGCGACCTACATCAGCAAGTCTATCCGGGACAGAAATCAGGGTAACGCCAATACCTTGTATTGGGGTTACAGGCTGAATGAGCGTAAACCCCAGGTGGGCGATCTGGTGTGCTGGGATCGGGACCCCGATAAAGTCGTCGACTACGATCACCAGCATCTTGGCAATTACAGCAGCCATACGGATTTAGTGGTTTCCGTCGGTGCTGATGAAATTGAAATTATCGGCGGTAATGTCGGGAATTCGGTGACACGACGCCCGTTAGCGCTCACTGCTGAAGGTTTTCTGGCCAGTGGCGCACAAGGCGGTGAAACGCTGTTCGCCATTATGGGCTATCGCGCTGGCTGAGGGTGCGTGTCGACGAGAACGATCACCGACTGGAACTGATCTATGGGTGCACCGCTGGGCGCTCCTCCCAGCGGTCGCCTTCTATTAATGCATTGTTTTACATTACCTTTAGTGAAAAATCCCTGCCCCTTCCCCCTTTATCCACACAACTCATATTGTTAAATATTTGTTGTTTTTGATCACAAAAATTAAACAAATTGGCCGTTTTGTATGCGTTTATTGAAAATGTAGATATTTTTAATTTATGGCTACGAAATGAGCATCGCCATGTCTCCCACGACAATCTACCGAGAGGATCGATTCTGATGAATGCACTGACTGCCGTAAAACCCAACGCTGGGGATTCAGCCCGGAACTACACCGGTTTCACCGTCGCCCCGTCCGCACAATCACCGCGACTACTGGAACTGACGTTTAGCTCCGACACGACCCAACAATTCTTACAGCAGGTTGCGCAGTGGCCGGTGCAGGCGCTGGAATACAAATCATTTTTACGCTTTAAGGTGAGCAAGATCCTCGACGATCTCTGCGGCAACCAACTGCAACCGCTGCTGATCAAAACGCTACTGGAGCGAGGCGAAGGCGCTCTGTTGATCGGCGCTGAAGGGATCGACAACGTGGCGCAGGCTGACGATATGGTCAAACTGGCCACCGCCGTGGCGCATCTGATTGGGCGTTCCAATTATGACGCGATGAGCGGTCAATACTATGCGCGGTTTGTGGTGAAAAATGTCGACAGTTCAGACAGCTACCTGCGCCAGCCTCACCGCGTACTGGAATTGCACAACGACGGAACCTTCGTCGAAGAGGTAACCGATTACGTGCTGATGATGAAAATCGATGAGCAGAACATGGAAGGCGGTAATTCGCTGCTGCTGCACCTTGATGACTGGGAACACCTGGAAGAGTACTTCTCGCACCCGCTGGCGCGCCGGGCGATGCGCTGGGCAGCGCCGCCAAGCAAAAACGTCAGTCACGATGTCTTTCACCCGGTGTTCGACGTCGACCCACTGGGCCGTCCGGTCATGCGCTACATCGACCAGTTCGTCCAGCCGAAAGATTTTGAAGAAGGCACCTGGCTTAGCGATCTTTCGGATGCGCTGGAAACCAGTAAAAACATCCTTTCCGTTCCCGTACCGGTCGGCAAATTCCTGCTGATTAACAACCTATTCTGGCTGCACGGACGCGATCGTTTTACCGCGCATCCTGATTTACGTCGTGAACTGATGCGCCAGCGCGGTTATTTCGCCTACGCCACTCATGGCTACCAGACGCACCAATAAGCGCCACCCGAGGAACAGAGCGGATGTATGATTTTGTGATTATTGGCGGCGGCATTATCGGCATGTCGACCGCCATGCAGCTGATTGATGTCTACCCGGACGCCAAAATTGTGGTGCTGGAAAAAGAGTCTGCACCGGCCTGTCATCAGACGGGCCACAACAGCGGCGTAATTCATGCCGGGGTTTACTACACCCCTGGCAGCCTGAAAGCGCAGTTTTGCCTGGCGGGAAACAAGGCCACCAAAGCCTTCTGCGATCAAAACGGCATTCGCTACGACGAGTGCGGAAAAATGCTGGTCGCCACCTCCGAACTGGAAATGGAACGGATGCAGGCGCTGTGGGATCGTACGGCAGCCAACGGGATTGAGCGCGAGTGGCTCAGTGCAGACGAGTTGCGCGAACGCGAGCCAAACATTACCGGACTGGGCGGCATTTTTGTGCCTTCCAGCGGGATTGTCAGCTATCGCGAAGTCACCGCAGCAATGGCGAAAATCTTCCAGGCGAAAGGCGGCGATATTGTTTATCACGCCGAGGTTAGCGCCCTGAAAGAGCACGCGACCGGCGTGGTTGTCCACACCCGTCAGGGGCAAGAATTTGAAGCCTCGACGCTGATTAGCTGCTCTGGGCTGATGGCCGACAGACTGGTCAAAATGCTGGGGGTCGATCCCGGTTTTATCATCTGCCCGTTCCGTGGCGAGTATTTCCGCCTGGCGCCCGAGCATAATCACATCGTCAACCATTTGATCTACCCGATCCCCGATCCGGCGATGCCGTTTCTTGGCGTGCATCTCACCCGTATGATCGACGGCAGCGTCACGGTCGGCCCCAACGCCGTGCTCGCCTTCAAACGCGAAGGCTATCGCAAGCGCGACTTCTCCTTCAGCGACACGCTGGAGATCCTCGGTTCGTCCGGGATCCGTCGTGTACTGCAAAACAATCTGCGTTCTGGTCTCAGTGAAATGAAAAACTCGCTGTGCAAAAGCGGCTACCTGCGATTGGTACAAAAATACTGCCCGAGCCTGACATTAAAAGATCTCCAGCCGTGGCCTGCGGGCGTACGGGCGCAGGCGGTTTCGCCAGACGGAAAGCTTATCGACGACTTTCTGTTTGTGACCACACCGCGCTCGATCCATACCTGTAACGCCCCTTCTCCGGCAGCGACGTCGGCCATTCCGATCGGCGCCCATATCGTCAGCAAAGTGCAGACGCTACTGGAGAGCCAACACAATACCGGACGTACGCTGCGTGCGGCACGTAGCGTGGACACCTTACACGCCGCATTTACCCGTTAAACACCTTGAGACAGGAAGCAATCATGCAACTTAACGATCCAACCTTGTTCCGCCAGCAGGCTTTTATTGAAGGCCAGTGGCGCGATGCCCAAAGCGGCGACGTGATCGCAGTGAACAATCCTGCAAACGGCCAACAGCTGGGCAGCGTCCCCAAAATGGGGGCCACCGAAACCCGCGAAGCCATTGAAGCCGCGAATCGCGCCCTCCCCGCCTGGCGCGCGCTGACCGCCAAAGAGCGGGCCAATATTCTGCGTCGCTGGTACAACCTGATGATGGAACACCAGGACGATCTGGCGCGCCTGATGACGCTGGAACAGGGCAAGCCGCTGGCTGAAGCGAAAGGCGAGATCGTCTATGCCGCTTCCTTTATTGAATGGTTTGCCGAAGAGGGCAAACGTATTTACGGCGACACCATTCCGGGTCATCAGGCAGACAAGCGTCTGATCGTCATCAAACAACCGATTGGCGTCACCGCCGCCATTACGCCGTGGAACTTCCCGTCGGCAATGATCACCCGTAAGGCCGGCCCGGCATTGGCTGCGGGCTGCACCATGGTGCTCAAACCGGCCAGCCAGACCCCGTTTTCCGCGCTGGCGCTGGCGGAGCTGGCACATCGCGCCGGAGTTCCCACCGGCGTCTTTAACGTCGTCACCGGATCAGCAAGCGCCGTCGGCAATGAACTGACCGGCAACCCGCTGGTGCGCAAACTCTCCTTTACCGGCTCCACAGAAATTGGCCGTCAGTTAATGGAACAGTGCGCCAAAGACATCAAAAAAGTCTCTCTGGAGCTTGGCGGCAACGCGCCGTTTATCGTCTTTGACGATGCCGATCTGGATAAAGCCGTGGAAGGGGCGCTGGCCTCAAAATTCCGTAATGCCGGGCAGACCTGCGTCTGCGCCAATCGCCTGTATGTGCAGGACGGTGTTTACGAGCGCTTTGCGGAAAAACTTCAGCAAGCGGTGAACAAACTGCATCTCGGCGATGGCTTACAGGCGGGCGTCACCACCGGACCGCTGATCGATGAGAAAGCCGTCGCCAAAGTGAAAGAACATATCGCGGATGCCGTTGGGAAAGGCGCGCGCGTGGTCACAGGCGGTCAGGCGCATGCGCTGGGCGGTAACTTCTTCCAGCCCACCATTCTGGCGGATGTTCCGCGTGATGCGAAAGTAGCCAAAGAAGAGACGTTCGGCCCGCTCGCTCCGCTGTTCCGCTTTCACGATGAAGCTGACGTGATAGCCCAGGCCAACGACACCGAGTTCGGTCTGGCGGCTTATTTTTATGCCCGCGATCTGAGCCGCGTCTTCCGCGTCGGCGAAGCGCTGGAGTACGGCATTGTCGGGATCAACACCGGCATTATCTCTAACGAAGTTGCGCCCTTTGGTGGGATCAAAGCCTCCGGTCTTGGCCGCGAAGGCTCCAAATACGGTATCGAAGATTATTTAGAAATCAAATACATGTGTATCGGCCTTTAAGTAAACCTTACCTGATTGAAGACTGGAGAAAGCGAATGAGCACCAATAAAGAATTAATGCAGCGCCGCAGCAACGCCGTTCCTCGCGGCGTTGGGCAGATTCACCCCATCTTTGCCGATCGCGCAGAAAACTGCCGCGTCTGGGATGTTGAAGGTCGTGAGTTTCTTGATTTTGCGGGCGGCATTGCGGTGCTGAATACCGGACACCTGCATCCAGGGATCGTCTCGGCAGTAGAAGAGCAGTTGAAAAAATTGTCGCACACCTGTTTTCAGGTGCTGGCCTATGAGCCGTACCTGGAACTGTGCGAAATCATGAACCAGAAAGTGCCGGGGGATTTTGCCAAGAAGACCCTGCTGGTGACCACCGGTTCAGAAGCGGTTGAGAATGCGGTGAAAATCGCCCGCGCCGCCACCAAACGCAGCGGCACCATTGCGTTTAGCGGTGCTTACCACGGCCGTACCCACTACACGCTCTCGCTGACCGGGAAAGTGAATCCGTATTCTGCCGGGATGGGACTGATGCCGGGCCACGTTTATCGCGCGCTGTACCCTTGCGCACTGCACTGTATCAGCGATGACGATGCGATTGCCAGCATTGAGCGCATCTTCAAAAACGATGCTGCGCCGGAAGACATTGCTGCCATCGTCATCGAACCTGTCCAGGGCGAAGGCGGTTTTTATGCCGCCTCCCCGTCCTTTATGAAACGCCTGCGCGCCATCTGCGACGAGCACGGCATCATGCTGATTGCCGATGAAGTGCAGAGCGGCGCGGGTCGTACCGGCACGCTGTTCGCCATGGAGCAAATGGGCGTCGCCCCGGATATTACAACCTTTGCCAAATCCATTGCCGGAGGGTTCCCGCTGGCGGGCGTGACCGGTCGTGCCGAAGTGATGGACGCCGTTGCCCCGGGTGGTCTGGGCGGCACGTATGCCGGTAACCCGATTGCCTGCGCCGCCGCGCTGGCGGTACTGAAAATTTTCGAGCAGGAAAATCTGCTGCAAAAGGCCAACACGTTGGGCAAAACCCTGCGCGAAGGACTGCTGGCGATTGCTGAAACACACCCGGAAATCGGCGATGTTCGCGGACTGGGCGCCATGATCGCCATCGAGCTGTTTGAAAACGGCGATCACAGCAAACCCGATGCGAAGCTGACCGCAGAAATCGTCGCCCGCGCGCGCGACAAAGGCCTGATCCTGCTCTCCTGCGGCCCTTACTACAACGTGCTGCGTATTCTGGTACCGCTGACCATTGAAGATGCGCAGATCCGCCAGGGGCTGGAGATTATCGCCCAGTGTTTCGATGAGGTTAAACAACGCTAAGGCTATACCTCGTTGCTAACGGAATGATGACGATGCAGTAAATACAACAATAATACGCGTGCCCCGACGCGGGAAATGTCGGGGTGCTCTCCCAAGTGACACACTTTCGAGAGGATAGAAGATGGGGCAATCGTCAGAATCACATGCTTTAGGGGGCGGGCTGAAATCACGCCACGTCACCATGTTATCTATTGCCGGTGTTATCGGCGCGAGTTTATTTGTCGGTTCCAGCGTCGCTATTGCTGAAGCCGGGCCTGCTGTTCTGCTGGCCTATCTGTTCGCCGGTCTGTTGGTGGTGATGATCATGCGTATGCTGGCTGAAATGGCCGTCGCCACGCCAGACACCGGATCCTTTTCCACCTATGCGGATAAAGCTATCGGTCCGTGGGCGGGGTATACCATTGGCTGGCTGTACTGGTGGTTCTGGGTATTGGTGATTCCGCTGGAAGCCAATATCGCCGCCATCATCCTGAATTCATGGATCCCGGGCATACCTATCTGGGTGTTTTCACTGGTGATCACGCTCGCTCTGACGGGCAGTAATTTGCTAAGCGTCAAAAACTACGGCGAATTTGAATTCTGGCTGGCGCTGTGCAAAGTCGTTGCCATTCTGGCGTTTATTGCGCTGGGCGCGGTGGCGATCAGTGGTTTTTATCCGTATGCCGACGTGGGCGGTGTATCACGCTTATGGGATCATGGCGGCTTTATGCCAAATGGCTTTGGCGCGGTACTGAGCGCCATGCTGATTACGATGTTTTCGTTTATGGGGGCGGAAATCGTCACTATCGCCGCCGCGGAATCCGACACCCCGGATAAGCACATCGTGCGGGCGAGTAACTCGGTTATCTGGCGTATTTCTATCTTCTATCTGTGCTCAATTTTCGTGGTGGTAGCGCTGATCCCCTGGAACATGCCGGGACTGAAGAGTGTGGGGTCGTACCGTTCGGTGCTGGAACTGCTGAATATTCCATACGCTAAACTGATTATGGATTGCGTCATTTTACTGTCGGTCACCAGTTGCCTGAACTCCGCGCTGTATACGGCCTCCAGGATGCTCTACTCCCTGAGCCATCGCGGCGATGCGCCTGCGTTTATGGGCAAAACCAACCGCAGCAAAACGCCTTATGTGGCGGTGCTGCTCTCGACGGGCGCGGCCTTCTTAACGGTGGTTGTGAATTATTATGCCCCGGCGAAAGTGTTTAAATTCCTGATCGACAGTTCAGGCGCCATCGCGCTGTTGGTGTATCTGGTTATTGCCGTCTCTCAATTACGGATGCGCAAAATTCTGTTGGCGCAGGGGAGCGACATTAAACTGAGAATGTGGCTCTATCCGTGGTTAACCTGGCTGGTAATTGCCTTTATCGCCTTCGTGCTGATCGCCATGTTGTTCAGACCTGCACAGCAGCTTGAGGTGATATCCACAGGGCTTCTGGGCCTGGGGATCATTTGTACGGTCCCGATTATGTCACGCTGGAAAAAACTGCTATCGTGGCAAAAGGCACCGTTACAAAATACACGTTAGACCTGTTCCCGGCGCAAGCCGGGATAGTGATTTTCTTAAGGAGTCGTACCCATGACCGCCACTTCCCAACCGACGGCCATAGATGGATACCACTGGCTTAAAAATGACATCATTCGCGGTATTTATCAGCCCGATGAAAAACTGCGAATGAGTTTACTGACCTCACGCTATGAACTTGGCGTGGGGCCGTTACGAGAAGCCCTTTCCCAACTGGTGGCGGAACGGCTGGTGACCGTGGTCAATCAGAAAGGCTACCGTGTGGCATCGATGTCCGGGCAGGAACTGCTCGATATATTTGATGCCCGCGCCAATACGGAAGCCATGCTGGTTCGACTGGCTATCGAGCGTGGAGACGACGCATGGGAAGCCGAGATCCTCGCCAGAGCGCATATGCTGAATAAACTGGAATCAAGCGATGCCAGTGAAGGAATGCTGGATGAGTGGGATCAGCGTCACCAGGCGTTTCATTCCGCCATCGTCGCCGGATGCGGTTCACATTATCTGCTGCAAATGCGTGAACGCCTGTTTGATCTTGCAGCGCGCTACCGGTTTATCTGGCTGCGTGAAACGGTGCTGTCGGTCGAAATGCTGGAGGACAAACACATTCAGCACCAGACGCTCACCGAGGCGATTCTGGCGCGGGATGCACAACGCGCCAGCGAGTTAATGCGCCAGCACTTACTGACGCCAATCCCGATTATTCAACAGGCGATGTCCGGCAAACTTCAGCAAGAGCAGACCTGAGGAAATTGTCTGATGGCGCTTCGCTTATCAGACCTACAAACATCTGTAATTTGTTGAAATTGAAAATAATCGTAGGCCGGGCAAGCGAAGCGCCCCCGGCAATAATCAGTCGCGAGTTTGGATCCAGAAAGCATGGATAAGGCCGGGGATGTAGCCCAATAGCGTCAAAATGATGTTAAGGATAAATGCCCAGCCGAATCCTTTCCCCAGCAGCACGCCAAGCGGAGGAAGAAGGATGGTAATTACGATTCTCCAGAAACCCATACACACTCCAAAAAAGTAAAATTACTCATTGTTTAAAAAAGAGATTTTCTCTCTAAGCGTAGTCAGTTTAGCCGAATCTGCCAATTTACCCCTTTTCGTTTACCCTCTTTTACGCTCTTGACGCTGGCATACTGTTGCTCATTATTTTAGAATTACCTTAATTTAGACAATACTTAAATAACCATGACTGAACTCGAACAACTCCAGGCTAGCGCCGAACAGGCTGCCGCCCTGCTAAAGGCCATGAGCAATCCAAAACGGTTGTTGATTTTGTGCATGCTCTGCGGCTCGCCGGGCACCAGTGCCGGTGAACTGGCGCGGGCGACGGGACTCAGTCCTTCCGCCACATCGCAACATCTGGCGCGTATGCGTGAAGAAGGACTTATCGACAGCCAGCGGGATGCCCAGCGTATTCATTACTTCATCAAAAATGAGGCGGTAGGTTCACTTATCGCCACATTGAAAACCCTGTATTGCCCATAAGGAGCCACTATGACAAGCGGGACGATTTCCCCACGCGAGGCGCAGGCGCTCATTGCGCAGGGCGCGAATCTGATTGACATCCGTGATGTCGATGAGTATCTGCATGAACATATTCCTGATGCCCATCTGGTTCCGCTCACTACGCTTGAACAGAGCGCCTTTCCCGACCGTCTGCGCGGGGAGTGCGTTATCTTTCATTGCCAGTCGGGGCGGCGCACACAAAACAATATAGCCAGGCTACAGGCGGTTGCTGCGCCAGCAAAAGTCTGGCTGCTGGAAGGCGGTATTGATGGCTGGAAAGCGGCGTCGCTGCCCGTCACAAAGGACACATCGCAGCCGTTGCCGCTAATGCGTCAGGTGCAGATTGCCGCTGGCGGGCTGATTTTGCTCGGGGTTGTGCTGGGATACGCGGTGAGTCAGAGCTTCTTCCTGCTGAGCGGTTTCGTCGGTGCGGGGCTGATGCTGGCCGGATTCACCGGTTTTTGCGGGATGGCGCGTCTGCTCGATAAAATGCCCTGGAACCGTCGTGCGCATTAAGAACCCGGCAGGTCAGTATTGTAATGTGGAGTCCGGTTTCCGGTAATAAACCGGAGGCAGTGTAATGCTGCCATCCGGCATATCACGACCCGTATTAAATCAGGAAATCATCCAGAGATTTACCGGCTGCCAGCGCCTGAGCAATCGGCTTAGGTGTACGCCCCTGCCCGGTCCAGGTTTTCGTTTCACCATTAAAATCGATAAAACGGTATTTCGCCGGACGCGGCTGACGTTTTTTCGTTACGCGAGGTGCCGCAGTTTGCATTCCCAGTAATTCTTCCGGGTTAATGCCGTCCGCTTTCATCAGCTCGAGAAAAGTATTAATTTTCTCTTGCTGCTCTGCACGTTGACGCTGCTGTTCTTCTTCTTCTTCACGTCTTTCTTTAGTGACAACCCTGAATTTTTCGAGCATTTCTTCAAGAACGTCAATGGAGAATTCGCGAGCCATTGCACGCAGCGTACGAATATTATTTAAGTTCTGTAACATCAAATTCATAATAATAAAAACCTTTTAACGCAGAAAGCCAAAAACAGTATTACAGAAGGAAGTGTATTCGATATTTAATGATATTTCCAGACCCAGGCGTGTTTAAGAATATTATGAAATGTCACTTTATAATGATTATTTATCAAACACCCGCCAGTGAATATATTGCAGCCGAACTGCATTTTGTGAATAAATAAAAAAATATATTTTCCTGTGGTGTACCAGAAAATCCGCGAAAACTAAGCGACTGACGGAGAATGTCACTCACTCACCACTGGAGCTGTAATGAATAAAAATTTATAAAAAGCGATTAATTAGCCATATCGCTTAGATGGAGTTTTATACTGCAAAATAACCCAATACAGCATTAAACATGCTGGTAAGACAAAAACCGCCTGCGCCGCCGAGTTCTCTGTTGAATCTGATACATTTCACAATGATTCTCAAAAAAACCGAAAAGACAAGACGCTATAACGATTTGATTTAAAATACATTTACTGCAAACGGACACCGAAAATCCCGAAACGTACAAAAAACAGACCATTGCAGAGCATTTTATCGACAAAAAGCGTATAAATAAAAATTTTACGCTAATTGCTAGTTATTATATAGAGATATACTCTATGCAAAAGCGAAAAGGCTTCGCTAATTCACTACAGGGCAGTATTTAACGACGATTAATCCCCTTTGACAAGGAGCATTAACATGTTCTCACCGCAGTCACGCTTGCGTCATGCTGTCGCTGACACGTTCGCGATGGTTGTTTACTGTTCTGTCGTGAACATGTTGATCGAGATATTCCTCTCCGGAATGACCTTTGAACAGTCGCTTTCATCCAGGCTGGTGGCTATACCGGTTAACATCCTTATCGCATGGCCGTATGGAATGTACCGGGATCTGTTTATGCGCGTTTCGCGCAAGGCAAGTTCGGCAGGATGGGTGAAAAACCTGGCGGATATTCTGGCTTATGTAACCTTCCAGTCGCCGGTTTATGTCGCTATTTTGCTGACGGTTGGCGCTGACTGGCATCAAATCACCGCCGCCGTGAGTTCGAATATCGTGGTATCAATGTTGATGGGGGCAGTATACGGTTATTTTCTCGATTACTGCCGTCGCCTGTTTAAGGTCAGCAGTTACGCCTGAGTCATCACTGGCGACTGGCCCCGCCAGTCGCTTTATTAGTTTGCGTTCAGTTTCGCCTCGCCAAACAACCCATTCAAATAACGTTCCAGCGCAATACGCGAGCTAAATCCGTGTGGAATACCGTAATGCTCGTGCGTTTCACCCGCTAAATACAGTGGAAATTGCTGATAGTGATCGCAGGTTTTAATATCCGTTGCAGGCTCTGCCAGCGAAGAGCTTCGTTCTTTTAATGTCGGATGAATCACTAATGCGGTTCGTCCCATACGCGCTTCTCGATTCACGTAGACATAATTTTCGCCACGCCGATAACCGTATGCTTTTTGTGTCACTACATCGACGGTAAAGCCTACTTTTTCAAGTACGCGCGCCACCTCATCTGGTCGTAAATACATATAATTTCCTCGTCATCTTTTACCGCGGCCTTACCATACCTGATTCAGCATTAGCAGCGCTTTCAGAAAAATCCATAAACATACGAATACAGCGTGATGAACGTCGGAAGATAAAATTATGGTCTACACTGAAAAGCACATCGAAATCAATGGAGGATCATATGTTTAACAGACCCAACCGAAACGACGTAGATGAAGATGTACAGGATATTCATAATGATGCCAGTCGATTAGCTGACAGTCTGGAAGAGGTGCTTAAGTCCTGGGGGAGTGACGCCAAAGACGAAGCGGAGGACGCACGACGCAGAGCGCAGGCTTTGCTGAAAGAGACTCGCGCACGTATGCATGGTCGCACTCGCGTCCAGCAGGCAGCCCGGGACGCCATTGGCTGCGCGGATACTTTTGTACGCGACAAACCCTGGTGCAGCGTGGGTACCGCAGCGGCGGTCGGTATTTTTCTCGGCGCGCTACTGAGTCGGCGTCGCTAACAGGCCGATATGCCGGATGATGGCGCCAAAACGTCTTATCCGGCATTGCTTCACGACGCTATCGCCTGCCTGAGCTGTTGCGCGACCTGTTTCGCCATCGCGGCGGTGGTGATATTGGTAAACGACAGCAGCAATCCGCCCTGCCCTTCCTCTCTTATTCGCCAGCGACTCAACGCCTGAACCGCCAACCCGGCATGATTCGCCTTCTCTACCAGAGAAACATCATCACCTTCTACTGAAATCACCATCTGGATGCCCCCTTCCTGCGACACCACGTGAAAGCCCTGCTCCGTTAGCGCCTCTTCTATCCAGTGGCGGCGCTCGGCGTAATGTTGACGCATCTTTTTTAAATGTCGCCAGAAATGGCCGTCGCGAATGAAATCCGCCAACGTCTGTTGCCATAACACCGGTACGCTGCTGGCCATCAATGCCGCCTGCTCACGAAATCGCGCGACCTGATTCATCGGCACCACCAGCCATGCCGTGCGCAGCGCCGGAAAGAGTGACTTGCTGAATGTTCCGGCATACACCACGCGCTGCGGCGCATCCAGACTTTTCAGCGGAGGCAGCGGCTTACCGTGATAGCGGAACTCACTGTCATAGTCATCCTCGATAATCCATGCCTGTGAACTGGCGGCCCACTCCAGGAGCTGATGGCGACGCGCCAATGACAGCGCCACGCCCAGCGGACTCTGATGCGCGGGCGTTAGCAGGACAAAACGCGCCTGTGGGTAAGCGCGGATCCCCGCCGACACATCCAGACCATCGCCATCGACCGGCACGGGCAACAATTCAACCCGCTCCTGCTCGATAACCGGGCGAATCAGAGGAAAACCAGGGTCTTCCACCCACATGCCATCCCCCGGTTGTGCCAGCGCCCGCAGGATGAGCATCATCGAGGACGCATATCCGGACGTCACAAACACCTGCTCCGGCTCACACTCGATACTGCGTGAGACCCGCAGGTAGTCGACAATCGCCTGACGCAGCACGGCTTCGCCACAAACCTCGCCCAGCGCCAGGTCAAAACGCGTCTGGGTGCGCAGACGGCGTCCCATGACACGCGCCCATATCTCGCGTGGGAAGAGATCCAGCGCGGGTAATCCCATCTGAAAAGGCTGCGGCGTCTGGCTTTCTCCGGCAAAAACAGCCGGCGCGGCATGCGGTTTTTCCAAACGCAGATGACCACTGACAAACGTTCCGGCTTGTCCACGCCGTTCCAGCCAGCCCTGAGCCACCAGCTCACCGTACGCATTTTCCACCGTTGAGCGGGAAATGCCCAACTCCTGCGCCCACGTGCGGCTGGACGGCAACCGTGCGCCAGGTTTGAGTTCACCTTGTTCAATGGCATTTTTTAATTGACGGGCGATTTGCTGATAGCGCGGCATCATTATGGCCTGCTTTTTATGTGAAAATATGGCTCTCTTTAACAGTCCATTATAGTGCTACAGTGCAGCCATTGAAACGAGGAGAAACACCATGACAACATTACGCCAGCCCTATTATGAACTTAGCCCTGAAGTCTATAACGCTTTGGTTCAGGCGAAACAAGCACTGGAAAACAGCGCACTGGATACCACGCTAATGGAATTGGTTTATCTGCGCATTTCGCAAATCAATGGCTGCGCGTTTTGCCTTGAAATGCACAGCAAAGGGCTGCGTAAATCCGGCGTTGAGCAAACCAAACTGGATGCGCTGGCAGGTTGGCGGGTAAGCCATCGTTTCAGTGAACAGGAACGCGCAGCGCTCGCCTGGGCTGAATCCGTCACGGATATTGTCGGCACCCGCGCGGAAGATGACGTTTATCTGCCGTTGCTCGACCATTTTAGCGCCAGAGAGGTAAGCGATCTGACCTTTGCGATCGGCCTGATGAACTGCTTTAACCGTCTGGCAGTGAGCATGCGGATGTAACTTTTGTTGCCGAATGGCGCTATCGCTATCAGGTTTACAAAAGAGCACATTCTTGGCCGGATAACACGCTTGTGTCGCCATCCGGCAATTTCCCCAATAACGCCCCCTCCCCGCTGAGTGCATTAGTCGGGGCGTAATCAATCTAAATTTCCCATATCTTGTATGGTTGAATCTTTTTACAACTACATCTAGTATTTCCTTTATCGAAACACATACAACCCGACGCATACCTTCGCGCCGTTCTCTAACTTTAAATGGAAATACGAATCATGCGCATAACTATTTACACTCGAGATAATTGCGTTCAGTGCCACGCAACTAAACGGGCGATGGAAAGCCGTGGCTTTGATTTTGAGATGGTGAACGTCGACAGGCTCCCTGATGCGGCAGAAACCCTGCGTGCCCGGGGTTTTCGCCAGTTGCCAGTCGTGGTTGCCGGGGAAACCAGCTGGTCTGGATTCCGCCCCGACATGATTAACCGTCTGCGCGCCGAACCCCACGCATGAGCCAGCTCGTCTACTTCTCCAGCAGCTCCGAAAACACGCATCGCTTTATGTTGCGTTTGGGGTTGCCTGCCATCCGTATCCCGCTTAATGAGCGAGAACGGATCCGCGTGGATGAACCTTACCTTCTGGTGGTGCCCTCTTATGGTGGTGGAGGTACTGCGGGCGCGGTACCCCGACAGGTGATCCGCTTTTTAAATGATGAACACAACCGGGCGTTAATTCGCGGCGTTATTGCCTCTGGCAATCGCAATTTCGGTGAAGCGTATGGCCGCGCCGGAGACGTTATTTCACAAAAATGCGGCGTGCCCTGCCTGTATCGCTTTGAGCTGATGGGAACGCCTGCCGATATCGATAATGTCCGAAAAGGAGTGAACGAATTTTGGCAACGACAACCGCAGAACGCGTGACGCCGACAACCACGGATTATCATGCCCTGAATGCCATGCTGAATCTGTATGACGAAGCGGGCCATATTCAGTTCGACAAAGACCGCCAGGCGGTAGAGGTATTCATTACCACGCATGTGAAGCCCAATTCCGTGGCGTTTGCCAGCCAGGATGAGCGTCTGGATTATCTGTTACGTGAAGGCTATTACGATAACCACGTGCTCAGCCGCTATGACCGCGCGTTCGTGGTATCGCTGTTTGCCCGGGCACATGCCAGCGGTTTTCGTTTCCAGACATTCCTCGGCGCATGGAAGTACTACACCAGCTACACGTTGAAAACCTTTGACGGTAAACGCTATCTGGAAGACGTTGAAGACCGCGTCACCATGGTGGCGTTGACGCTGGCGCAGGGCGACGAAACGCTGGCGATCCAGCTCGCTGATGAAATGCTTTCCGGGCGCTTTCAGCCTGCCACGCCGACTTTTTTAAACAGCGGGAAGCGCCAGCGGGGTGAACTGGTCTCCTGTTTTCTGCTGCGCATTGAAGACAACATGGAGTCGATTGGGCGGGCGGTAAACTCGGCGCTTCAGCTGTCTAAACGCGGCGGCGGCGTGGCGTTTTTGCTCTCTAATTTGCGCGAAGCCGGCGCGCCAATTAAACGCATTGAAAACCAGTCCTCGGGTGTGATCCCCGTAATGAAAATGCTGGAAGATGCGTTCTCTTATGCCAACCAGCTTGGGGCGCGCCAGGGGGCAGGCGCGGTCTGGCTGCACGCGCATCATCCGGATATTCTGCGTTTTCTTGATACCAAACGTGAAAATGCCGACGAAAAAATCCGTATCAAAACGTTGTCGCTTGGCGTGGTGATCCCGGATATCACTTTTCAGTTAGCCAAAGAGAACGCCGAAATGGCGCTGTTCTCACCCTATGACGTGGAGCGTATTTACGGTAAGCCGTTTGGCGATATTGCGATAAGCGAGCTGTATCATGAGCTGGTTGCCGACGAACGCATCCGTAAAAAAACCATTAACGCCCGCGACTTTTTCCAGCGCCTTGCTGAGATCCAGTTTGAGTCCGGCTATCCGTACATCATGTATGAAGACACGGTCAATCGCGCCAGTCCCATTGCCGGGCGTATTAATATGAGCAATCTGTGCTCGGAGATATTGCAGGTCAACAGCGCATCTACCTATGACGAAAACCTGGATTACGCGGACATCGGTCACGACATCTCCTGTAATCTCGGTTCGCTGAACATCGCCCACGTCATGGACTCTCCCCACTTTGGCCGCACCGTGGAAATCGCCGTTCGCGCTCTGACGGCGGTATCGGACATGAGCCATATGCGTAGCGTCCCCTCAATTGACGTGGGCAACGCCGCTTCACATGCCATCGGACTTGGACAAATGAACCTGCACGGCTATCTGGCGCGGGAAGGGATTGCTTATGGTTCGCCGGAGGGACTGGATTTCACCAATCTCTATTTCTACACCGTCACCTGGCATGCGCTGCATACCTCGATGTTGCTGGCGCGCGAACGCGGTAAAACCTTCGCCGGGTTTACCCAATCCCGCTACGCCAGCGGCGACTATTTTGCGCAGTATCTGCACGGCGACTGGCAACCAAAAACCGGGAAAGTCCGGGCGCTGTTTGCCCGTGCCGGCATAACGCTGCCGACGCGCGAAATGTGGTTGCAACTGCGCGATGATGTGATGCGCTACGGTATCTATAACCAGAATTTACAGGCGGTGCCGCCGACCGGGTCGATCTCCTACATTAACCATGCGACATCAAGTATTCATCCCATTGTGTCGAAAGTGGAGATCCGCAAGGAAGGCAAAACCGGGCGCGTTTACTACCCGGCGCCGTTTATGACCAACGAGAATCTGGCGATGTACCAGGACGCCTATGAGATTGGCCCGCAGAAAATTATCGATACCTATGCCGAAGCCACAAAGCATGTGGATCAAGGGCTATCGCTGACGCTGTTTTTCCCCGATACCGCCACCACCCGCGATATCAACAAAGCGCAGATCTACGCCTGGCGCAAAGGCATCAAAACAATCTATTACATCCGACTACGCCAGAGGGCGCTGGAAGGTACTGAAATTGAAGGCTGCGTGTCATGCGCGCTGTAAGGAGATCGAAGTGAAACTATCACGTATCAGCGCCATCAACTGGAACCAGATCCAGGACGATAAAGACCTGGAAGTGTGGAATCGCCTGACCAGCAACTTTTGGTTGCCCGAGAAGGTGCCGCTGTCTAACGATACGCCAGCCTGGCAATCACTGAGCGCCGTTGAACAACAACTGACTATTCGCGTCTTCACCGGCTTAACCTTGCTCGACACCATTCAGAATATCGCCGGTGCGCCCTCGTTGATGGCGGATTCATTGACCCCGCATGAAGAAGCGGTGCTGTCGAATATCAGCTTTATGGAAGCCGTACATGCCCGTTCATACAGCTCTGTCTTCTCGACGCTGTGTCAGACCAAAGACGTCGACGCCGCCTATGCCTGGAGTGAGCGCAACGAACCGTTACAGCGTAAAGCAGACATTATCCTGACCTGTTACGCGTGCGAGGAACCGCTGAAGAAGAAAATTGCCAGCGTATTTCTCGAATCATTTCTGTTTTACTCCGGCTTCTGGCTCCCGATGTATTTTTCCAGCCGCGGCAAACTGACCAACACCGCCGACCTAATCCGCCTGATCATCCGTGATGAAGCGGTCCACGGCTATTACATCGGTTATAAGTACCAAAAAGGGCTGGAGAAAGCCTCAGAATCGGAACGTGAATCGCTGAAGGATTTTGCCCTTGAACTGCTGATGGAACTGTATGACAACGAAGTCCGCTATACGCAAGAATTATACGCAGAAACCGGCTGGGTCGAGGAGGTCAACGCCTTCCTTTGCTACAACGCCAATAAAGCCTTAATGAATCTGGGATATGACACATTGTTTCCGGCAGAAATGGCCGACGTTAATCCGGCAATTCTTGCTGCGCTGTCGCCCAATGCCGATGAAAATCATGATTTCTTTTCCGGGTCGGGATCATCCTATGTCATGGGTAAATCGGTAGAAACCAAAGACGAAGACTGGAGTTTCTGATAATGGCTATTGACGTAAATATCGCGCTGATATTTGCGTTAATATTTTTAACGCGATCACATTTTTGTCATTCAATTATTATTGTGTGATCTACACTCATTATCTTCCATCTTATCCGCCTGAACACTGACAATTCAGGCGCATTTCAAATGCCCCTTACAAAAAATATCGCCACGTAATCATTGGCGCTCAGCCCTTATATCACGGGAAATCCTGCCGAATAGCATTCCATTGCATTAACATCATTAACAAATTCAGGGTTGTCTCAGATTCTCAGTATGTTAGGGTAGAAAAAGGTGACTATTTCTATCAGGTAACATATTGACATATATAAATAACAGGAAACAATCTATTGCATGGCAATTAAATTAGAAGTTAAAAATCTCTATAAGATATTTGGTGAGCATCCACAGCGAGCTTTCAAATATATTGAAAAAGGACTTTCGAAAGAGCAGATTCTGGATAAAACGGGGCTATCGCTTGGCGTTAAAGACGCCAGTCTGGCCATTGAAGAAGGCGAGATATTTGTCATCATGGGATTATCCGGTTCGGGTAAATCCACAATGGTACGCCTTCTCAATCGCCTGATTGAACCCACCCGCGGGCAAGTTCTGATTGACGGTGTCGATATTGCAAAAATATCCGATGCAGAACTTCGCGAGGTGCGCAGAAAAAAGATTGCGATGGTGTTCCAGTCATTTGCATTAATGCCGCACATGACGGTGCTGGACAATACAGCATTCGGCATGGAATTAGCCGGTATTGCTGCGAATGAACGTCGGGAAAAAGCGCTCGATGCGTTACGCCAGGTCGGACTGGAGAATTATGCTCACGGCTACCCGGATGAACTTTCCGGGGGCATGCGTCAGCGTGTCGGTCTCGCCCGCGCATTAGCCATCAATCCTGACATCTTATTAATGGATGAAGCCTTCTCGGCCCTCGATCCGTTAATTCGTACTGAGATGCAGGATGAACTGGTAAAACTGCAAGCGAAACACCAGCGAACCGTGGTCTTTATTTCCCACGATCTGGATGAAGCGATGCGTATTGGCGACAGGATTGCCATTATGCAAAATGGCGAAGTCGTACAGGTCGGGACGCCGGATGAGATTCTGAATAATCCGGCGAATGATTATGTCCGCACCTTCTTCCGCGGCGTTGATATTAGCCAGGTGTTCAGCGCAAAAGATATTGCCCGCCGTAGTCCCGTGGGATTAATTCGTAAAACCCCAGGGTTCGGTCCACGTTCTGCGCTGAAATTATTACAGGATGAAGACCGCGAATTCGGCTACGTCATTGAACGCGGAAATAAGTATGTCGGCGTGGTGTCAATTGACTCCTTAAAATCGGCATTAAGTCAGGCGCAAGGCATGGAAGCGGCGTTGATCGAACAGCCATTAGCCGTAGATGCGCAAACCCCACTCAGCGAATTGCTTTCTCATGTTGGTCAGGCGCCCTGTGCAGTACCGGTCGTCGACGAGGAACAACAGTATGTCGGCATCATTTCAAAACGCATGCTGTTACAGGCTTTAGATCGCGAGGGGGCAAATAATGGCTGATCAAAACAATCCGTGGGATACCGCACCGGCAACAGAGAACGCCGCACAATCGGCAGATGCCTGGGGCAGCGCGCCTGCCAACAGCGGCGGTGCAGACTGGCTGAACAGCGCGCCTGCGCCAGCGCCGGAACATTTTAATATTATGGATCCTTTCCATAAGACGCTGATCCCACTGGATAGCTGGGTGACACAGGGGATCGACTGGATAGTACTGCACCTCCGCCCGGCCTTTCAGGGGATCCGTGTGCCGGTAGATTATATCCTGAGCGCCTTCCAGCAACTGCTGCTGGGAATGCCAGCGCCGGTGGCGATTCTTCTTTTTGCTCTGATCGCCTGGCAAATGTCGAGCCTCGGCATGGGGATCGCCACGCTGGTCTCGCTAATTGCCATTGGTGCCATCGGTGCCTGGTCTCAGGCAATGATTACGCTCGCATTGGTGCTCACCGCGCTGTTGTTCTGCGTCATTATCGGGTTACCGCTGGGAATTTGGCTGGCGCGTAGCCCCAGGGCATCTAAGATTATCCGCCCGTTGCTGGATGCGATGCAGACCACGCCAGCGTTCGTCTATCTGGTGCCGATTGTGATGCTTTTCGGCATTGGCAATGTGCCAGGCGTGGTGGTGACCATCATCTTCGCCCTGCCGCCGATTGTGCGTCTGACCATTCTGGGGATCAACCAGGTGCCAGCGGATCTGATTGAGGCTTCGCGCTCATTTGGCGCCAGTCCGCGCCAGATGCTGTTCAAAGTTCAGTTGCCGCTGGCAATGCCCACCATTATGGCAGGCGTCAACCAGACACTGATGCTGGCGCTCTCCATGGTCGTGATCGCCTCCATGATTGCTGTTGGCGGGCTGGGCCAGATGGTTCTGCGCGGCATCGGTCGTCTCGATATGGGACTGGCCACTGTTGGCGGAGTGGGCATAGTGATCCTCGCCATCATTCTGGATCGTCTGACACAAGCCGTGGGGCGCGACGCGCGCAGCCGTGGCAACCGCCGCTGGTATACCACCGGTCCTGTTGGGCTTTTTACCCGCCCTTTCATCAAGTAATTCACCTGTTGCCCGGTAGCGCGATGCCTGCCGGGCCTCAGTGTCCCTCCAATAATTAAGGAACAACGATGCGACAGAAAATAATCATTGCCACAGCGTTTGCCACCCTTGTCTCCACCAGCGCTTTCGCTGCTGACCTGCCGGGCAAAGGCATTACCGTACAGCCAATTCAAAGCACTATTTCCGAAGAAACCTTCCAGACACTGCTGGTCAGCCGGGCGCTGGAAAAACTCGGTTATACCGTCAGTAAACCGAGTGAAGTCGACTACAACGTGGGTTACACCTCCATTGCCTCTGGCGATGCCACGTTTACTGCCGTGAACTGGCAGCCGCTGCATGATGATATGTACGCCGCTGCGGGTGGCGATAAGAAGTTCTATCGCGAGGGGGTATTCGTCACAGGTGCCGCCCAGGGTTATCTGATCGACAAAAAAACCGCCGAACAACACAACATCACCAATATCGCGCAATTGAAAGACCCGAAAATCGCCAAACTGTTCGACAGCAACAACGACGGTAAAGCGGACTTAACCGGCTGTAACCCAGGCTGGGGCTGTGAAGCGGCCATTAATCATCAGTTAGGTGCCTATGACCTGACGAAAACCGTTGACCACAACCAGGGTAACTATGCGGCGATGATGGCCGATACCATCGCCCGTTATAAAGAAGGCAAGCCAGTGCTTTACTACACCTGGACACCGTACTGGGTGAGCGACGTGTTGAAACCAGGTAAAGATGTGGTCTGGTTGCAGGTCCCGTTCTCCTCTCTGCCGGGTGTGCAGAAAGATATCGACACCAAACTGCCGAACGGTGCGAACTATGGCTTCCCGGTGAGTACGATGCATATTGTCGCCAACAAAGCCTGGGCTGAGAAAAACCCGGCGGCGGCGAAACTGTTTGCCGTCATGAAACTGTCAGTTGCGGATATCAACGCCCAAAACTCGATGATGCATGAAGGTAAGGCTTCCGAAGGTGATATTCAGGGTCATGTTGACGGCTGGATCAAAGCTCACCAGCAGCAATTTGACGGCTGGGTGAAAGAAGCGTTGGCCGCGCAGAAGTAATGTAAGCTTTATGCCTGATGGCAAGACGCCATCAGGCACATTTCACCTCCCCCGCTAAACCGCACAATCCATCACCTGAATTCATTTTCATTCGTTATGATTGTTGTCACTCAATCAAAACATACTGATAACAATGAATAACCCCACACATCCCCTGAGTCCGGCGCTGATTGTTCTGATGTCTGTCGCCACCGGTCTGGCGGTCGCCAGCAACTATTACGCGCAGCCGCTGCTCGACAGCATCGCCCGCACGTTCTCGCTTTCGGCCAGCTCCGCCGGATTTATCGTCACAGCCGCACAGCTGGGCTATGCGGCCGGGTTACTGTTTCTGGTTCCGCTGGGCGACATGTTTGAACGCCGGACGCTGATTGTCTCAATGACACTGCTGGCGGCAGGCGGCATGTTGATCACCGCCAGCAGCCAGTCGCTTGCCATGATGATCCTGGGGACGGCGCTCACCGGATTGTTCTCGGTCGTCGCCCAAATTTTGGTTCCTCTGGCCGCCACCCTCGCCACGCCGGATAAGCGCGGTAAGGTGGTCGGCACCATCATGAGCGGTCTGCTGCTGGGGATTTTACTGGCGCGAACCGTCGCCGGATTGCTCGCTAATCTCGGCGGCTGGCGAACCGTATTCTGGGTCGCTTCCGTGTTGATGGCGCTGATGGCTCTCGCGCTGTGGCGTGGACTGCCGAAGATGAAACCGGAAACCCATCTCAATTATCCGCAGCTGCTGGGTTCCGTATTCAGCCTGTTTATCCACGACAAACTGCTGCGCACCCGCGCACTGTTAGGATGCCTGACCTTTGCCAACTTCAGCATCCTCTGGACTTCAATGGCCTTTTTGCTTGCCGCGCCGCCGTTTAACTATTCCGAAGGGATGATTGGCCTGTTTGGTCTGGCAGGTGCCGCAGGGGCGTTGGGCGCACGGCCTGCAGGTGGTTTTGCCGATAAAGGAAAATCCCATCTCACGACCACCATCGGCCTGGCGCTGTTGCTGCTCTCCTGGCTGGCTATCTGGTATGGACACACCTCCGTGCTGGCGCTGATTGTCGGTATTCTGGTGCTGGATCTGACGGTTCAGGGCGTACACATCACCAACCAAACGGTTATCTATCGTATTCACCCGGATGCGCGTAACCGTCTGACGGCGGGTTACATGACCTGCTATTTTATCGGCGGCGCTGCCGGTTCTCTGGTTTCCGCATCCGCCTGGCAACATGCAGGGTGGACTGGCGTTTGTCTGGCGGGGACGACCGTTGCCGTACTTAACCTGCTGGTCTGGTGGCGAGGTTTTCATCGACAAGAAGCCGTAAATTAAGCAGACGCTAAGCGTTTATGCCTGTTTGGGCTCCTTAGGGTGTTAAGGTGCCCCCCAGTCTGTTAAGGTTATAGGAATTATTTATCCTGATTATTTAACATCGGTGACGAATCATATAATCCTATGGAAAGCCCTGCCCACCTGTCTGATCCCAGTCCGGCGACGATCGCTGAGGGATGTGAAGACAGCGTACCGATAGTCATCAGCGGTAACCCGTTCGCTTTTACGTTTACCCGTCGGGGGTTTCCCCCCGCTGGGGTCACGTCAGGTTTCATGCCTCCCGTACTGCTTATTCGTTGTTTGCTCGCTCCCCGCATCGTTGCGTTTTCCGGACTACGGATTAGCCCGGAAAATACTGGCGATTTTATAACCAGCAAGAATCGTTTTAATTTAATAATACATTTACTTTATTTGTCACTGTCGTTACTATATCGGCTGAAATTAATGAGGTCATGCCCAAATGGATAGTTCGTTTACGCCCATTGAACAAATGCTAAAATTTCGCGCCAGCCGCTACGAAGATTTCCCATATCAGGAAATTCTTCTGACCCGTCTTTGCATGCATATGCAGGGCAAGTTGCTGGAAAACCGCAATAAAATGCTGAAAGCTCAAGGGATTAACGAGACGTTGTTTATGGCGTTGATTACGCTGGAGTCTCAGGAAAACCACAGTATTCAGCCATCGGAACTGAGTTGTGCACTCGGTTCGTCCCGTACTAACGCAACACGAATCGCGGATGAGTTAGAAAAACGCGGCTGGATCGAACGTCGTGAAAGCGATAACGATCGTCGTTGTCTGCACCTGCAATTGACTGAAAAGGGGCATGATTTTTTGCGTGAGGTTCTCCCACCTCAGCACCACTGCCTGCATCAGCTTTGGTCATCACTCAGCACCGCCGAAAAAGATCAGCTTGAGCACATCACGCGTAAACTCCTGACCCGTCTCGATCAGATGGATAAGGACGGTGCCGTTCTTGAGGCACTACGCTAACGCGTCGACACGCTCAAAAATCCAGATTTATAAAAGAAAAAAACTGACAGGCCAGCACGTGACACTGCTGGCCTTTCTGACAAACAGGTCGGCTCAGCCGATGTGAGAAATAAGATCGTGGAGAACAACATGAGCGCAAATGCGGAGACTCAAACCCCGCAGCAACCGGTTAAGAAGAATGGCAAACGTAAAAGTATGCTTATCCTTCTCACCTTGCTCTTTATTATTATTGCCGTGGCATATGGGATTTATTGGTTTTTAGTATTGCGTCATGCCGAAGAGACTGATGATGCGTACGTGGCAGGGAACCAGGTGCAAATCATGGCGCAGGTATCCGGCAGCGTGACCAAAGTCTGGGCTGATAATACTGACTTTGTGAAAAAAGGCGATGTCCTGGTCACGCTCGATCAGACCGATGCCAAACAAGCGTTTGAAAAAGCCAAAACAGCGTTAGCCTCAAGCGTACGTCAGACACACCAGTTAATGATCAACAGCAAGCAGTTGCAGGCGAGCATTGAAGTGCAGAAAACCGCGCTGGCCCAGGCACAAAGTGACTTTAATCGTCGTGTTCCGCTGGGTAACGCCAACCTGATTGGCCGCGAAGAGCTGCAACACGCGCGTGATGCCGTCGCCAGCGCCCAGGCGCAACTTGACGTCGCGATTCAACAATATAACGCTAATCAGGCCATGATCCTCGGTAGTCGGCTGGAAGATCAGCCTGCCGTGCAACAAGCGGCGACTGAAGTCCGCAATGCATGGCTGGCGCTGGAACGTACGAAAATTGTCAGCCCGATGACAGGATACGTGTCTCGCCGCGCCGTTCAGCCAGGTGCCCAGATTAGTCCGACCACACCGCTGATGGCGGTCGTTCCGGCGAACAATCTGTGGGTCGATGCCAACTTTAAAGAGACTCAGCTGGCGCATATGCGCATTGGCCAACCGGCTACCGTCATCAGCGATATTTACGGCGATGACGTGAAATATACCGGGAAAGTCGTCGGTCTCGATATGGGAACAGGCAGCGCCTTCTCGCTGCTCCCTGCGCAAAATGCGACCGGTAACTGGATCAAAGTCGTACAGCGTCTGCCAGTCCGTATTGAACTGGATGCGCAGCAACTGGCGCAACATCCTCTGCGTATTGGTTTATCGACATTAGTGACGGTAGATACCTCAAATCGCGATGGGCAGGTGTTGGCTAGCCAGGTGCGCACAACGCCCGTTTCTGAAAGCGATGCCCGAGAAATCAGTCTCGCTCCGGTCAATAAGCTGATCGAAGAGATAGTCCTGGCCAACGCGGGTTAATCCTGAGGTGCGTGTGATGCAACAGCAAAAACCGCTGGAAGGCGCACAGCTCGTCATTATGACGATCGCGTTGTCGATGGCAACGTTCATGCAGGTTCTGGACTCCACCATTGCTAACGTGGCGATCCCAACTATCGCCGGAAACCTTGGCTCTTCATTGAGCCAGGGAACATGGGTGATCACCTCATTCGGGGTGGCAAACGCCATTTCGATTCCGATCACCGGATGGCTGGCGAAACGCGTTGGCGAAGTGAAGCTGTTCATGTGGTCCACCGTCGCCTTTGTCATTGCGTCGTGGGCCTGCGGCGTCTCCAACAGCCTCAATATGCTGATCTTCTTTCGTGTGATACAGGGGATTGTTGCCGGGCCATTAATTCCGCTTTCGCAGAGCCTGTTGCTGAATAACTATCCGCCCGCTAAGCGCTCTATCGCCCTGGCGTTATGGTCGATGACGGTGATTGTCGCGCCGATTTGCGGCCCGATTCTCGGCGGCTATATCAGCGATAACTACCACTGGGGCTGGATATTCTTCATCAACGTGCCTATCGGCGCGGTGGTCGTATTGATGACGCTGCAAACCCTGCGCGGACGGGAAACCCGCACCGAGCAGCGGCGGATTGACGCCATCGGCCTCGCGCTGTTGGTGGTCGGGATCGGCAGCCTACAGATTATGCTCGACCGCGGCAAAGAACTGGACTGGTTCGCCTCGCAGGAGATTATCATTCTGACCGTGGTCGCCGTTGTCGCCATTAGCTTCCTGATTGTCTGGGAATTGACGGACGATAACCCCATTGTCGATCTCTCGCTGTTTAAGTCGCGAAACTTCACGATAGGGTGTCTGTGTATCAGTCTGGCCTATATGCTCTACTTCGGCGCTATAGTCCTGCTGCCGCAGCTGTTGCAGGAAGTGTATGGCTATACCGCGACGTGGGCAGGTCTGGCATCTGCGCCAGTGGGGATTATTCCGGTGATCCTGTCGCCCATTATCGGACGCTTCGCGCACAAGCTGGATATGCGCAGGCTGGTCACGTTCAGCTTTATTATGTACGCCGTCTGCTTCTACTGGCGCGCATACACGTTCGAGCCGGGCATGGATTTCGGCGCATCGGCCTGGCCGCAGTTTATTCAGGGTTTCGCTGTGGCCTGCTTCTTTATGCCGCTGACAACGATCACCCTCTCCGGCTTACCGCCTGAGCGTCTGGCGGCGGCATCGAGTTTGTCGAACTTTACGCGAACGCTGGCAGGTTCCATTGGTACTTCAATTACGACCACCATGTGGACCAGCCGCGAGTCCATGCACCATGCACAGTTAACCGAGGCGGTGAATCCGTATAACCCCAATGCAAGGGCCATGTACGATCAGCTCCAGGGGCTGGGCATGACCGAACAGCAGGCTTCTGGCTGGCTCGCCCAGCAGATAACCAGCCAGGGGCTGATTATCTCTGCCAATGAAATTTTCTGGATGTCGGCGGGGATATTTCTGGTGTTGCTCGGACTGGTCTGGTTCGCCAAACCACCCTTTGGCGCGGGTGGCGGCAGCGGCGGTGCGCACTAGTAAAAAAGCCAGTTCTTTTGAACTGGCTTTTTTTGTGTCGGGTGGCAGCTTCACTTACCCGACCTACGAGGACATTTCTCATTGTAGACCGGATAAGATGCGTCAGCATCGCCATTCGGCACAGCAACTAGATATGCAGTTCCTGCAGCTTATCTTTTGGCAGCGCCAGCGCTTCATTGCTGTTCACGCGAACATCGCGCTCCAGAATATGACGCGCAATCTCCTGCGCTTCGCTCAGCGAGTGCATCTGATACGTACCACACTGGTAGACGTTCAGTTCCGGGATCTGGTTTTGATCCTGCACTTTCAGCACGTCCGCCATCGCCGCTTTCCAGGCATCCGCCACGCGCTGCTCGTCCGGCGTACCAATCAGGCTCATATAGAAACCTGTACGGCAGCCCATCGGGGAGATGTCGATGATCTCAACGCCGTTACCGTTAAGGTGATTACGCATAAAGCCCGCAAACAGGTGCTCCAGCGTGTGAATGCCCTTTTCCGGCATCACTTCTTTGTTTGGGATGCAGAAACGCAGATCAAACACGGTAATGGCGTCGCCATGCGGGGTGTTCATCGTTTTCGCGACCCGGACTGCAGGTGCTTCCATCCGGGTATGATCGACAGTGAAGCTATCTAACAACGGCATTTCGCCACCTCCGATAATTATTTTAAAAATAAACTGAACTCTTTGTTCCGGGGCGAGTCTGAGTATATGAAAGACGCGCATTTGTTATCATCATCCCTGTTTTCAGAGATGAAATTTTGGCCACTCCCGAGTGGCCTTTTTCTTTTCTGTCAGGCGTGCTTTTCCAGCCATTCTGCAAACGACTCGGTATCCGCCGCTTCGACATCCTGCTGGCGACGTTTCGATGCCTCGCGTTCAGCAATAAAGTCCTGCTCCTGCAATACTTCCAGCGGCTCTTCACGCAGCAAATTACGATAGGCCTCGCCCAGCGCTTTGCCTGTTCCACCAATTCCTGTGTCAATCATAGACCGCAGAATACGTGCCGAGAACGTCAGTTCCGGATTATCGAAGCAGGCTACCAGTTCATCGCAGACGTTCTGATATTCCTCTCCGCCGTGGATGCTGTCCAGCGTTTGTGCCACACGTTTTAGATCGCGGAACAAGTCTTTACCGACTTTCGGCAGCGGGAACTGCGCCGTTTGACAGCCAATACCTAACGTCAGGCCTGGCTTACGCCCTTCCAGAATCACCCGATTCCAGTTAGTACGCGTACACAGGAGTTCGTCGCTGCTCATTTCCGGCGCATCCGCCAATACGCACCAGACCATAAACAGATCAAGGAAACGCACCTGCTGCTCGTCCACGCCAATCGGCGAGAACGGGTTAATATCCAGCGAACGCACCTCTATATACTCAATACCGCCGCGCAAAAGCGCATCTGACGGCGATTCGCCGCTACGCGTTACACGCTTCGGACGAATTGGCGCATAGAGTTCGTTTTCAATCTGCAGAACGTTGTTGTTAATTTGCAGGCGCTTGCCGTCTTTCTCCAGCCCAATCTCCGCATACTCCTCGGAAGGCGTTTTGATCGCGCGCTTTAATCCTGCCACATACTCATGCAGATCGTTAAACGTAATACCGAGATTGCTTTGCGACTTATTGGTATAACCGAGATCGCTTAGGCGCAGAGACGTTGCATACGGCAGGTAGTACATGCCGCAGTCCGTTTTCTCAAACGGCAGCGTGGTCGGTTTTCCCTGCAGGAACGAAGAGCAAATAGCCGGGGACGCGCCAAACAGGTACGGGATCACCCAACCAAAACGGTAATAGTTACGAATCAGACGGAAATAACCGGCGGAGATTTTTTCTTTCGCATCTTCGCCTTCCGTTACGCCACACTTCGCCTGCCAGAACGCCATCGGCAGCGAGAAGTTGTAATGCACGCCAGAGATGGTTTGCATCAACGCGCCGTAGCGGTTTTTCAGCCCTTCGCGATACAGCGTTTTCAGACGACCGATGTTAGAGGTTCCATACTGCGCCAGTTCGATATCCTGCCCTTCGGCAATATAGCAAGGCATGCTCAGCGGCCACATCCGTTCATCGCCCAGGTTTCTGGCCGTGAAACGATGCAGATCGCGCATCAATGTCAGCATATGTTGAATATCGCCATCGACCGGAGTGATAAACTCCAGCAGCGCTTCAGCAAAGTCGGTCGTTATCCATTTATGCGTCAGCGCAGAGCCTAACGCCTCTGGATGACCCGTCGTTGCTAATGTGCCATCAGCATTAACACGCAGTGTTTCGCGCTCTAGCCCGCGCTGAATCCCCTTCAATGCCTGAGGATGCTTTTCCAGCCAGGCCAACGCCTGTGATACGTCCGGGATCAAATTGACCTCCCGCCTGTCAAAATCGTTTTATTTAGCATAATTGTAATGGTGACCATGTGTGTCAATCTACAATTAGTGCCACCACATCATGCCCTGAAGAGTAGCCGCTGCGACCACAACATAGCGCAACGTTTTACCAAGACATAAAAAAAAGAGCACTGGCCCCCATGAGATGCGCATCCATCCCGCCAGTAAGCACAGTAAATCCCCCACGACCGGCATCCAGCTTAATAGCAGTGTGACTGCGCCATAACGCTTAAGCCAGCCCGTGGCTTTTTCTTGCCAGCGCGACGTTTTACGTAACGGGAAGAAACGCCCAAGGATAACGTTAGTTAACCCCCCAAGGCTATTACCCATTGTTGCTGTTAAGACTAAGACCCAGGGATGACTTACCCCAGAAACTAACATCGCCGCTAAAACAACTTCTGAATTTCCGGGCAATAGCGTGGCGCTGAGAAAACTACTGGCAAACAGTGACAGGAGCGACAGTCCATCACTCACAATAATCGAACGTCCACAGCATCCATTCCCGCCGCACGTGCCGCCTGCAGACCAAAATCAGCATCTTCAAACACCACACATTGCGCTGGAATCACGCCCATGCGTTCCGCGCACAGTAAGAACGTATCAGGCGCGGGTTTGTGATGCTGAACATGATCAGCCGCGACGACCGCATCAAAATAGCGACGTAAGTCCAGGTGAGCCAACAACGCTTCAGCGATGGCACTTTCACTACCGGTTCCCACTGACATCGGGCGACGGCCATACCAGGCCTTCACCACCTCAACTAAAGGCAACGGTTCGACGCTGTCCAGCAGCATACTTTTTACCGTATCGGTTTTTTCTCGCGCCAGCGAATGGGGGTCAAGATCGGCATGATTGAGTTCAATGATCGACTGAGCAATGCGCCAGGTTGGAGAACCGTTGAGTGCTACCATTGCCTGAAGATCAAAATGCAGGCCGTAGCGTCCTAATACCTCACTCCACGCCTTACGGTGCGTCGGTTCAGTATCCAGGAGGGTGCCATCCATATCAAAAATCAAACCCGCATAACGTTCGTACATTGCGTTCTCACCAGCCTAATGACCAGACGTTACTTTATCGTAATTGATTGATTTTGTCGCTGATGGAGATAGTGAGGATTGTTCAGTGTGTGAAGCAAAGAAGTGTTTGTGTGAAGAAATGAAGTGTTTTGTAGAAGATGGGGGATCCGGGAGGATTATTTCTGAGAAGATGGTGCATCCGGGAGGATGACTCACTGGTGTTCGCCCTGCGGGCCGTTGCTAAAGCAACGTTATCCTCCCTGGTACTTGCGGTATGTCCGCAGACCATGAAACAACACATTGACTGTTATTTCCGAGAAGATGGTGCATCCGGGAGGATTCGAACCTCCGACCGCTCGGTTCGTAGCCGAGTACTCTATCCAGCTGAGCTACGGA
>NZ_JBWKPZ010000013.1:0-76472 GCF_059418505.1 Citrobacter sp. GW821-FHT07H02 | reverse complement strand
TGGTGCATCCGGGAGGATTCGAACCTCCGACCGCTCGGTTCGTAGCCGAGTACTCTATCCAGCTGAGCTACGGATGCAAATGGCGGTGAGGCGGGGATTCGAACCCCGGATGCAGCTTTTGACCGCATACTCCCTTAGCAGGGGAGCGCCTTCAGCCTCTCGGCCACCTCACCAAACGCCTCTTGCGAGTGCTTCGGAGAACTCGTTAAAAGCTCTTCGTCGCTGCGTGGCGCACATATTACTTTCTGGGACTTATAAGTCAAACAATTTTTCCTGCACTTTTATCGTTTGCACACTTCACGCGCAATTAGTCTGCAAAAACGGCAAAAAGAGTGTTTTATCAACAAACAAATCGGTGTTTAACACGCATCAATGAGGAACAAAAAAACGAGGCGAACGGAAAAGTCGGTCAACAAACACAGAGGCAGAATAAGAAAATGGAGCTGATGGGATAAAAAAGAGGGTTTAGAGCGGGAATCAGGTTGCGCCTCACCGAACGAGATGAGACGCGGAAACCTTAGTAACTGGACTGCTGGGATTTTTCAGCCTGGATACGCTGGTAGATCTCTTCACGATGGACAGAGACTTCTTTCGGGGCGTTTACGCCAATGCGTACCTGGTTGCCCTTCACCCCTAAAACTGTCACGGTGACCTCATCTCCAATCATGAGGGTCTCACCAACTCGACGAGTCAGAATCAGCATTCTTTGCTCCTTGAAAGATTAAAAGAGTCGGGTCTCTCTGTATCCCGGCATTATCCATCATATAACGCCAAAAAGTAAGCGATGACAAACACCTTAGTGTAAGCAGTCACGGCATCACATTCTGTTAAACCTAAGTTTAGCCGATATACACAACTTCAACCTGACTTTATCGTTGTCGATAGCGTTGATGCAAACGCCGTAAACCCAGATCTACGGCGCTCGCTAACGCTTATAGTTATTACAGTTTTGCGCTGACCCAGCCTTTCACACTGGCTAACGCTGCAGGCAGAGCCGCAGCATCCGTACCACCGGCTTGCGCCATGTCCGGACGACCACCGCCTTTACCGCCCACCTGCTGAGCGACCATACCTACCAGTTCTCCGGCTTTCACACGGTCGGTCACATCCTTAGACACGCCCGCAATCAGAGAAACCTTACCTTCATCTACCGTTGCTAAAACGATAACCGTCGACCCCAGTTGATTTTTCAGATCATCAACCATGGTACGCAGCATTTTCGGTTCAACACCCGCCAGCTCACTGACCAGCAGCTTCACGCCGTTGATATCGACAGCATTGCTGGAAAGATTCGCACTCTCCTGCGCCGCAGCCTGTTCCTTCAACTGCTGTAACTCTTTTTCAAGCTGACGCGTACGTTCCAGTACAGAACGAACCTTGTCACCCAGATTCTGACTATCGCCTTTCAGCAGTTGCGCAATATCGTTTAAGCGATCGCTTTCCGCATGCAGAGTCGCGATTGCACCTTCACCGGTGACCGCTTCAATACGGCGAACACCTGCCGCAGTACCGGACTCAGAAACAATACGGAACAGGCCAATATCCCCGGTACGGCTGGCGTGCGTACCGCCGCACAGCTCGGTGGAGAAATCGCCCATGCTCAGTACGCGAACGCGATCGTCATACTTCTCGCCAAACAGCGCCATTGCCCCTTTCGCTTTTGCAGCGTCCAGATCCATGACATCGGTTTCAACTGGCAGGTTGCGACGAATCTGCGCGTTCACCAGGTCTTCCACGGCACGGATTTCTGACGGTTTCATGGCCTCATTATGGGAGAAGTCGAAACGCAGAACTTTATCGTTAACCAGAGAACCTTTCTGCGCCACATGCGTGCCCAGAATCTGACGTAATGCCGCATGCATCAGGTGCGTTGCGGAGTGGTTCAGACGAATACGCGCGCGGCGCACATCATCCACATCGGCCTGCACGGCGTCGCCCACTTTCAGAGAACCCGCAGACAGCTTACCGACATGACCAATCGCCTGGCCGTATTTCTGCGTGTCGCTCACCGCAAATGCGAAGCCTGCGCCTTTCAGTTCGCCTTTATCGCCAACCTGACCGCCGGATTCAGCGTAAAACGGCGTCTGATCCAGCACGACAACCGCTTCCTGCCCTACATTAATCACATCTACCGCTTTACCATCAACGAACAGCGCGGTGACCTTGCCGTTCAGTTCCAGATGGTCATAGCCTTTAAACTCTGACGCGCCATCAACGCGAATCATCGCATTGTAGTCCGCGCCAAAACCGCTGGCCTCACGCGCACGACGGCGCTGTTCTTCCATGGCGGCTTCAAATCCTGCTTCATCAACTTTGATGTTGCGCTCACGGCAAACGTCCGCCGTCAGGTCAACCGGGAAGCCGTAGGTGTCATACAGACGGAAAGCCGTTTCGCCATCCAGCGTGTCGCCGGTCAGCTTCGCCAGTTCGTCATCCAGCAGCGCCAGACCACGCTCCAGCGTGCGGGCAAACTGCTCTTCTTCGGTTTTCAGAACTTGTTCAACCTGAGCCTGCTGACGCTTCAGCTCTTCACCGGCAGATCCCATCACCTCAACCAGCGGACCAACCAGCTTGTAGAAGAAGGTCTCTTTCGCGCCCAGCATGTTGCCGTGACGAACCGCACGACGAATGATACGACGCAGCACATAGCCACGGTTTTCGTTCGACGGAACAACGCCATCGGCAATCAGGAATGCGCAGGAACGAATGTGGTCAGCGATTACGCGCAGCGACTTGTTGTTGAGGTCAGTCGCGCCAGTGACTTTCGCCACGGCCTTAATCAACGAGCTGAACAGGTCAATTTCATAGTTGGAGTTAACGTGTTGCAGCACAGCCGCAATACGTTCCAGCCCCATACCGGTGTCCACAGAAGGTTTCGGCAGTGGTTCCATGGTGCCGTCAGCCTGACGGTTGAACTGCATGAAGACGATGTTCCAGATCTCAATGTAGCGATCGCCATCTTCTTCCGCGCTTCCCGGAGGGCCGCCCCAGATGTGGTCGCCGTGGTCATAGAAAATCTCGGTGCACGGGCCGCAAGGACCAGTGTCGCCCATCTGCCAGAAGTTGTCAGACGCATACGCTCCACCTTTGTTATCACCAATGCGGATGATACGTTCGCGCGGAATGCCGACTTCTTTTTCCCAGATTTCAAAGGCTTCATCGTCGGTTTCGTAGACGGTCACCCACAGGCGATCTTTTGGCAGGGCAAACCAGTTTTCACCGGTCAGAAGCTCCCACGCATATTGGATCGCGTCGTGTTTGAAGTAGTCGCCGAAGCTGAAGTTACCCAGCATTTCGAAGAAAGTATGGTGACGTGCAGTGTAACCGACGTTTTCCAGATCGTTGTGTTTACCACCCGCACGCACGCAACGCTGTGAGGTTGTTGCGCGGGAATAATTACGCTTGTCGAGCCCAAGGAAAACATCCTTGAACTGGTTCATCCCGGCGTTGGTAAACAACAAAGTTGGGTCATTGTTTGGAACCAGAGAGCTGCTAGCAACTACCTGATGTCCCTTACTATGGAAAAAGTCGAGAAACGCCTGACGGATCTCAGCGGTGCTCTTGCTCATAATTATCCTGAAATCAATCTACACTTCATCCTTCAAACCGCCTCTGCGGTGGCTGCGCTTGTTCACCCCAGTCACTTACTCCAGTAAGCCCTGAGGATTCACTCACTTGCCGCCTTGATGCGACTTGAATGATTTTGTGTATTTAAGGAATATTCGTCGCAGACGGCGGTCATCCTAAAACAACCCTCGCCCGAACGGAAAAAAGTGGGAATAAGATAAGTTTTCTTTACGGGGAAGTAAAATCCCGTATGTGCTCAATCATCAAAATTTCGCCATATATCCTGAATATCTTCCATCAGGTAGCCACGATAGAGCAAGAAACGCTGAACCTTTACCTTTTCTGAAAAGTCTGTCGGCAGTGGATCGCCGTATTTTCGAAAGGCCTGGTCGCGCGCGCGCTCAAACCAGTCAACCTCGCATTCACGCATGGCCTTTTCCGTTGCTTCACGCGCAATACCCTTCTGATTCAATTCCTGGCGTATCCGTGCCGGACCATAACCTTTGCGGCTACGGCTGGCGATAAAGCGAACGACAAACCGATTGTCATCAAGATATTGGTGTTCATAGCACCAGGCGATAACCCGTTCATAGTCCTCTGCGGTCGCGTCGATTTCTTCCGGCCCATTTTTACCCATCACCGGTGCTGAGAGCTTACGACGCAACTCTTGTTCACTGTGGTCACGTACCGCCAGAATACGAACTGCACGGTCTAACAGACGGGAATAAGCGGGTCGGCGCGGTGTAGATTCGCTCATAACAACCTTCGAAAAATAAAATGCAAAAAGGGCCGCATAAATGCAGCCCTCTGATTATAAGCCGGATAAAAACGCCAGAGCGTCACCATCAGACACGGTTAACGATTAAAAATCTTCGTTGGTTTCCGCAACGTTTGCGCCATCATCAACGGAGAAATCTGGCGTTGAATTCTGGTTGTTCAGCAGCAGTTCGCGTACTTTCTTCTCGATTTCTTTCGCCGTCGCCGGATTCTCTTTCAGCCAGTTCGTCGCATTCGCTTTGCCCTGACCGATCTTCTCGCCGTTATAGCTGTACCAGGCGCCAGCTTTCTCGATCAGCTTCTCTTTCACGCCCAGGTCAACCAGTTCGCCATAGAAGTTGATGCCTTCACCGTAGAGGATCTGGAACTCAGCCTGTTTAAACGGTGCTGCGATTTTGTTCTTCACGACTTTCACGCGGGTCTCACTACCGACCACGTTGTCGCCCTCTTTCACCGCGCCAATACGACGGATGTCCAGACGAACAGAAGCGTAGAATTTCAGCGCATTACCACCCGTGGTGGTTTCCGGGTTACCGAACATCACGCCAATTTTCATACGGATCTGGTTGATGAAGATCAGCAGCGTGTTGGACTGTTTCAGGTTACCTGCCAGCTTACGCATCGCCTGGCTCATCATACGTGCCGCGAGGCCCATGTGAGAGTCGCCAATTTCGCCTTCGATTTCCGCTTTCGGCGTCAGCGCCGCAACGGAGTCGACCACGATAACGTCAACCGCACCCGAACGCGCCAGCGCGTCACAGATTTCCAGCGCCTGCTCACCGGTATCCGGCTGAGAACACAGCAGGTTGTCAATGTCGACACCCAGCTTACGGGCATAAACCGGGTCCAGTGCGTGTTCTGCATCGATAAACGCACAGGTTTTACCTTCACGCTGCGCGGCGGCAATAACCTGCAGCGTCAGGGTTGTCTTACCGGAAGATTCCGGTCCGTAAATTTCGACGATACGCCCCATCGGCAGACCGCCAGCACCCAGCGCGATATCCAGTGAAAGCGAACCGGTGGAGATAGTTTCCACATCCATGGAACGGTCTTCACCCAGGCGCATGATGGAGCCTTTACCGAATTGCTTTTCGATCTGGCCCAGTGCTGCCGCCAACGCTTTCTGTTTGTTTTCGTCGATAGCCATTATTACTCCTGTCATGCCGGATGAAACCGGATAATGAATTCTGTTCTGTTGACGCAATTATACTGTATGGTCATACAGTATCAAGTGTTTTGTAGAAATTGTTGCCAGAGGGTTTGCAGCGCGTAAGTCGTCGCCTGACGACGCACTGCCTCGCGGTCGCCGCTGAAACATTCCCGACGCGTAATCCCTTCGCCACTGGCGCTGGCAAAGGCAAACCAGACCGTACCAACGGGTTTTTCTTCGCTACCGCCGTCGGGCCCGGCAATTCCGCTTATCGAGACAGCGAAGTGCGCTCTGGCGGCTTTCAGCGCGCCAATCGCCATTTCCACCACCACGGGTTCACTGACCGCGCCATGCTGGGCCAACGTCTCTTCGCGAACGCCGATCATCTGCGCTTTTGCTTCATTGCTGTAGGTAACAAACCCGCGTTCAAACCAGGCGGAACTCCCGGCAATATCGGTAATGGCTTTCGCTACCCAGCCGCCCGTACAGGATTCCGCTGTCGTTACCGTGGCGCCGCGTGTTTTTAACGCCTGCCCCACTCGTTCACTTAACTGCATCAGTTCACTGTCAGTCATTCCGACCTCTGTCAGTTAAAAAATATGCCGGACAAGATACCACTTCCCTCAATGAGATGGGGATGAGGTGACGATTTTTCGAGGAGGATTCAGGAAATAGATTAACCGCGTTAAAAATAGCGCCGGATGACGATGCTCAGGCATCTTATCCGACCTACAAAGGAACTCAGCCCCGTAGGCCAGATATGGCAAAGCCGCCATCCGGCAAAAGAGAATTACTGCACACGTGCCAGCGCGACGGCCTGACCAAGCTGCCAGACCGCCATGGCATAATGGGTGCTGTGGTTATAGCGGGTAATGGCATAGAAGTTCGGTAAACCGTACCAGTACTGGTAGCCGGTGCCGATATCAAGACGCAACAAGCTGGCCTTTTGATGATTACCCAGCGACTGCTGCGGCGTTAACCCGGCAGCAGCAAGTTGGGAGATGCTGTACTGGGTTTTAAAGCCATTCGCAAGGCCTGGCGCCTGGCCGTTAGCCATCACCGCCACCGTATCGCCTTTCTCCCAACCGTGTCCTTTAAAGTAGTTTGCAACGCTACCGATGGCATCGACCGGATCCCACAGGTTAATATGACCGTCGCCGTTGAAGTCAACCGCATACTCTTTGTAGGAGGACGGCATAAACTGTCCGTAACCCATCGCGCCCGCAAAAGAACCTTTCAGGTTCAGCGGATCATCCTGTTCGTTACGCGCCATCAGTAAGAAGGTTTCCAGCTCGCTGGAGAAGTACTCCGCCCGGCGTGGGTAGTTGAACGACAGCGTCGCCAGCGCATCCAGAATGCGCGTTTTACCCATCACACGCCCCCAGCGCGTTTCAACCCCGATAATCCCGACGATGATCTCCGGCGGTACGCCATAAACCTGCCATGCGCGATTCAGCGCATCTTCGTACTGATTCCAGAACACCACGCCATTTTGCACATTATCCGGGGTGATGAACTGCTTGCGATAGCGCAGCCATGCGCCGTTAGGTCCGGTAGGCGCTTGAGCCGTCGGGGCTTGTCTGTCCATCAGACGCAGCACGTAATCCAGACGTTTGGCCTGTGACAGGATCTCCTGCAACTGTTGGCGGTCGAAGCCGTGTTTGCTCACCATTTTGTCGATGAACTGCTGCGCATTGGGGTTATTGGCGAAATCGCCGCCCATCTGCATCACGTTGTGTTGGGGCTCAAGCAGGAAACCGCCGGACGGCGTCCCCGTTGTCGTTTGAGTCTCTGAAGGTTTCGGTTTGCTGCTACAGGCAGCCAACAACACACAAAGGGGAAGTAATGCTACATAACGACGCTTGAACATGAGCCATCCATTAAACAAATTCAGCCAGAGTGAAGTATGGTAAAGCATCCTCCGCCGCACAAGGAAGCGGTAGTCGCTATCGCTACCTATTTTTAGCAGCAAAAATAGCGATTCCTTTTATCACGCCAGTGATGAATCCCTCTTCAACATGATCCTTTTCTATGATTCCCCCCCTCTGAATGCACTATCATCGCGTACTGCTATTGCGTGAATAAGCGGGAACAGCGGCAGTTTTTGTTGTCCCTGATCATCGGCAAAAGGGATTGAAGTGATCATAACCGGAGAAACCAATGAGTGATGCACTACTGAACGCGGGTCGTCAGACATTAATGCTGGAGCTACAGGAAGCGAGCCGTCTGCCAGAGCGTCTGGGCGATGATTTTGTCCGCGCCGCGAATACCATTATCCACTGCGAAGGCAAGGTGATTGTCTCCGGTATCGGCAAGTCCGGTCATATTGGCAAAAAAATTGCGGCAACCCTCGCCAGCACCGGCACTCCGGCTTTTTTCGTTCACCCGGCGGAAGCGCTGCACGGCGATCTGGGGATGATCGAAAGCCGTGACGTCATGCTGTTTATCTCCTATTCCGGCGGCGCGAAAGAGCTGGATCTCATCATTCCACGCCTCGAAGACAAATCGGTCGCCCTGCTGGCGATGACCGGAAAACCCTCCTCCCCGCTGGGTCTGGCGGCGAAAGCCGTGCTGGATATCTCCGTCGAACGTGAAGCCTGCCCGATGCATCTGGCGCCGACCTCCAGCACGGTAAACACCCTGATGATGGGCGATGCGCTGGCGATGGCAGTGATGCAGGCGCGCGGTTTTAACGAGGAAGATTTTGCCCGCTCCCATCCGGCTGGCGCATTGGGCGCGCGTTTGCTGAATAACGTGCATCATCTGATGCGTCGGGACGATGCGGTGCCTCAGGTTCAGCTTGCCACCAGCGTAATGGACGCGATGCTGGAATTGAGCCGAACCGGGCTGGGTCTGGTCGCGGTCTGTGACGATGAAGCCTATGTGAAAGGCGTATTTACCGACGGCGACCTGCGTCGCTGGTTAGTGGGCGGCGGCGCGCTCACCACGCCGGTCAGTGACGCAATGACCCACAATGGCGTCACGCTACAGGCACAAAGCCGCGCCATTGACGCCAAAGAGATCCTGATGAAGCGCAAAATTACCGCCGCCCCGGTGGTGGATGAAAACGGCAAACTCACCGGCGCCATTAACCTGCAGGATTTTTATCAGGCAGGCATTCTCTAATCTTTGAGTCCCAGACGCTTCGCCAGTCGGTGCAGATTGGCGACGTCTGTTTCAAGCGCCCGCGCGCTGGCCGCCCAGTTATGATTATTTTGCGCCAGCGCCCGGCGGATCATCTCCCGCTGAAAACGCTCCGTCGCGTCACGCAGATTTTGATTGAGCGGCAATTCTGTCGTCGGTTCCGGCGGTGGTATAACCGACGCGTCCTGTAACGCAAAATGCGTGGCTTCCAGCCCCACTTCATCCCCTGCTTTCGTTGCCCTCGCCAGTACCACGGCACGATGGATCGCATGTTCCAGTTCGCGCACGTTTCCTGGCCAGCCATAATTCAGCAGATGACTGCGCGCGGCTGGACTCAGCACCACGCGTGAAAGCCCCAATCGCAGCCGGCACTGCTCGCAAAAATAGCCCGCCAGCAACACCACATCCTCACCGCGCTCGCGCAGAGGCGGTACGGAAAGCGGGAAGACGCTCAAACGGTGAAACAGGTCGGCCCTGAAACGCCCGGCCAGGACTTCTTCGCGCAGATCACGGTTGGTCGCCGCCAGTACGCGTACATCAACGCGCAGACTACGATCGTCGCCAACACGCTGAATATCGCCGTACTGTAATACGCGCAGCAACTTGGCCTGCAGCGCTAATGACAGTTCACCAATCTCGTCCAGAAACAGGGTGCCGTTATCGGCCATTTCGAACTTACCGCTGCGGTTGCTGATGGCCCCGGTAAACGCCCCTTTGACATGACCAAATAGTTCACTCTCCGCCACGCTTTCCGGCAGCGCGGCGCAGTTGAGATAGACCAATGGATTCACCGCACGCGGCGAGCCTTCATGGATGGCTTTTGCCACCAACTCTTTACCGGTCCCTGTCTCGCCGCTGATCAGCACGTTAAGGTCAGAGCCCGCCACAATCTCGATCTCTTTTTTTAACTGCATCATGCTGGGTGAAAGGCCAATCATCTGCGTCTCTTTTACCTGCTCAAACGCGGAGGATGAGCCCGGCGACATGTTCTGGCTTTCCAGTTGTTCAATCAGCAGCGCGTTACTCAGCGCCCCGGACGCCAGCGCGGCAATCAGACGCAGTTCTTCATCACTGAAAACATCAAACTGGTCTGGCGCCATGCCGTCGAGCGTCAGCGCGCCAATCAGGTTCTGTCCGGCGAACAGCGGCAGGCCAATGCAGGCGTGTACCTTCAGGCTCTCTTGTCCTGGAATCAATCCGTCATAGGGGTCGGGTAAATCGCTGTCGGCCGGGAAGCGCACCACGTCCCCGGCGCGGGCGATGGCCTCCAGACGCGGATGCCCTTCCAGCGTAAAGCGTCTACCAAGCACATCGCGCGCCAGGCCATCAATCGCCAGCGGAATAAACTGGCGCGCCTCGTAGCGCAACAGCGCGGAAGCATCACATTCCAGCACCTGCCGAAGCGTCGTGATCAGGCGCTGAAATCTGTCCTGATGGCCGATACCGCGTTGCAATTCAATGGCGATACTCGCCAGTACATCAACGGAAAAACGCATAACGCCCTCATTGTCATTTTGACCATTCATATTGTCATAGTGACCATTTAATGAATAGTCATTTTGACTACCAACTTGGGAGTATAATTTTAAAAACTGTTTAAAATCAAAATATTAAAAAGTTGGCATGCAACCTGCAATCAGAAAGACATCTTTTTGGGAAAACACTGAATTCATTGAGGTTGCTATGTCTATTCTGGTTAAAAATAACATTCATTGGGTTGGCCAACGTGACTGGGAAGTCCGTGATTTTCACGGGACTGAATATAAAACGCTGCGCGGCAGCAGCTACAACAGCTATCTCATCCGTGAAGAAAAAAATGTGCTGATCGACACCGTCGACCATAAGTTCAGCCGTGAATTCGTGCAAAACCTGCGCAGTGAAATTGACCTCGCAGACATTGATTACATCATCATCAACCACGCAGAAGAGGACCACGCCGGTGCGATGACCGAGCTGATGATGCAGATCCCGGATACGCCGATCTACTGCACCGCGAATGCCATTGATTCTATCACCGGCCATCATCATCATCCGGAGTGGAATTTCAACGTGGTGAAAACCGGCGACGCACTGGATATCGGCAACGGCAAACAGCTGATCTTCGTCGAAACCCCAATGCTGCACTGGCCGGACAGTATGATGACCTATATGACCGGCGATGCGGTTCTGTTCAGTAACGACGCCTTCGGCCAGCACTATTGCGATGAACGTCTGTTTAATGACGAAGTGGATCAGACCGAACTGTTCGAACAGTGCCAGCGTTACTATGCCAACATTCTGACCCCGTTCAGCCGCCTGGTGACGCCGAAAATCACCGAAATCCTCGGTTTTAATCTGCCGGTCGATATGATTGCCACCTCCCACGGCGTGGTCTGGCGCGACAACCCAACGCAGATCGTTGAGATGTACCTGAAATGGGCGGCGGATTATCAGGAAGACCGCATCACCCTTTTCTACGACACCATGTCCAATAACACCCGCATGATGGCGGATGCCATCGCTCAGGGTATTAACGAAGTGGACCCGAACGTGGCGGTGAAAATTTTTAACGTCGCCCGCAGCGATAAAAACGAAATTCTGACCAACGTCTTTCGCTCCAAAGGGGTGCTGGTCGGCACCTCCACGATGAACAACGTGATGATGCCGAAAATCGCCGGTCTGGTCGAAGAGATGACCGGTCTGCGTTTTCGTAACAAACGCGCCAGCGCCTTTGGATCTCACGGTTGGAGCGGCGGCGCGGTTGACCGTCTCTCTACCCGCTTGCAGGATGCCGGTTTTGAAATGTCATTGAGCCTGAAAGCCAAATGGCGCCCGGATCTGGATGCGCTGGAACTGTGCCGTCAGCACGGTCGCGAGATTGCGCGTCAGTGGGCGCTCGCTCCGCTGCCGGAAGCCCATGTCACAGCGACCGCCAAAGAAGAAGCGTGCGCCTGTGCCGCCGCAGCGGCAGCCGACCTCGGCCCCTGCATGCAATGCAGCGTATGCCAGTGGATTTACGATCCCGTCAAAGGTGAGCCTCTGCAGGATGTTGCTCCGGGGACACCGTGGAGCGACGTTCCGGACAACTTCCTCTGCCCGGAATGTTCATTGGGGAAAGAGGTCTTCGACGTACTGGCAACGGAGGCAAAATGAGCCACGGAATTGTCATTATTGGCTCGGGCTTCGCCGCCCGCCAGTTAGTCAAAAACATCCGTAAACAGGATGCTGATATCCCGTTAACCCTGATTGCGGCTGACAGTATTGATGAATATAACAAGCCCGACCTCAGCCACGTTATCAGCCAGGCGCAGCGCGCTGACGACCTCACCCGCCAGTCGGCGGGGGAGTTTGCCGAACAGTTTACTTTACGCCTGTTCCCGCACACCTGGGTCACCGACATTGATGCCGATGCACACGTGGTGAAAAGTCAGGGTATGCAGTGGGCGTACGACAAGCTGGTACTGGCGACTGGCGCTTCAGCCTTTGTTCCTCCTGTTGCCGGGCGTGAGTTAATGCTCACTCTGAACAGTCAGCAGGAGTACCGCGCGTGTGAAACGCAACTGCGCGATGCGCGCCGGGTGTTGATTGTCGGCGGTGGTCTGATCGGCTGCGAGCTGGCGATGGATTTCTGTCGGGCGGGTAAAGCCGTGACGTTAATTGATAATGCCGCCAGCATTCTTGCTTCACTCATGCCGCCAGAAGTGAGCAGTCGCTTACAGCATCGCCTGACCGAGATGGGCGTACATCTGTTGCTGAAATCACAGCTTCAGGGGCTGGAGAAAACGGCGTCCGGGATACGTGTAACGTTCGATCGCCAACGCAGTGTTGAGGTCGACGTGGTGATCGCCGCCACCGGCTTGCGTCCGGAAACGGCGCTGGGGCGTCGCGCCGGTTTAACTCTCAATCGCGGCGTTTGTGTGGACAGCTACCTGCAAACCAGTCATCCGGACATTTATGCCCTCGGTGACTGTGCGGAAATCAATGGTCAGGTACTGCCTTTCCTGCAGCCGATTCAGCTCAGCGCAATGTACCTGGCGAAAAACCTGCTCGGCGGCAACGTTCCGCTGAAGCTGCCCGCCATGCTCGTGAAAATCAAAACACCGGAATTGCCGTTACATCTGGCCGGGGAAACCCAGCGTCAGGATCTGAACTGGCACATCGTGGCAGAAGCTGACGGGATGGTTGCCAAAGGGATGAACGACGAAGGCCAGTTATGCGCCTTCGTGGTCAGTGAAGACAGAATGAGGGAGGCTTTCACCCTGTTGAAAACGCTGCCAGCGTAAGTGACGTTGTGCCGGATGGCGGCTACGCCTTATCCGGCCTACGGCATATGGCACGTTGTAGGCCGGATAAGACGCTATGCGTCGCCATCCGGCATATCACGATTGTTCAACCCACGCGCTGCGGCAATCACCCCCTGCCCCAGAGAAAGTCCGCCATCACCCGCCGGTAATTGCTGCGGGAACAACAGCGTAAAATCAGCAAGATAAAAGGCCAGCCTCGACGCCAGCAGGCGGTTATGCATCACCCCACCGCTGAATACCAGCGTCGTGATCCCGCGCGAGGCGGCCTGTTCACGCATCATGGCGGCAAACCCTCGCGCCAGCGCATCGTGAAAAGCCCACGCGCGTTCACCGGGCGTTGCCTGCCAGTTCAGCCACTGCTGCCAGAAGGTCGCCAGATCCAGTTGATTTCCGATCAATGGCATCGTCACCGGATGTTCAACGCCCTGACACTGTGAAGCCAATGCTTCCAGCGTACAGGCTGCTTCCCCTTCATAGCTCAGCGACGCTGGCGCACAGCCTAACGCGGCGGCAACGGCATCAAACAGACGCCCACATGACGAAGCCAGCGGCGCATTAATCCCGCGCTCAATCGCCCGCGCCAGCACGTTCCAGTTCTGTCGCTGCACGTCGGCGGTTTCCGGATAACGCTGCCAGTCCGGCACAAAACGCAGACACTGAGCTAACAGGTTACGCCAGGGTTGCTTCGCGGCGAGATCGCCGCCAGCAAGCGCCACGGCGGGCAATCCACCAAGGTGTTCACATTCACGATAATTAACCCGTAAACACTCGCCTCCCCACAGCGCGCCGTTTTCGCCCATCCCGATGCCGTCCAGCGTCAGGGCGATCACATCGCCGCCGTTCAGCGACCAGCCGTGTTCGGCCATGCACGCCGCCGCGTGGGCATGATGGTGTAACACAATGTCAGTCGGCAGATTCATCTCACTCGCCCATTGGCTGGAGACATACCCCGGATGCGCATCGCAGACAATGCGTTGCGGCGTAAAGTCATAAATGCTCTGGATCAGGCGCAGCGCATCACGCCACTGGTGTTGAATGCCATCATCGCTGAGATCGCCCAGATGCTGGCTAATGACAGCCTGTTCCCCACGCACCAGGCAGAAGGTATTTTTGAGATCGGCTCCCAGGCAGAGCATCGGTGGCACGTCGCGAAAACCTGGCGGCAACGCCAGCACGTCCGGCACATAACCCCGTGAACGGCGCAGCATTTCGCCACTATCACGCACCACGGAATCATCCATCCGTTGCACGATGTCGCGATTATGCAACAGGAAGCCGTCGGCAATCGCCTGCAAATCGTCCAGCGCCTGCGCGTTGGTAATAGCGGGAGGTTTACCACTCAGATTGCCGGAGGTCATCACCAACGGACCGTTCACCTCCTGCAACAGCAAATGCTGTAACGGATTGGCGGGCAGCATCACGCCGACTTCCGCAAGCCCGGGCGCAATGCCGTCGCAGAGCGAATCAACGAACTGTTTATCCACCAGCACAATCGGAGCGGCGGGCGTGGTCAGCAGACGGCGTGCCGCTTCCGGCAGACCTTTTTCTGTCGGCAACATCACCGCCAGCGGTTTTGCCGGACGATGCTTACGCGCCCGTAGCGTTGCTACCGCATCGCGGTTGCGCGCATCGCAGCCCAGATGAAAACCACCAATCCCTTTGATGGCAACAATACCCCCGGCTTTCAGCATCGCTACCGCCGCCTGCAACGCCTCTTCTTTTTCTGCCTGCACATCGGCAGAGCGCCACGCAAGATGTGGCCCGCACGCCGGACACGCGACAGGCTGCGCGTGGAAGCGGCGGTCATACGGGTCGCGGTACTCCTTGTCGCATTGCGGACAGAGCGGAAATGACGCCATCACGGTAAACGGGCGGTCGTACGGCATGGCGCGAATAATGGTGAAACGCGGACCGCAGTGGGTGCAGTTGATAAAGGGGTAACGGTAGCGCCGCTCGCCAGGCGTACACATTTCAGTCAGACAGGCAGGGCACGTGGCGGCATCCGGGACGATCTGCGTGTTCATCGTTCCCCCCGCGCTTTGGCGAATGGTGAAGTCAGCAGGCCGTTGCGACCAGGCAAAAGGCTCGCTCTCAACGCTGTCGATACGCGCCAGCGGCGGACAATGCTGATGCAGTTCAGCGATAAACGTGGTGGGCTCTTCCAGCAGGCGAACGACGACGCCATCGCCGTCATTACAGACATCGCCGTGCAGTTGCAGTTGCTGCGCCAGTTGCCAGACAAAGGGGCGAAACCCGACGCCCTGCACTTTACCGCGAATACGCAGCTGTACGCCGGAGTGATTGTTTAGTGTCATTAAGTCGTTTCCGCAGTCATCTATCCCGGTTTGCCTGATGGCGCTACGCTTATCAGGCCTACGGGGATGCGAACAGTAGGCCGGATAAGATGCGTGAGCATCGCCATCCGGCATAAGTACTACCGTATTTTACGCGGATTTTCAGATATCAGAAAAGCAGCGATGCGGTAGAATCCAGCGCCGCACGGCGACGTTTTTCTGCGCTCAGTTGCTCAAGCTTGTTGCGATCCACGCAGATCAAAGCGTGAGTCGGACACACTTCCATACAGGCCGGGCCCGCATCGCGGTGATGGCACAGGTCACATTTATTGGCTTCTGCTTTTTCTGCACGTACGTTCAGGCCCGCCCCACTGTTGCGGATCACCGGACGGACAACCACTTCCATCGCACCGTACGGGCACGCCACCACGCAGGTTTTACAGCCAATGCAGCGCTCCTGCATGACGTGGACAAACCCTTTATCACGGCTGATTGCACCGTTCGGGCAGACATTCGCGCACGGTGCGTCTTCGCACTGACGGCACAGCGTCGCCGTGGAGACGTTCACCCCTTTGATAACATGGATGCGCGGTAAAAAGGTTTCAGGGGTCAGCGACGCGCAGTCCTGGTCTTCCTGATGGGATACCACACAGGCCACTTCACAAGTACGGCAACCAATGCATTTCGTAGCGTCAGCAATGATGAAACGGTTCATCAAATTCTCCAGCAATGACAGATTATGTGCCGAAGTATTCATAATTCGTGCCAGTTTTTAACTGTCTATTATTAAACGAATTTTTATTTGTGCTGTGTGATTTTGAGGTGTCATCGTCACTAGTGACGATGACAATTGACAACCCTTAGCCCGGATGTGACAGCGCTAGCGAGTCGCGGCGGATAAGCTCGCCGGTAAAGGGTTTGGGCGGCGTAAATGCCCCGCCGTCCAGCATAAAGATAAGCCGCCCAATCGTCTCCTGAACCATCTCAGTGACCGGAATTTTGACGCTGGAAAGCGCAGGAATGGTATACGGTGCCATCGCAATATCATCGAACCCAATCACCGACACCTGCGCAGGCACGCTCATTCCCTGCTCATGGAGTTGTTTGATGGCGCCAATCGCCATGTCGTCATTACTGGCGACCAGCGCCGTGAAATTGACGTTACGTGAGAGCAGCGTGTTGACGCCTTCCGCGCCGCTGGCGGGCGTCCATTTTCCGTTCACAATCAGGTCATGATTTAAGGCGATGCCATGATGCGCCAGCGCATCTTTATAACCTGAAAGACGTTCCACGCCGGTCGGGGAATCCATTGAGCCGGTTATAAACGCGATCTCCTGGTGACCGGAGGCAATCAGCTGCGTGACGGCGTTAAAGCTGGTCTGTTTTTGATCGCACCAGACGCTGTGGCTGCTGTTTTTCCGCAACTGACGGTTAAGCACCATAATCGGCTGAGAATGGCTGTCGATGATGTCATCTATCTCATCCACGCTGAGAAAACGCGGGTAGATCATCACCGCGTCGCAGCGCAGATCGAGCAGATACTGGATCGCCTGACGCTCTTCCTCAGCGCTGTGCTTACCATCGGCAAGGAGCAACTGACGGCCTTTGTCTTCCGCCATACGCGCCGTATGAAACAGCAACTCGCTAAAATAGACGCCGTGATACAGGGTGTTCGTCACCACCAGACCGAGCGTCTGGGTGCTCTTGGCCGCCAGACTGCGCGCCAGCAAATTAGGGCGATATCCGCTCTCTTCGATAGCCTCAAACACGCGGTCTTTGGTCTCCTGGCTGACGTAGCCGTTACCTGAAAGCACCCGGGAAACCGTCGCCTTCGACACACCGGCGCGCTTCGCCACCTCCAGCATCGTCGTCATATTACTCATCCATTTGTACGCAATGGCACGCAGTGTACTTCACCCAATCAGGATTGTCCTGGATGGCAAATCCCCCCTCAAATAACGAGTGATCATAATCACAATTATAAAAATGACCACAAATTGATCTTGCTACAAAACTAAAAATTAATCATGATTTTGTGGAACCGGTTTCCTATTGTGTGTTTCCTCACCGCCAGATTCCAGGCAACGAAGCATGGCGATATAACGTACCTTACTGATAAAACAGGGTAAATTCCGATGTCCAAGAATTATGCGGCACTGGCGGGCTCCATCGTGTCGGCTTTGGGTGGTGTCGACAACATTACTGCCGTCACACACTGCATGACGCGTTTGCGTTTCGTCGTCAAAGAAGACTCACGTGTCGATAGCGCGACCTTAAAAGCGCTCAGCGGCGTACTCGGCGTGGTCCGCAATGACAACCAATGTCAGGTGATCATCGGCAACACCGTTTCACAGGCTTATCGTGAAATCGTGAATTTGCTGCCTGGAGAGATGCAGCCCGCAGCGCCCGTCGGCAAACCGAAGCTGACGCTCAAACGCATTGGCGCGGGGATCCTTGACGCGCTGATCGGCACCATGTCCCCGCTGATCCCGGCGATTATCGGCGGATCGATGCTGAAACTGCTGGCCATGATCCTGGAAATGACCGGTGTGCTGGTGAAAGGGTCTTCGACGCTGACCATTCTGACCGTGATCGGCGACGGCGCGTTCTTCTTCCTGCCGCTGATGGTCGCGGCGTCGGCCGCCATTAAATTCAAAACCAATATGTCGCTGGCGATTGCCATCGCGGGCGTGCTGGTACATCCGAGCTTTATCGACCTGATGGCGAAAGCGGCCCAGGGTGAGCACGTGGAGTTCGCCCTGATCCCGGTAACCGCGGTGAAATATACCTACACGGTGATCCCGGCGTTGGTGATGACCTGGTGTCTGTCGTACATCGAACGCTGGGTCGATCGTATTACGCCTGCGGTGACCAAAAACTTCCTCAAACCGATGCTGATCGTCCTGATCGCCGCCCCGCTTGCCATCGTGCTGATTGGCCCGATTGGGATCTGGATTGGTAGCGCCATTTCCGCGCTGGTCTACACCATCCACGGCTACCTCGGCTGGCTTTCCGTCGCCATTATGGGCGCACTGTGGCCGCTGCTGGTAATGACCGGGATGCACCGCGTCTTTACCCCAACCATCATCCAGACCATCGCCGAAACGGGCAAAGAAGGCATGGTTATGCCGTCAGAAATTGGCGCCAACCTGTCGCTCGGCGGCTCCTCTTTAGCCGTCGCCTGGAAAACCAAAAACCCGGAACTGCGCCAGACGGCGCTGGCCGCCGCCGCTTCCGCGATTATGGCCGGGATTTCTGAACCGGCGCTCTACGGGGTGGCGGTACGTCTGAAACGCCCGCTGATTGCGAGTCTTATCAGCGGCTTTATCTGCGGCGCAGTCGCCGGGATGGCCGGTCTTGCCAGCCACTCAATGGCCGCACCGGGGCTGTTCACCAGCGTTCAGTTCTTCGACCCCGCTAATCCGATGACCATCGTGTGGGTGTTTGGGGTGATGGCGTTAGCGGTAGTTCTGTCCTTTGTGCTGACGCTACTCCTTGGCTTTGAAGATATTCCTGTCGAAGATGCGGCTGAACAGGCCAGAAAAAACCAGGCCGCACAACCGAATACTGCGAAAGGCGCCAGCGTCTGACTGGCATTAATTGAGGTTTACTATGTCTGTATTTCCGCAAGGATTTTTATGGGGCGGCGCACTGGCCGCCAACCAGTCTGAAGGGGCATTCCGGGAGGGCGGCAAAGGGCTGACCACCGTCGATATGATCCCACACGGCGAGCGCCGTATGCCGGTGAAACTGGGTCAGGAAAAGCGTTTCCAGTTGCGGGATGACGAGTTTTATCCAAGCCACGAGGCAATTGATTTTTATCATCGTTATAAAGATGATATCGCGCTGATGGCGGAAATGGGCTTCACGGTGTTTCGCACCTCCATCGCCTGGAGTCGCCTTTATCCTAACGGCGACGAACTGACGCCGAACGAGGAAGGCATCGCGTTTTACCGCGCGGTGTTTGCTGAGTGCAAAAAGTACGGTATCGAACCGTTAGTCACGCTGTGTCACTTCGATGTGCCGATGCATCTGGTCACCGAGTACGGCTCCTGGCGCAACCGCAAAATGGTCGAGTTTTTCACCCGTTATGCGCGTACCTGCTTCGAGGCCTTTGATGGTCTGGTGAAATACTGGCTCACCTTCAACGAAATCAACATTATGCTGCACAGCCCGTTCTCCGGTGCCGGTCTGGTGTTTGAAGAGGGAGAAAACCAGGATCAGGTGAAATACCAGGCCGCGCACCATGAGCTGGTCGCCAGCGCGCTGGCGACCAAAATCGCCCACGAGGTTAACCCACAAAACCAGGTCGGCTGTATGTTGGCGGGCGGTAACTTTTATCCGTACTCCTGCAAACCGGAAGATGTCTGGACAGCGCTGGAAAAAGATCGCGAAAACCTGTTCTTTATTGATGTGCAGGCACGCGGCGCGTATCCCGCCTATTCCGCTCGCGTATTCCGCGAAAAAGGGGTGGTGATTGAGAAAGCCCCGGAAGATGATGCGATCCTGAAAAATACCGTCGATTTCGTCTCCTTCAGCTATTACGCGTCACGCTGCGCCTCGGCGGAGATGAACACCAACAACACCACCGCAGCCAACGTGGTGAAGTCCCTGCGTAACCCCCACATCACGGTGAGCGAATGGGGCTGGGGCATTGACCCGCTCGGTCTGCGCATCACTATGAACATGATGTACGACCGCTATCAGAAACCGTTATTCCTGGTGGAAAACGGTCTCGGCGCGAAAGATGAAATCGACGCAAATGGCGAGATTAATGACGATTACCGGATCAGCTATCTGCGCGAGCATATTCGGGCGATGGCCGACGCTATCGAAGACGGCGTACCGCTGATGGGCTACACCACCTGGGGTTGTATCGATCTGGTTTCGGCGTCTACCGGCGAAATGAGTAAACGCTACGGATTTGTGTATGTCGACAGAGATGACGCCGGAAACGGTACGCTGGAACGGACGCGGAAAAAATCGTTCTGGTGGTATAAGAAAGTGATCGCCAGTAACGGGGAAGATTTAGCGTAACGGGCAGTGCCGGATGGCGTTAACGCTTATCCGGCCTACACGATTACGTGGTTTTGTAGGCCGGATAAGGCGAAGCCGCCATCCGGCGTTGTCATTCCTCAGCCTCTAACTGCGCAAATCCACCGTGCCCTTCCCAGCCTTCCAGCCGCTGGTAAACCGTTTCTACGGCATCTTTGATCGGCTGGGTCATTGGATAGTAGAACCCGACGATATCCGGCTGAATCCCTAAGAAAATCACCTCGCCAACATCCTCTTTGAGCTGATCGACCAGGTAGTTGAGCGGCATATTATGGGTGGTCATCATAAACATCTCGGCGATGTCGTCAGGATCGATGATGCGGATCTCGCCGGGATTGAGCCCCATATCGGTGGCATCAACAATCAGCAGGCGGCTTGGGCGTAATTCACGAATCGCCACGATGTCGTTTTCCGGCGCACTGCCGCCGTCAATGACAATCCAGTCGCCTTTCGGCGCTGCGGCACACATCTCCGCCAGCAGCGGGCCTGCGCCGTCGTCACCCATCATACTGTTGCCGACACACAATAAAACGTCAGTCACGGTGTCTCCTCACCATCAGATAGATGGCGCTTTCCTGATGAATATCATGAAGCATGCTGAGCATCAGCTTGCTCCACGCCTGTTGCGGCGGCGTCTGCACGGCGAGCGCGTTATCAAACGCGCGCGCCAGCATTTGCACATGGCTAAAATCAATGACGATTTCGCCGTACTTCGGTACGCCTTCCATTTTACGGCGGGCTTCACTGCCCTCTTCAAGCGTGGCGATCCAGGCCAGGTAGTCATCCCATGGGCAGGTCAACGCCGCTTCCAGACAATCAATGACCCCCAGGTGGTGGCCAATCGCCAGGCTGTAATAGACGACCTGCTGCGCCTCGGCGGGCGTTGCATCATTCTCATCAATAAATTTACGGCTCAGTTGACTGAACACCACCGTTTCACTCATCGGATACGCGCCTCTTCAACAACATGGTTAAGATTAGTGACGATCTCGGTCAGACGCGGATCGTTCTCTGCTTCGAGCCAGCGCGCCACCTGATGCTCGCCCTGCCCTAACTGGCGCAGGTAATCATCGGCAATCTGGCGGCCATAGCGATAACCGGCCAGACGACGCGCTTCGCGATCAATCTTCACGCGCAGCGGTTGCACCATCTCCGGATGCAGGATCTCAGCGGGCTGTTCATCCAGTTCACCTGGCGCACGCGCATGGATTTTCTGCTCCAGCAGACCCAGCGCCATCGCAAAGCCGTACAGCGTTGCCGCAGGCGTTGGCGGACAGCCAGGAATGTAGACATCCACCGGTACGATTTTGTCGGTGCCGCCCCAGACGCAATAAAGATCGTGGAATATACCACCGCTGTTGCCGCAGGCCCCGTAGGAGATACAAATTTTCGGATCTGGCGCAGATTGCCAGGCACGTAACGCCGGTGAGCGCATTGCGCGGGTCACCGCGCCGGTAAACAGCAGAATGTCTGCATGGCGCGGCGACGGTACCACTTTGATGCCAAAACGCTCGGCGTCAAACAGCGGAGAGAGGGTGGCGAAAATTTCAATTTCGCAACCGTTGCAACCGCCGCAGTCCACACGGTAGACGTACGCCGAACGTTTGATGTTTTTCAGTAACGACGCTTTCATGCTGGCGATGGATTCGTCCACCGTCATCGGTACCGGAATACCATTGGCATTACGTGGGCCTAATAAATTGCTCATCAGCTGGCCTCTTTCATATGGCGAGTCAGTTCAATACGGTCGGACGGCACCAGGCATTTCTGGCGCTTACAGTCCGGGCAGGTCTCAAAGCTTTCACGGTGATTTTCCGCACGGCTGTCGCCGTTGTGCTTAAGCAGCGCAATGGCGTAATCGATCTCTTTCTGAACAGCAAAAGGACGATTGCACACGCGACAGTTACACAGCGCAAAGCGAGACTGCTGCAGAAAGTCTTCTTTCTTCCATACCGCCAGTTCGTATTCCTGCGACAGTTTGATCGCCGCCGTCGGGCAGACTTCTTCACAACGGCCACAGAAGATGCAGCGACCGAGGTTGAATTGCCAGGCCAGTTCATTGGTGGCCAGATCGGTTTCGACCGTCAGCGCATTTGACGGACAGGCATTCACGCAGGCCGCGCAGCCAATACACTGCTGCGGGTTATGCTCCGGCTTACCACGGAAGTTTTTATCAACCGCGATCGGCTCCAGCGGATAAGACGAGGTCGGTGTGCCGGTTTTAATGACTTTTTTGATAAAGGTAAACATGGCGATTCCTTATTTCAGCGGCGAGTTTTTACGCTCAATGCTGTAGCGCTCAAGTTCTTTGTATGGCACGACTTTGCTCTTCTTCTTACGCACGTCGACGACGGTCATACGGTCAGTACAGGAGTAGCAAGGATCGAGACTACCGATAATCAGCGGCGCATCGGAAACGGTGTTGCCGCGCAGCATGTAACGCAGCGTCGGCCAGTTGGCGTAGGTCGCCGCACGGCAGCGCCAGCGGTACAGCTTCTGGTTGTCGCCGGTCATGCTCCAGTGGATATCATCCCCACGCGGTGCTTCCGAGAAGCCCAGTGCAAAGCGATGCGGAATATAGGTAAAGCCTTCCACCGCCAGCGCGCCGCCCGGCAGATTGTCGAGGCCATAATCGATCATATTCAGCGCGGTATAGACTTCGTTGATGCGCACTTTCAGACGGGAGATCACGTCACAGCCCTGCTCGCTGTGAACTTCCATCGGCAGCAGACCGTAACCCACAAACGGGTGATCGGCGCGGGTGTCGCGGGCATGACCGCTGGCGCGAACCATCGGACCAACGTTACTGAAGTCACGGGCGATTTCCGGGTCCAGACGACCAATACCGACGGTACGCTGCTCCATGTTCGGCGTACTGAGCAGCATATCCACCAGCTCCTGCACGTCGCGGCGCATCTGCTGCGCCAGCTGGCGAGTCTGGATCATGTCCTCTTTCAGCAGATCGCGGCGAATCCCGCCGATCAGGTTCAGACCGTAGGTTTTACGCGCCCCGGTGAGGATCTCCGCCATTTTCATGGAGGTTTCACGCACGCGGAAGAACTGCATAAAGCCGGAGTCAAAGCCGGTGAAGTGACAGGCCAGGCCGAGGTTCAGCAGGTGCGAGTGCAGACGCTCCACTTCCAGCAGAATGGCGCGGATCATCTGCGCACGTTCCGGCACCACAATGCCCATCGCGTTTTCAACGGAGGTGGTATAGGCGGTGCTGTGGGCAAAGCCGCAAATCCCGCAGACGCGATCCGACAGGAAAGTGACTTCGTTATACCCCATACGGGTTTCCGCCAGTTTCTCCATGCCGCGGTGGACATAGAACAGACGGTAGTCGGCGTCGATAATGTTCTCGCCGTCAACGAACAGACGGAAGTGACCCGGCTCATCGGAGGTCACATGCAGCGGGCCAATCGGCACCACATTGTTTTTCTTGTCGCCCAGTTCGTTGATGAACTGGTAAGTCTCAGCGTCGGTAGTCGGCGCCGGACGCTGACGGTAATCCATGCTGTCTTTACGCAGCGGATAGAGTTCATCCGGCCAGTCATCCGGCAATACCAGACGACGCTCGTCCGGCAAACCTACCGGGATAAGACCGTACATGTCGCGGACTTCACGTTCGCCCCAGACCGCAGCCGGAACACGTGGGGTAACAGACGGGAATTCTAGAGTATTGGCATCCACTTCAACACGGACGGTGACCCAGCATTTAACGCCCTGCTCCATCGACAGTACGTAGTACACGGCATAACGGCCGCACAGCTGGCGTTCGTCGTTACCGAACAGCACGGACAACCATCCGCCCTGCTTGTAATACAGGAACTCGACCACTTCCGGCAGGTAGTTCACCTTCACCGTAATCGTCAGCTGATCTTTGGTCTGCCAGGCTTCGTCCAGTACTACGCCCGGAAATGCCTGGTGCAGCGCCGCAAGGTATTGTTGACCTAATTTTTCTTCAGACATGCTCAAACTCTCTTAATCACGCCGCCAGCAAGGAGACGAATGCTAAAAACGCAAACCCAAAACCGGCCCAGGTCACGCGTGAAGTGGCGCAAAAACGCAGACGCGCCATGCTGTTTTCGAACAGCGCGATCACCAGTACGCCAGCAACCAGCTTGACGACGGCAATCACCAGCGCCAGCAGCAATCCGCCCGCAGTAAAGGTTTCCATCTGTCCCCACGGCAGGAACACGCCGACAAACATTTGCAGCACCACCAGTTGTTTCAGGCTGATGCCCCACTTCAGCACCGCAAAACCGCTGCCGCTGTACTCGGTCAGCGGACCTTCCTGCAACTCCTGCTCCGCTTCCGCGAGGTCAAACGGCAGTTTGCCCATCTCAATAAACGTGGCGAATGCGCAGGCGCACAGCGCCAGAATCAGCGGAATACTGCGGGCCACAGGCCAGTGGTAAATCGTGTCGGCGATATTGCTGATGTGCGTGGAACCGGCCACCTGCGCCGCGACCCACAGGCCAAGCAGCAGAATCGGCTCTACCAGTACGCCGAGCATCGCTTCACGGCTGGCGCCAATCGCGGTGAACGGGCTACCGGTATCCAGACCGGCGATAGAAAAGAAGAAACGGGCGATCGCGAAGAGGTAAATCAGGGTGATCAAATCGCCCAGTTGCGGCAGCGGAGAACCGACGGTCACCACCGGTAGCGCGGTCGCGATGGTCAGCATCACGCCCACCATCACAAATGGCGTCAGGCGAAAAACCCAGCTGGAATCCGCAGGCGCAATACTCTGGCGACCCAGCAGTTTGATAATGTCGCGATATTCCTGCAAAACGCCCGGTCCGCGACGATTGTGCAAACGGGCCCGCGCCACGCGGGTAATACCAGACAGCAACGGCGCAGTGGCAAACAACACCAGCGCCTGAATTAACGGATATAAAACACTCATTCTTAGGCTCCTCGTGAAACCACAATCACCACCAGCACCGCCAGCTCAATCAGCGCCAGGCGACGGAACAGCACCGGCGCGGCCGCGTTCTGCCAGCCCGGAACCAGTGAGACCGGATTGAGCCATTTACGCAGTTTGAGTATCGGAGCAAAGGCCTCTTTCACCGGCATGGCAAAACCGTGTGCAGTGATCACCATTGACTGCTCGTGATCGTAACCGCACACCCATGCCGAACCGCGTGAACGCGACGGCAGACGGTTGCCTTTGAAAATCGCCATGATAATGAAAGGCAGCAGCGGACAGGCAATCAACAGCAGGGTAATCATTGGCTGAGAAACCGTGGTATTCGCGGTTTCCAGCGGCAGAGGAACGGCAGAGGCGAGAAGCGGCAGCAGCCACGGCGCGGCAACACCGCCCAACACGCAGCAAATCGCCAACGCCACTACGCTCACCGACATCAGGAATGGCGCGCAACAGGCGTTCTCCGCCTCTTTGGTCCGCGGCGCGCCGAGGAAGGTAACGCCATAGACTTTCGCCATACACATCACCGCCAGCGCACCGGTAATCGCCAGCCCAACGGCCAGCAACGGCCCTAACAAACGGCCAATAAATGTGCCGCTGTTACCCAGTTTGAAGAAAGACTGGTAGATAACCCACTCACCGGCAAAGCCGTTCAGCGGCGGCAGCGCGGCCATCGCCATCAACCCAACCAGCATGGCGATAGAAATCACCGGCATACGTTTGCCGATGCCGCCCAGTTTTTCGATATCGCGATGACCGGTACGAAACCAGATGCTGCCAGCCCCCAGGAACAGGACGCTCTTGAACAGGCTGTGGTTCACCAGGTGGTAGAGACCGCCCGTCAGACCGAGCGCAATCAGCGCCGGTTGTTGCAGCGCAATACCGGTCACGCCAGCCCCAAGGCCGAGCAGAATAATGCCGATGTTTTCCAGAGTGTGGTAGGCCAGCAGACGCTGAATGTTATGCTCCATCAACGCATACAGACCGCCGACAAACGCGGTGATCATGCCCAACACCAGCAGTGCAATACCCCACCACAGCGGCGCATTGCCGCCAATCAGCGACAGAGACAGAATCCCTAACAAACCGACCTTCATGACGACAGTCGAGAACAGCGCCGCAGCAGGTGCGCTGGCGTTGGCATGCGCCTGCGGTACCCAGCCGTGCAGCGGGATAATTCCGGCCAGCAGACCAAAACCGGCAACGCCGAGCAGCCAGATGTCGGAACCGAGCGGCAATGCCTGCGTGCGCAGGTCGAGCAGACGTAGCTCCAGGGTGCCATAGCGCTGCCACACCAGATAGCAGGCAACCGCCAGCAGCAGTGTGCCAATACGGCCAAGCGCAAACCACAGCTTGCCCTCTTTACTGCCACCGGTCAGGAACACGGCGCACAGCGCCATAATTTCTGCCATCACCACCATCGTGCCGAGGTTGCTGGCGACCACGGCGCAGACCGCTGCCGCCATTAATAAATTCACCAACAAACCGTTGGCTTTAACCTGCGGATGACGATGCCAGTCAATGTTGTACAGGCTGACAAACAGTCCGCACAGACCGAGCGTAATCAACCAGATAGCATTTAACGGCGTCACTTGCAGGGTATGTCCGATAAACGGCATCACACCGCTGACCGCCAATGCGTGAGTCAGCGCAAGAGCACCCGCTGCCGCCGTGAACAGGCTGCCAATGGCCCCACCCACGCCCGCAATCCAGCCGCTCAACGCTTTGTGAAAGGAGAACAGAAATGCCAGAACCGCCGTGGCGGCAAACCAGGCCACGCCGCTATTAATCAGTGAAATTACGCTCATTTTGCATCCCCACTCTGAGCCTGCTGAAACAAGGTGAGATCGCCAAAATCGGTATTGAACGTCAGCTCACGCTTACGTTTGCTGGCGCGGGCGATATCGGTGTTTTCAACCAGGTGCAGCGCTTTGGTTGGGCACATCCGTACACAGGCAGGACCTTGTTCATCAAAACTGCACAAATCGCATTTCACAGCGATGGCGCGAACACCCGGCACCCAGTCCAGCAGCGTGCTGACGCGAGCCGGGGCAGGAGGCGCAGGCGGCGCTTTCGGGGTATTGGCGTTAGCCGGAATATGCAGCGGACGGCTGCCGGAAAACTCTATCGCGCCGAACGGGCAGGCAATCCCACACAGTTTGCAGCTTACGCACAGACTTTCATTCAGCTGTACAGCGCCATCTACGCGGTTGATGGCGTTGACAGGACACACGGTCGCGCACGGCGCATCTTCGCAATGATGGCAAAGTTGTGGCGCGGATTCTTTTTCATTAAGCATCACTTTCAGGCGCGGCATTGACTGCAGGCCATGCTGGCGATGCGTCTCTGAACAGGCGGCCTCACAAGTGTGGCAGCCAATACAGAGCGTGGAGTCAGCAATTACAAAACGATTCACCAGGCATTCCTCAGGTGATAGTCATTTTTGACGAAAACATGTCCATCAAGTGTCATTTTCGACACTCGTCGACACTCCCATCCCCAAAACAGTCGTGACGCGGCTTCAGACCGCATCGCGAACAAAACGGGCAAAACCTCTGGCTTACGCCGCCGGGATTTGTCCCTTTACCAATTGGTGCATATTTACCGGAGTGTTGGTTTCCACGGCGGCATACAGGCTGTCGTAAACGCTGGCGATTTTCTCGAGATAGTGCTCCAGCACCTGCTCGCGATCGCGGTTGCTGACATGCTCGTCGACTTTGCCGTCGATGGTCAGCTGCGCTTGCGCAATGAGTTGTTTTTCTTCGCTATCTTTCGTTTCAACGTAGTACTCAATGGTGTGGCTGTTGAAACCGTCAGCCAGGGTGACGTAGATCGTGAAGTGTTCAAAAAGAACGAAGCAAAGATCTTTGTCCGGCGCGCAGCTCATTGCGTGATGCAGGCGCGCTTTCGACAGGGTGATCCCCTGAACCAGCGAATTACAGTAGATACGCCACTGGTCCTGTAGGCGACGGTGCCGTTCAGCGATGTAATCGGCTTTTTCGCTTATTTCCCAAATTGTCATGTCAGGTTACCCGTTTACGTGAGATAGCCTGCCTTAAGCACGTTCCATGCCAACTTTAAATTGTTTATTTTTCATATATATACAAGAAAATAATGCAGTGACGACATGTCATTTCGTCATCGTCGTCAGTGTCAGCGTGCCAAAAACAATAACTGGCATGTTTATTGCTTTTACCGCAGCAATAGATGATGGGAGGCGATATGCACGAAATAACCCTCTGCCAACGGGCACTGGAATTGATCGAACAACAGGCCGCACAACACGGTGCGCAAAAGGTAACTGGGGTCTGGCTCAAAATTGGCGCATTTTCTTGTGTCGAAACCAGTGCTCTCGCCTTTTGTTTTGATCTGGTATGCCGCGGCACCCTGGCGGAAGGTTGTAAACTGCACCTCGAAGAACAAGAAGCCGAATGTTGGTGCGAGTCTTGTCAGCAATACGTCACGCTGCTGACACAGCGCGTCCGCCGTTGTCCGCAATGCAACAGCGACACACTGAGAATCGTGGCCGATGACGGCTTACAGATTAGAAGAATAGAAATAGACCAGGAGTGAGCGATGTGTACAACATGCGGTTGCGCTGAAGGCAACCTTTATATCGAGGGCGATGAACATAACCCTCATTCGGCGTTTCGTAGTGCGCCATTTGCCCCGGCGGCTCGCCCGGCGCTCAATATTACCGGCGTGAAGACGTCCAGTTTTACCCCCAGCCAGACGGAAGAAGGCGACCTGCATTATGGGCACGGCGAAGCCGGAACCCATGCGCCAGGCATGAGCCAGCGCCGTATGCTGGAAGTTGAAATCGACGTGCTGGACAAAAACAACCGCCTGGCAGAACGTAACCGCGCTCGCTTCGCTGCCCGCCAGCATCTGGTGCTTAACCTTGTCTCAAGCCCTGGCTCCGGCAAAACCACGCTGCTCACCGAAACGCTGATGAAGCTGAAAGAGCGCGTGCCGTGTGCGGTGATTGAAGGCGACCAGCAGACCGTCAACGATGCAGCCCGTATTCGCGCCACCGGCACGCCGGCCATCCAGGTGAACACCGGTAAAGGCTGCCACCTTGACGCGCAGATGATTGCCGATGCCGCGCCGCGTCTGCCTTTAGAAGACAACGGCATTCTGTTTATTGAAAACGTCGGCAACCTGGTGTGCCCGGCCAGTTTTGATCTCGGCGAACGTCATAAAGTGGCGGTGCTTTCCGTCACCGAAGGTGAAGATAAGCCGCTGAAATACCCCCACATGTTTGCTGCCGCCTCGCTGATGCTGCTCAACAAAATCGACCTGCTGCCCTACCTCAACTTCGATGTTGAGAAGTGCATCGCCAGCGCACGTGAAGTGAACCCGGAGATTGAAATCATTCTGATTTCCGCCACCAGCGGTGAAGGGATGGATCAGTGGCTGAACTGGCTGGAGTCACAGCGATGTGCATAGGCGTTCCGGGTCAAATCCGTACCATTGACGGTAACCAGGCGAAAGTCGACGTTTGCGGCATTCAGCGCGACGTCGACCTGACGCTGGTCGGCAGCTGCGATGAACACGGTGAGCCGCGTTTAGGCCAGTGGGTGCTGGTCCACGTCGGTTTTGCCATGAGTGTGATTAATGAAGCCGAAGCGCGCGATACCCTCGATGCGCTACAAAACATGTTTGAAGTTGAGCCGGACGTCGGCGCTTTGCTGTTTGGTGAGGAAAAATAATGCGTTTTGTTGACGAATATCGCGCACCGGAACAGGTGATGCAGTTAATTGACCATCTGCGTGAGCGCGCGGTCCATCTCCCTTACACTGCCGAACGCCCGCTGCGTATCATGGAAATCTGCGGCGGCCACACCCACGCTATCTTCAAATTCGGCCTCGATCAGTTATTGCCCGAGAACGTGGAGTTTATTCACGGTCCTGGCTGCCCGGTCTGTGTACTGCCGATGGGCAGAATTGATAGCTGTGTCGAAATCGCCAGCCACCCGGAAGTGATTTTCTGCACCTTTGGCGATGCGATGCGCGTACCGGGCAAGCAGGGTTCTCTCCTGCAGGCCAAAGCGCGCGGCGCCGATGTCCGCATTGTTTACTCCCCGATGGATGCGCTCAAACTGGCGCAGGAAAACCCGACGCGTAAAGTCGTGTTCTTCGGGCTGGGTTTTGAAACCACCATGCCGACCACCGCCATTACGCTGCAACAGGCAAAAGCGCGAGACGTGCAGAACTTTTACTTTTTCTGCCAGCACATCACGCTTATCCCCACGCTGCGCTGCCTGCTGGAACAGCCGGACAGCGGCATCGACGCCTTCCTCGCACCGGGTCACGTCAGCATGGTAATTGGCACCGATGCCTATAACTTTATTGCCAGCGAGTTCCACCGTCCGCTGGTAGTCGCAGGATTCGAACCGCTTGATCTGTTGCAAGGCGTCGCCATGCTGGTTGAGCAGAAAATCGCGGCCCATAGTCTGGTCGAAAACCAGTATCGCCGTGTGGTGCCGGATGCCGGTAATGCCCTGGCGCAACAGGCAATTGCCGAGGTGTTCTGCGTGACTGGTGACAGCGAATGGCGCGGTCTTGGCGTGATTGAATCATCTGGCGTTCATCTGATGCCGGACTACCAACGGTTTGATGCCGAGGCTCATTTCCAACCAGCGCCGCAGCAGGTATACGACGATCCGCGCGCACGTTGCGGAGAAGTGTTGACCGGCAAATGCAAGCCGAATCAATGCTCGTTGTTTGGTAACACCTGTAATCCACAAACCGCATTTGGCGCACTGATGGTCTCTTCCGAAGGCGCATGTGCCGCCTGGTATCAGTATCGTCAGCAGGAGTGTGAAGCATGAATAGCGTACAACTCGCCCACGGAAGTGGCGGACAGGCCATGCAGCAGCTGATCAACAGTCTGTTCATGGAAGCATTTGCCAACCCGTGGCTGGCGGAACAAGAAGATCAGGCGCGTCTGGATCTGGCGCAATTAATGGCAGAAGGCGATCGTCTGGCCTTCTCGACCGACAGCTACGTTATTGACCCGTTATTTTTCCCGGGCGGCAACATTGGCAAACTGGCCATTTGCGGCACCGCGAACGACGTTGCGGTCAGCGGTGCGATCCCTCGTTATTTGTCTTGCGGTTTTATCCTTGAAGAAGGGTTGCCGATGGAGACGCTGAAAACCGTGGTGAACAGTATGGCGGCAACAGCTCGCGAAGCGGGTATCGCCATTGTGACCGGCGACACTAAAGTCGTTCAGCGCGGCGCGGCAGACAAGCTGTTCATCAACACTGCGGGAATGGGGGCTATTCCGGCCGATATTCACTGGGGCGCGCAAACCCTGACCCCAGGCGACGTTCTGCTGGTAAGCGGTACGCTGGGCGATCATGGCGCGACCATTCTCAATCTACGCGAACAGCTGGGGCTGGATGGCGAACTGGTGAGCGACTGCGCCGTACTCACCCCGCTGATTCAGACGTTACGCAATATTTCCGGCGTGAAGGCGCTGCGCGATGCCACTCGTGGTGGCGTAAACGCGGTCACTCATGAATTCGCCGCTGCCAGCGGTTGCGGTATTGAGTTGTCTGAAACTGCCCTCCCGGTAAAACCGGCGGTGCGTGGCGTGTGCGAACTGCTGGGACTGGATGCCCTTAACTTTGCCAACGAAGGTAAGCTGGTGATTGCCGTTGAACGTCAGGCGGCTGAACAGGTACTGGAAGCGCTCCGTTCACATCCTCTGGGACGTGATGCCGCGTTGATTGGCGAAGTGGTCGAGCGTAAAGGCGTTCGTCTCGCAGGTTTATATGGCGTCAAACGTACCCTTGATTTGCCGCACTCCGAACCTCTGCCACGTATTTGTTAATTCTGTAATCATGCCGGATGGCGCTTACGCTTATCCGGCCTACAAAACCTATAATTTTGTTTTCTTGCCGCAGTGCGGTACTTTCCTGGAAAAGCAACATGTCGTATACACCGATGAGCGATCTCGGACAGCAAGGGTTGTTTGATATTACTCGTACATTATTGCAGCAGCCCGATCTGGCTTCGCTCAGTGAAGCGCTTTCCCAACTGGTCAGGCGTTCGGCATTAGCCGACAGCGCGGCTATTGTGTTATGGCAGGCACAAACACAGCGCGCACGCTATTACGCGACGCGCGAAGAAAACAGTAAGCCGATCGAATATGAGGACGAAACGGTGCTGGCGCACGGCCCCGTTCGCCGTATTCTGTCTCGTCCCGACGCATTGCACTGTAACTTCCATGAGTTTACGGAAACCTGGCCCCAGTTGGCCTCCTCCGGGTTATACGGTGAATTTGGCCACTATTGCCTGCTACCGCTGGCGGCAGACGGGCGTATCTTTGGCGGCTGTGAATTTATCCGCAATGAAGACCGCCCGTGGAGCGAAAAAGAGTACCAACGCCTGCAAACCATTACGCAGATTGTCTCGGTGGTTGCCGAGCAAATTCAGTGTCGGGTTTCGAACAACGTCGATTACGATTTGCTGTGCCGCGAGCGCGATAACTTCCGTATTCTGGTGGCGATCACCAATGCGGTGCTCTCGCGTCTCGACATCGACGAGCTGGTCAGCGAAGTGGCTAAAGAGATCCACTACTACTTCAACATCGACGCAATCAGTATTGTTCTGCGCAGCCATCACAAAAATAAACTGAATATCTGGTCTACCCATTATCTGGATAAAACGCATCCCGCTCACCAGCAAAGTGAGGTGGATGAAGCAGGCACCCTCACTGAACGGGTGTTCAGAAGCAAAGAGATGCTGCTGATTAACCTGAATGAAAGGGATGCGCTTGCCCCTTACGAACGTATGCTGTTCGACACCTGGGGTAATCAACTGCAAACGCTGTGCCTGCTGCCGCTGATGTCCGGCAACACCATGCTCGGCGTACTGAAACTGGCACAATGCGAAGAAAAAATCTTCACCACCACCAACCTGAAATTGCTGCGTCAAATCGCCGAACGCGTGGCGATTGCCGTCGATAATGCCCTCGCCTATCAGGAAATCCACCGTCTCAAGGAACGCCTGGTGGACGAAAACCTGGCGCTGACCGAACAGTTGAATAATGTCGACAGTGATTTTGGCGAGATCATTGGACGCAGTGAGGCGATGTACAACGTCCTCAAGCAGGTCGAGATGGTGGCGCAAAGCGACAGTACGGTCCTGATTCTGGGAGAAACCGGAACCGGTAAGGAACTGATCGCCCGCGCGATTCACAACCTGAGCGGGCGTAACTCGCGCCGCATGGTGAAAATGAACTGTGCCGCGATGCCTGCCGGACTACTGGAAAGCGATCTGTTTGGTCATGAGCGTGGCGCGTTCACCGGGGCCAGCGCCCAGCGCATTGGGCGTTTTGAGCTGGCGGATAAAAGTTCGCTGTTTCTCGATGAAGTGGGCGACATGCCGCTGGAGCTGCAGCCCAAACTGCTGCGCGTTCTGCAGGAGCAGGAGTTCGAACGCCTGGGCAGCAATAAGCTGATCCAGACCGATGTGCGACTGATCGCCGCCACCAACCGCGATCTGAAAAAGATGGTGGCCGATCGCGAGTTCCGCAACGATCTCTATTACCGCCTGAATGTCTTCCCGATCCAGCTCCCACCGCTGCGCGAACGCCCGGAAGATATTCCACTGCTGGTAAAAGCCTTCACCTTTAAAATCGCCCGTCGGATGGGACGTAACATCGACAGCATCCCCGCAGAAACGCTACGTACCCTGAGCAATATGGAGTGGCCTGGTAACGTTCGCGAACTGGAAAACGTGGTGGAGCGCGCCGTGCTGCTGACCCGGGGCAATGTGTTACAACTCTCGCTTCCGGATGTCGGCATATTCACGCAGACCACGCCGCCGGTCGCCACCGAAGTTGCACAGGATGGCGAAGATGAATTTCAGTTGATTCTGCGTGTGCTGAAAGAGACGAATGGCGTCGTGGCAGGACCGAAAGGCGCAGCCCAACGTCTGGGGCTTAAGCGAACCACGCTGCTTTCACGGATGAAGCGGCTGGGTATTGATAAGGATGCGTTGGTGTAAACGAAGCGTTGCCGGATGGCGGTGCAAGCACCTTATCCGGCCTACAGGTGGGGTTTGTCCGTAGGCCTGATAAGCGCAGTGCCATCAGGCATTTCACACTCACTTTTTACGTTGATATTTTTCCGGTAATTCCGGGACAGGGCGTTTGTCGTCAATCAGATGACGCACGGTCAACATCGGGTGACGCCAGAGCATTCTCGGCCCCGCCCAGCGCATAATCTGTTTCATCTCTTCACGCTTTGCTGGCTGGTAACAGTGCACCGGACACTGTTTACAGGCCGGTTTATCCTCACCAAACACACACTTGTCCAGCCGTTTTTGTGCATAGGCGAACAGCGCGGCGTAATGCCCTGGTTCATCTAACGCCTGTGGACACTGGCGCTCGTATAGCGCGATCATTTTTTTGATCGTCAGTTTTTCACGCGCGATTCGCTTGCCGGACATAGTGCCTCCACCACATTAAAGTGCATTTATTTTACAACTTATTCCCCCTGCAGACTATCACCCGAAGGTGACACATGCTTAGCCAGCTACGCAAATAAGAATTATTTTCATTTAACTATGCTGTGTGCTATATAACATAGCAAAGGCTATATTTGAAGAATAATTAACCACTTTTCCATGAGGGATACTATGCCGAACCTGCCTCGTTTGACGTCCTTTTTCCTTACTGGTGTCCTGGCATCACTAACACTGACGCCCGCCTGGGCCACAGAGAAATTCAAGGTAATCACCACCTTTACGGTCATTGCTGATATGGCAAAAAATGTGGCGGGCGACGCGGCGGAAGTCAGTTCGATAACCAAACCGGGGGCCGAGATTCACGAATATCAGCCCACCCCCGGCGACATCAAACGGGCGCAAGGCGCGCAGCTTATTCTCTCCAATGGCATGAACCTGGAGCTGTGGTTTGCCCGATTTTATCAGCATCTTTCTGGCGTACCGGAAGTCACGGTCTCTGCGGGCGTGCAACCGATGGGCATTAGCGAAGGTCCGTACAATGGCAAACCCAACCCGCACGCCTGGATGTCGGCAGAAAACGCGCTCATTTATGTCGATAATATTCGCGATGCGCTGGCGAAGTACGATCCGCAAAACGCAGCGGTTTATCAAAAAAATGCCGAGAGCTATAAGGTGAAGATTCGCCAGACGCTTGATCCGCTGCGCGACGAACTGGCAACACTCCCCACCGATAAACGCTGGCTGGTCACCAGTGAAGGCGCATTCTCCTACCTGGCGCGGGATAACAATCTCAGGGAGCTGTATCTGTGGCCGATCAATGCCGATCAGCAGGGCACGCCGAAACAGGTACGCAAAGTGATCGACGCGATCAGACAGCATCAGATCCCCACCGTCTTCAGTGAAAGTACCGTCTCTGATAAACCCGCTCGTCAGGTCGCCCGTGAGTCTGGCGCGCACTACGGCGGCGTACTGTATGTCGATTCCCTGAGTACTGCCGATGGCCCGGTACCGACCTATCTGGATTTACTGCGCGTCACCACCGAAACCATCGTCAGCGGTATCAATGACGGTCTGAGGAGTCAGAAATGAGCCACGCTGCCATTACCGCCGACAGTGTCACGGTGACCTATCGCAACGGTCACACTGCGCTACGGAACACCACGTTTCAGATCCCCGGCGGCTCGATTGCCGCCCTGGTGGGCGTCAACGGCTCGGGTAAATCCACACTGTTTAAGGCGCTGATGGGATTTGTCCGTCTGGCGGCCGGAGAGATATCGATCTTGCAGCAGCCGGTGAACAAAGCGCTGAAGCAGAATCTGATCGCCTATGTCCCCCAGTCAGAAGAGGTGGACTGGTCATTTCCAGTGCTGGTGGAAGATGTCGTGATGATGGGGCGTTACGGTCACATGGGCTGGCTACGTCGTCCGAAGGCACACGACCACGCGAGCGTTGACGCCGCCCTGGCGCGCGTGGACATGCTGGAGTACCGCCATCGCCAGATAGGCGAACTCTCCGGCGGGCAAAAAAAGCGGGTTTTTCTTGCCAGAGCAATTGCCCAGGATGGTCAGGTAATCCTGCTGGACGAGCCCTTTACCGGCGTGGATGTGAAAACCGAAGCGCGAATCATCACCCTGTTACGTGAACTGCGCGATGAAGGCCGCACCATGCTGGTATCCACCCATAACCTGGGGTCGGTGACGGAGTTTTGTGATTACACGGTGATGATCAAAGGGACAGTGTTGGCGAGCGGCCCCACTGAAACCACCTTCACGGCAGAAAATCTCGAACTGGCGTTCAGCGGCGTATTGCGCCATGTGGCGCTGAGTGGCAGCGAAGAGCACATCATTACCGATGACGAGCGCCCGTTTATCTCGCACCGAACCGCCAACGAGGGAGATTAATCATGAACTGGCTTGTGGAACCCTTTGGTTACCAGTACATGCTCAATGCCATGTGGGTGTCAGCGATGGTCGGCGGGTTGTGCGCTTTTCTCTCCTGCTATTTAATGCTCAAAGGCTGGTCGCTGATTGGCGACGCGTTATCGCACTCTATCGTCCCCGGCGTGGCGGGGGCGTATATGCTGGGATTGCCCTTCTCGCTCGGCGCGTTTCTCTCCGGGGGACTCGCCGCAGGCTGCATGCTGTTTCTCAACCAGCGATCGCGTCTGAAAGAAGACGCCATTATTGGTCTGATCTTCTCGTCGTTCTTTGGCATTGGGCTGTTTATGGTTTCGCTCAATCCCATGTCGGTCAACATTCAGACCATTATTCTTGGCAACGTGTTAGCCATCGCGCCGGAAGATATTGTGCAACTGGCCATTATCGGCGCCGTTTCTCTGACGATCCTTCTATTGAAATGGAAAGATCTGATGGTGACCTTTTTCGATGAAAATCATGCCCGTTCCATTGGGCTCAATCCGGGTCGCTTAAAGTTATTATTCTTCACGCTGCTCTCCGTCTCCACCGTCGCGGCACTGCAAACGGTCGGCGCGTTTCTGGTTATCTGCCTTGTGGTTACGCCCGGCGCAACCGCCTGGCTGTTGACCGACCGCTTCCCTCGCCTGCTGGTCATCGCCGTGGCTATCGGCAGCCTGACCAGCTTTTTTGGCGCCTGGCTCAGCTATTGGCTGGATGGCGCAACGGGCGGCATTATCGTCGTGCTGCAAACCTTGCTGTTCCTGACCGCGTTTGTCTTCGCGCCGAAACATGGCCTGCTGGCAAACCGTCGCCGCGCGCGAATGAACAAGGAGTCCTCATGTTCTTAACCACGTTGCTGGAACCCTTCCAGTTCGACTTTATGCTCAATGCGCTGGCCGTCTCCGCCATTGTCGCCGTGCCCTGCGCACTGCTTTCGGTATTCCTGGTATTGAAAGGCTGGGCGCTGATGGGCGATGCGATGAGCCATGCGGTTTTTCCGGGGATCGTCCTTGCCTGGATGGCCGGCATTCCTCTGGCTATCGGCGCGTTTATCGCCGGATTGTTCTGCGCCGTTGCGACAGGTTATCTCGACGACAACAGCCGTATTAAGCGCGACACCCTCATGGGGATTGTTTTTTCCGGCATGTTTGGCGCGGGACTGGTGCTGTATGTCTCTATCCAGTCAGACGTTCATCTGGACCACATTCTGTTTGGCGACATGCTGGGCGTTTCGCTGACCGATATTTTGCAAACCGCACTGATTGCGCTGGGGATAGCGCTGGTTATCGGTCTGAAATGGAAGGATTTATTGCTGCACGCGTTTGATCCAAATCAGGCCAGAGCCAGCGGTCTGAACACCACGTTGCTGCATTACGGGCTGCTGTGCATGATCGCCTTGACCATTGTCGCCACGCTAAAATCCGTGGGCATCATTTTGTCGATATCTCTGCTGATTGCCCCAGGCGCGATAGCCATTTTACTCACCCGCCGTTTCGCCCAGGCGCTGATGCTGGCCACCGTGCTTTCAGTCATCACCTCATTTCTGGGCGTCTATCTGTCGTTTTTTATCGACAGCGCCCCCGCCCCCACCATCGTCGTATTATTTACGGTGATTTTTATCATGGCCTTTGTCTATACAACAATGCGAGACCGGCGTTCTGAAACTTATGGCTGAAGCATGGCTTTATCCGGGGTAATATCAGGTTGTTTATACATAAGAGGTCAATATTACCCTGACTTAGCTTTTTTCAATATTCAGCGTCGCCAGGATAATTACAAGGCTGCGTTTATTTGCCTCGAAGTGGTCATCATGATGATTGCGGTGTCTACCGACCCACTCTGGATAGCACCCGTCTTTTCCCACGCTGATAAGCTACGGGAAAAGCATAGTTATTCCAGGTGTTCATAAAACCTCTTCAACTCAGACCGTACTGCCAATCCAAATACCATAGAACATAAGGATACAGCCAAACGATGCCAGACATTTTGCCAGAACACGTAATTTTGGCCCATACTTGTTAAACAATGATGATAACTTTGAATAGTTCGCAGCAGTATTATAGCGTTCATGGAAACGTATAATAATATCAAAGATGGCACTAAGCATAACGACGGAAAACTTTGACACTAATATTGCCATGAATGAAACTGGTATAATTGCAGATAACGCACGCGCTGTTTCTTTAGTAATTATGGGGATAAACTTTTAAATGCCAACCAGAATAAACACCAAGGCAAATGCGCCAATCAGCACTGAGATAAATTTCATTCCAAAGCCACGCCACTCTTTTTTTGTAAACAGATCCTTTCCATCCCAGATATAAATCAGTGTGATTATTATAAATAGAGTAAAACCTATCCATTTCATTACGTAACTATCGCCTTCGCTGTGGTCAACGCTACCCGGTTACTCTTACTTGCTGGCATTAAACACAAAGAAACTGTCCACTTCATGCTGGAGATCGGCCTGATGGGCAGCCCCTGGGGGATCGATAGCATTGCTGCCACCATTCGGATTTAAATGCAGTTCGCCAGAAAGCGTATTAATTTGTGCCTGCTGTTTCGCGGTGAAATTGAAGTTATTACCGATAATATTAACGCTGCCATCTTTCGATAATTCAATCGCACTTTCACCACACTCCAGCCGTAACGTATTGCCCGCAGAAAGCGTATAGTTGTTCACGGCTTTATCGCTTCGACTTTTTCCTGCCAGACAAATGACGTCCCCTTTGATCCCCGCCTGCTGATCTTTGGCTACCCGCAGGGTTTCATTTTCCCCCACATATTGGGTACGGTTTTTTTCTGTCGAATGGGATTCATCATTTTTAACGTTAATATCCAGATTACGCTCGGCCTGGATCCACACCTGTTCCTCACCCGCCTTATCCTCAAAACGCAGGGCGTTGGCGTTGTCCGCCGCGCCGTCCTTGCTCCGGCTCATGAAACCCATCTGGGTGGCCGCTGCCGGTAGCGCCCACGGCGGCATACTCGCTTCGTTGTACACGCGACCGGTGATAATCGGGCGGTCCGGATCACCGTTGATGAAATCCACCACCACTTCATCACCCACACGCGGAATTTGCACCCCGCCGTACCCCTGACCCGCCCATGCGCTGGAGACTCGCACCCAGCACGAGCTGGTGTCATCGCCTTTCGCGAGGCGGTCCCAGTGGAATTTCACCTTCACCCGGCCGTATTTGTCGGTCCAGATACTCTCCCCTTGCGGCCCCACCACTTTTGCCGTCTGCGGGCCGTAGGTGCGCGGCCACGCCGTGGTCTGCGCCGGACGATACGCCACCGATGATGGAATAACGGTGAAGTCGGTGCGGTGAATAGTTTCCCCCTCTCCGCTCGCGTAACGGTTCTCCTCAAAGTGGTAACTCGCCGCCGTGGTCAGATACTCACCATTATCACTGAAGAACGGCGCGTTGCTCAGGGTAAAGGTGTGCCCCGGAGCGATGCCAGCGGCCGTCGCTGTCGCCTGTATCTGCTGGTGTTCCACCTGCCAGCGCTCCTGACGGATACGGGCGTAGAACTCGGCGTGACCATGATCCACAAAACGCCCCGGCCAGTCGTACACGTCAATGCTGCCAGGCTGGGGTGAGGCCGGGTTCTGCTGCGCCTGGAACAGCCACGCGTTCGGTTTGCGGAAGTCGTAGTCGTCCAGGCTGTAAATCCCCGGCGTCACGCTGTCCTCCAGCGCCCACTGGCTGATACCTTCTTCGTCCGTGCTGCCACCCGACGGCGTCTGATGGTAGGGAATAATCTCATAACCACTGAACGGCAGATGTTGCGTCGCAGCGTCGGTGAGCACCAGGGTGTGTTTGTCCGCCTCGTGGCGGAAGTGGAAAGCAATCCCCTCCAGCTCCATCAGGCGGCTGATAAAGTCCAGACTCGACTCCTGATACTGCACGCAGTAGTCCCATACCCGATAGCTGCCGGTCAGTTTATCTTCTACATTGACCTGATGTTCCCCCAGCAGCGTCTTAACAATCTGCGGTACCGTCTGGCCCTGGAAGATACGCAGGTTACGGTCACGCTTCATCGGCCACAGATCCGGCTCCACCGTCAGCTGGTAGACCGCGTAACGGGTTCCCGTCAGCTCCACGGCGCTGACCGCCACCCGCGTCACCTTGCCGTTGATGTAGCGCGGCGTGAGCAGGCTCTGCGTTGGGAGTGTCACCGTCACTGGCTGTCCCAGCAGCTTACTGCGGTCAATGCGCGCGTCCGTGCCAAGCAGCGTCAGCGTCAGAGCAAACGACTCGGACATCGCCTCACGGCCGGACAGTTTCCAGAACAGCAGCCCCTCAACCGGGAGCTGGACGGTAATTCGGTTAAGCATAATGTTTATTCCGTAATTGTTTTATGCTGAGAGAGAGTGATAACGAAGAGGTGATCTCTGACAACGTCATTCAAGGTATTCGCCTGTTATCGTCATAGCATTTGTGAGCTATTTTTTGCCTTTTTATATATTCAATATTTTCGTCAAACTGCGGTTCGTTCATTATTTGATTTCATCAAATACAACAAAGAAGCCACCTTTAATATTTCAGATAAAACAAATAAAAATAAATTTACCCATACGCCAGTTATGCCGAATAGACTGGCTAACAGCGGAAAAAGAGAAACTGAACAGCGGAATGAAATAAGGCGAAAAACTTCCTGGATAAATGCAAATCTTATCGCAACAGACTTTTTTTGGAAAAAATACCAGGCGGTAGCGAACAGTGACAAAACTAAAAATAGATCAAGGATAAAAAACAATATGACCAATGCGCTATACCCGCCGTCACCTGAAACAGTATCGGCTAAATGGCTAAAGGCAATCATATCTGAGATAAACGGGATCCTGCCCAACCGCACAGAATTCACGCAGTATGACAAAATAGCAAGCACGTCCATGCTTCCCCAAAAATACCACAGCTGGTTTTTTAGATTCACAATCTTGTTCTCTGACCCCAGGTATCCATGCAGGCAACATTGATATTCAATAAGAACGTTATTTCACTGGCGCAGGCGGCCACGTCCCTCCGTGCTTGATCAGCGTCTCTTTTATTTTGGTCAACGTTTGATATTGGTCGCTACCTTCTTTTGCGCCATCCAAAAGGCGTTGAAGCAGGCTTCCCATCGTCAAGCCACCGTGGCCTCGAATTTCAGCATCGGCTCCGCGTTCTAGCAATAACAACACATGATCGTATTTGCCAAAATTTAGCGCCTCAATGAGAAGCGTATTACCTAACGAGTCAGTGATATTGATATTGGCTCCCATATCGAGCATCGCCGCCAGAGTCTCGGTATTTTTGGCCTTGATCGTTTCAAAAATGATGGGCTCTTTATACGTTTTATCTTTCGCATCTGGCGATAAACCGCCGTCAAGCAACGCCTTAATCCAGTCACCGCTGTCAGCTTTTAAAACGTATTCCGCCGGACTGCTTTTTCCCGCTGGGCGCGGCTGGAGCGGATCGGCACCAGCCTTAACCAGTACGGTCATCATCTTTAATTGTGTGGGCGTTTTCTTATCGTAGATCGCATTCATGATGGCCCAGAACAGGAGCGTCATATCCTCTTTCCCGGGTTTGTTTAAATCAGTTTCTGAAGCCAGTTTAACAACGTCATCGACGTCGCCGTGTTCAATCGCATTGGCTAATGTGAGTTGCTGGCCGCTAAAGTAATCCTGCGGATTTAAATCCATATCTTGTTTACACCCCTGAATCATGAACGTAAAACACAGTGCGAAGCAGCCTACTAAAAACGTTTTCACAAGCGACTCCTGATGATTGAGATGTCCTCGTCCTTCTGCTGCTCAATACAGTTAATTGCCTGATCGATCCCATGACGGTCCAGGGCGCTTCCGGTCCCGCCCGGAAGATCGTGTGCAATCCCGGCCGCGTTAGGACTGAGGGCAGAGATTTCTTCTTTGAGAATTAATGCCGGTACATGTCCCTTCACCGTTTTTAAATCTTCCCAAAGATTCACTTCCTGAATTTTGGTCAGCAGTTCACCTTCAACACGGTAGGCCTGAATATTGTCCGTGTTTCCCAGCACACTCCCGCCATATTGTTCAACCGTGTCACTGTTAAGCCCCGCAGCGTTGAATGTCCAACCCGCTTTACCACTGGCCATTGACGTTGCAGATGCGAGCCCGCCGCCGAGCGAATGTCCGGCGATATCGATGTTTTGGCCCGAGCTCGCCAATATATTCCCCATGCCTACTGCATTTCGATAATAGGCAGACTCCATCCCCATGCCCTGCGCGCCATTGTTTGCCCAGTCAGCGCCGTTTTTAACCGGAGCCAATTCTCCTTTGCTCAGTAGCGAAGAGACGTTGTCTTTTAATGACGCAAGTCCGGGTTCACGTGATCCCCTGAATACCAGCGTAGGATTCATATCATTGCCAAAGACGTCAGGATCAGGCTGATAGACACGCGCCAGAAAATCCGGTGACGTTTCATTGTCGTAAAGCATTTTGCTTTTAAGACCAAATTTATTCAGTAACGCACTGTCATTACTAATATCTTTCCACCCTTCCGGCACGTTCGGCGTCGCTTCCAGCGGATTAACGGTCTTGTAAACATTCCCCGCGAGCTTCGCTTTTTCCACGGCGATATTATTGGCCGCCAGCCGTTTAGCCGCGATTTGCGCATCCGGGTACAGGCTATGACTGCCCTTAGCGATAAGATCCTTACGCGCCTGCCAGCGTTGTGCCTTCGTCATCTCCTGCAACTGTGCGGCATAGGTTTTGCCCTCTTTGCCCGGCGTCGGCTGGTCCGGCACCTGCGCCGTTTTGGCTTTCACGACCTGCGTCGGCAGCACCGTAGGCTCAGGGCGGGAACCGTAGGTTCTCACCATGGTTTCGTATCGGTCGACGATAGTGCTCACCGGATACCAGCCCAGTCCGGTGAGAGAGGCAGGCTGAAGCCTGCCTTTTTCATTGATATAAAAAACTTCCGTCACCGACGACCAGTTACGATGACTTTCATCAATCGCGACGACCCTGCCCATGTCTAAATCCTGCACGATCAGCGTGCGGGTATTTCGCCCTGACTGATACGGATTCGCCCCGGTTATTGAGTGGAGGAGATCGTAGCGCGTAAACAGCGAGCGTAACGAATTATCCGGTACCGACATAATCCACTGTCCGGCGACGGACGGGCGGATGATTTTTGCAAATAACGCGGGCGATACATTCTCGTTAAAAAGGTAGATAAATTTGATGTTATACATGCGCTCCGTCCTGTGACCAGTCCCTGCCTTGCTTCGTTTACGGGTTCACCAGCCAGGTGCCAGGTTTCGCGATATCGAGGATTTGGGCCCGCGTTTTACCGCTTCCCTGCAATTCAATCGTGAATTGTCCTGCCGGGAGTTTAAGTGAGGCGTAGCCGTTGGTTGCTGGACGCAGCGCTTTACGCTCGCCATTTACCCGCAGGTTTTCCCCCTCCAGCATACGGATATAGATCAACGCGACAGGGCTGGCTTCTACTACTGGCGACGGGCTGGAATCCGCAGCGGCAGGTGTCTGAATCTGCGCGGTGGTGGTTTGCTGAGCCGCGACCGGTTCGCTGACGGCGGTCGCTGGCGGAGCTTCAGCCGGGCGGACTTCCGCGGTCTGATTTTCCGTCTCGTGACCGCCGCTGAACAGCATCGCCCCCGTAACAATCCCCACGAGTACGCCTGCGGCGCCAATCGCCGGGATCCTGTAACGTCGCCAGTCAAACGCCGTGGTCGATACGCTTTTCTCTTCGACCGGCACCAGCATGGTGCCCGGTTTTTTTGCGCTCATCACCTCATCGATACCCGCGACCGGCATCTCAATAAGCGCGGCAAATTCGTCGATCGACTGCGGTCTGTCTTCCATGCGCAGCGCCAGCGCGCGGTCAATGGCCTGCAGCAGCGACAGCGAGTATCCCTGTGGCTGCAATTCCACCAGCGGCTGACAGGTATCCTGAATCGAACGCACCACGCTGACCGGCGGCGGCGAACCCACGATCAGGGTGCGCAAGACGGCGCCGAGAGCGTAAATATCGGTCCATGGCCCCTGCTCGCTTTCGTTATCGTCGGTGTACTGCTCGATCGGCGCAAAGCCGGGACGCAGCATGGTTTCCGTCTCGTCGGAGAGATTGCCAATGGTGCGGCGCGCCGAGCCAAAATCGAGCAGCACCGGCAGACCGTTCTCCTGAATCTGAATGTTATCCAGCGAGATATCACGGTGAAGATAGCCCTCGTCGTGGATAGTCTTGATCGCCCCAAACAGCATCGGCAGCATGCGACGGATCCAGGCTTCGTTAATCTGCTCCGGCTTCTCCTCGCGCAAGCGCGAGAGCGTGGTGCCGCTGTAGAACAGCGTGCCCATATACGCGGTGTCGTTCTGCACCCAGAATCGCAGCACGTGCAGCAAGTTGGGATGATTAAAACGCGCCAGCAGACGGGCTTCCTGAATGAAGCTGTTCAGGCCCGCAGAAAACGCTTTGCTGAATCGCTCGCTGCGCAGCACCAGCGTCATATCATCGCCGCGCAACGCCAGGGAGGCGGGCATAAACTCTTTGATCGCAATAGTGCGTTCGAGCTGATGGTCCCAGGCGCGATAAACGATGCCGAATCCCCCACCGCCAATTACTTCTTTAATTTCAAACTCATTGAAACGGTACCCGACAGGGAGCGCATTGGGGACAGTCCGATTGTTATCATTATCCGTCATCTTTAACAGTTCTCTTGATGATTGCATTACGCGGCAAACTGACAGTGAAACTCGCCTTGCTCACAGGTGACATGCAGACGTCGGTACTGCGCGTCGCTGCGGCTGGCGGTAAGTAAAATCTGGCTCATCTGGGGCAGTAAGGTGTTGGTCAGAATCGCGTCCACCATACGTCCGCCGGACTCCACCTCGGTACAGCGCTGAACAATCTGTTCCACGACGCTGTCGTCAAACGTCGAGAGGATAGTGTGATTCTCTTCGAGACGACGCTGGATGCGTCGAAGTTGCAGGCGAACAATCTGCCCGAGCATCTCGTCGCTGAGCGGGTAATACGGCACCACCAGCAGACGTCCCAGCAGCGCAGGCGGAAACACCTGCAGCAGCGGCTGGCGCAGCGCAGCGCCGAGCGCGTCCGGCTCCGGCATCAGTTCGGGATCGGCGCACATGGCGCCTATCAGATCGGTGCCGACGTTGGAGGTGAGAATAATTATGGTGTTGCGAAAATCGATGTGTCGCCCTTCGCCGTCTTCCATCCAGCCTTTGTCGAAGACCTGGAAGAAAATCTCATGCACGTCCGGATGCGCTTTTTCAATTTCATCCAGCAGCACCACGCTATAAGGACGACGGCGTACGGCTTCGGTTAACACGCCACCTTCGCCATAACCCACATAACCCGGAGGCGCACCTTTTAAGGTAGAAACGGTGTGCGCCTCCTGGAATTCGCTCATGTTGATGGTGATGACATTCTGTTCACCGCCGTACAGCGACTCCGCCAGTGCCAGCGCGGTTTCCGTTTTCCCCACGCCGGACGGGCCGCAGAGCATAAATACGCCGACCGGTTTGTTCGGATCGTCAAGCTTCGCCCGCGAGGTTTTGACGCGACGGGCAATCAGGTCAAGACCGTGGCGCTGTCCAATCACCCGCTGATTCAGCGTGTCGGCCAGGTTCAGCACCGCGTCGATTTCATTTTTCACCATCCGGCCAAGCGGGATGCCGGTCCAGTCAGACACCACCGCCGCCACCACGTTTTCATCCACTGCGGCGAACAGCAGTGGCGCATCGCCCTGTAACGTTTTCAGCGCCTGCTGCTGCTCAGCAAGCTGGCTGCGCAGTTCAGTCGTATCACTTTCCCCGGCGGCAAACAATGCGGCGCGCAGGCCCACGATCTCGCTGACCAGACTGCGTTCTTCATGCCAGCGACGGGTCAGGACGTCGCGCTGCGCTTCGTAGTCATCGCGCGCCGCTTTTAACGCTGTGACGCGTTCAGGCTCGCCCGCGCCGACGCGCGCTTCACGCTCTGCAATCTCCATTTCCACCTCCAGTGCGGCAAGGTGTCGCAGACAGTCTTCAAGCTGAGGCGGCGGTGCGCTCTGACTGACCGCCACGCGGGCGCAGGCGGTATCGAGCAGGGCGACCGCTTTATCCGGCAACTGACGCGCCGGAATGTAGCGGTGCGAAAGCTTCACCGCCGCGCTGACCGCTTCATCAAGAAGTAATACCTGATGATGGGTCTCCAGCGGCGACACGGTACTGCGCAGCATCAGGACGGCTTTCGCCTCGTCCGGCTCGTGTACCTGCACCGTCTGGAAGCGGCGGGTCAGCGCCGGATCTTTCTCAATGTACTTTTTGTATTCCGCCCAGGTGGTGGCGCCAATGGTGCGCAGTTGCCCACGCGCCAGCGCAGGTTTCAGCAGGTTAGCGGCGTCGCCGGTTCCCTGCTGCCCGCCGGCGCCAATCAGGGTGTGGATCTCATCGATAAACAGGATGATCGGCGTCGCGCTCGACTGAACCTCATTGATCAGCGCCTGGAGACGGGCCTCAAATTCGCCTTTCATCCCTGCGCCCGCCTGCAACATGCCGATGTCCAGCAGCCACAGCTGAATGTTTTGCAACGGCTCCGGCACGTCACCTTCGGCGATACGCAGGGCCAGCCCTTCAACCACAGCCGTTTTACCAACCCCGGCTTCCCCGGTCAGCAGCGGATTGTTCTGACGGCGGCGCATTAAAATATCGACCATCTGGCGGATCTCTTCATCACGCCCAACCACCGGGTCGATTTTGCCTTCCCTGGCCCGCGCCGTCAGATCCTGCCCATACTGGGCCAGGGTCCCCTGGGCGGCAGGCACCGTACCGGCTGGCGCATCAATAGCGGCAGCGGCCTGTTGCGCCTCTTTACTCTGCGCACAGATGGTGTCGAACTGCGCGATCAACACCTCAACGTTGAGACGGCCAAACTGGGCAGAGATGCTCTTCAGCACGTTCGCCAGATTCCAGGTTTTCAGTAGGCCGATCAGCAGATGCCCGCCACGAATACGGCTGACGCCGAATTTCAACGAGCCATACACCCAGGCGCGTTCAACGGCGCTATCGATATGCTCGGAGAGATCGGAGACCGAGCTTGCCCCGCGCGGCAGCGCATCCAGCGCGGCGACAATATCCCGCGTCAGCTGTTGTTCATCGAGTGAAAAGTGACGGATCACCTGCTGCAAATCGCCATCCTGCTGTTGCATCAGTTGATGCAGCCAGTGCACCAGCTCAACATAAGGGTTGCCGCGCAGCTTGCAGAACGCGGTAGCGCTTTCCAGAGAGGTAAATAACAGCGTGTCCAGTTTGCCGAAAAGAACGGCACGGCTGATTTCTGACATGTTCGGTTCCGTTGATAACAATGTTGTAGAAGAAACTACCGCTCTGCGGGATAGAGCAGATCGCCACGCGGTATGGGCTCAGGCTGAATACCCAGCCAGGTGTTGTAGCCTAACCGCCCGTCGCGACCGAGGGTGGCACCCTGCACCGCCTCAGCACGCAGTATCACGCGCGTTTCCCATTCATATTCCAGGCCGGCGTACTGGCGAACCCAGTCGCGCAGCGCCGTCACCTGGGCCGTACCGGGCAGGAAGTGGTTGTACTCTTGTGCGCTCAGCGGGCCTATCTCGAGACGAAACTTGTGCTGCACGTCGCGTACCGCAATCCCGAGAAATGCGGACTCGCCCATGCGCGGCAGGCGACGCCCTTCACCCAGTTGCGCCTGTTCACGCCGGGTAAGCGGCATCCACTGCGGCACATTGCTAACCAGCTTCACCGGAACCTTGAAATAGTCGCGCAGGATTTTCTCCAGCCCTTCCGGATCGCGTCCGTGGCGGGTCAGGTGCCCGGCGTGGGTAAAGCGGGCGTGCGGACTGAGGCTGCCTTTCTCCATTTGACCGGGCTGCCCCATACCGATCAGCGACGCCAGATAGCCCTCAAAGCGTCTGTTGTCGGCGCGGTCGAGCGAGACGGCAGGCTGCGCATCCGCCCAGGCGCGATAAAACAGCAGCGTCAGGCGATGGTGAAACAGGTCGGCAAATGCGCTGAGGCTATCGTCCTGGTGATGATGAATACGCTCACGGGCATATTCCGTCATATGAACCGGCAGCGGGCCGTTGGGGCCAAACAGGCCGAAGCTCAGGATCGAGACCTCATGCAGGCCTTGATCTTCGCGCTGGCGCACGTGCGCGACCGTCGAGGGCGCAAACCCCATTGACGGCTGCTGACCAATACGTAACGGCTCAAATTTGGGCAGCGGCGCACGTCCCAGCGGGTAACGTTCGCCACCCTGCGCATCAATACGCCGTAACAGTTGAAACAGATCGTAGCGCCACGGTGTCTCTCTGACGTCACGCCAGAACGGCTCCGGCAGTGGCGTCAGACGATGCACGCGCAGCGGTGCGGGGGTCACGTCGCTCATATCAGCGCCCTTTTCCCCATTCGCGGCGCCCAGTAGCCAATCTCACCGCGCTGCTGACTTTTCAGAGTGAACTCCGTGAAGCTGTTGATGGAGACCAGGCGGGCAAACAGGCGCTCCAGCACGCTGCCGAAAAGCCACGGGCTGGCCCCGGAAAACGCGCGCTCGTCCACCGTCAGCGTAATGCCGATCCCGCGGGCGAACACCACCGGGCCGGGTTCCGGTACGCGACGGTGTACCGGCTCCAGCACGCAGTGGCGAACACCGTCCACCTGGCGTGCAACCGGCGTCTCCGCCAGGTTTGCATAGAGGCCTAACAACTGACGCAGCGCCGCCGCGCCCTCTTCGTTTTCGCTGTCCATCAGGCTGAGGTAGTTCATCTGTAGCTGGCTGATGAGTCGCCAGGTGCTAAACCCTTCCGCCAGCGCCGGGCGCGGCGGCGTTGGACCGTTTCGCAGGTTCAGGGATTTGACCGGCATGGAGTCCGCCATGATGAATTGCCCCAGCTCCTGCTGTAGCATCAGGGGTAAATCGCGGCTGGTGCACAGGACGTCAGCGGAGATATAGCGCAGGGCGTCCTGCCACGGCGCGTGCCGCTCGTCCACCAGCGAAACAAACACTTCCGAGCCGACATAGCCGGTTCGCGTGCCGTAGCGCAGGGCATGTTCAGAGAGTACGCGCTGTTCGCGGCGCAGAGAAAAATAGGCGCCGTAGTTGCCCGCGTCCTGGCTCCAGGTGCTCCAGAACGGACGAAACGTCTGGTCGTCACGCTGACCGTCGGCGCTGCCGTAAATCGCCTTTACCGCGTAGATTTCATAATCCAGCGGGCGGATGTTATCCACCACCAGATGGTATTCGTGCTGGCCTTCGCTGAGCTTCTGGCGCGCTGCCACTTTGGGGAACAGGTTGATGACCGGGGTGCAGTGCATAGCCAGATGGCTGGCATCAACCACCCGCTCCAGTTGCTCATCGGTTTTACCCAGCAGAATGAAAATATCGAAGGCTTTTTCGCTTTCGCAGCGTTGAATCAGCTTGCCTGTCCCGCTCAGGCTAATGAACCGGAAACGCGCCGGAAACGCGAAGTACTCCTGCAATAGGCGATACCCGTCAAAGTTGCGCAGATCGTCCGGGAGCAGCGCCTGTTCCGGCTCAAAACCTTCCTGGCGCAGGCCGTCTGGCGGGAGCACCTCGCGCAATGGCTGCTCGCTCAGGGTCTGACAGACGATGCCGACGTGATGCTCCATCACCAGCTCCAGCAGCTTCAGCGCTTCAATGTCCGGGCCACTGAGGAAAAACGCCAGTCGGTCAAAATCGAGGTGTCCTAGGTTTTGCGGGCCATCGCAGGCGATGCGAATACGCAATGCGCTACAGGCACCGCGCTGGCTCAGGCCAAGTTGCGCCAGCGGCAGATCGGCGGGAATACCGCCCAGCGCCACTTTCTCTATTTTCAGCGGCAGCAGATTGACCTCATGCGCGGTGGTATAACTGCACGTGACGCCGTTTTTTTTCAGCGCCAGGCTATCCATCATAGTGCCGCGTGGAACCAGGAAACCGTTGCTCAGATCGCCACGACTGCTGTCGGGCTGTAGCTCTGCAATCGCCATTGACGGCGTGGGGGCCAGGTAATTCGGCGCGATCATCTCCAGCATACGCTGGGAAAATCGCGGAAATTCCGCGTCCATTTTCAGCTGCACGCGCGAGGTCAGAAAGGCGAAGCCTTCCATCAGCCGCTCGATGTAAGGGTCCGCCACGTCAATGCCGCGCATGCCCAACCGCCCTGCGACCTTCGGGTAACGTTCGGCAAACTCCGCCCCCATCTCGCGCAGGTAGGCCAGTTCGCGGTTGTAATACTCGAGCAGTTTACTTTCCATGATTACCCCGCGTCTTTGAGTTCAAAATGGCCGTTTTCCAGATCGACGTCCGTACGAAACAGAAACTCCAGCGGATACGGCACACACCACAGTCGCCCTTTTATCTCGATCGATAAAACGTTATGCAGATCCAGCGAGGAGGTGTCAGAGACGCAGCGTACCTGTAGCCCCTGAGGCAAAATACGCGGCTCGAAATGAATGATGGCTTCGGTCAGCTTGCGCTGGATATCGTGCCATTCAATATCCGACATCCGCTTGCCCGCCAGCGGGGCGACGCCAAAGTTCACGACGGAACGACTCACCTGCGGCAACGCGCTCAGGTTGTATGACGAGTCGTGATTGATGGTGTTAAACAGCCACTGCAAATCCCGCAGCACATGGCGACGCAGCGCGGCATGGGTAATCAGATTGCTGTTGGCCGACTCGCGTTTTTGTTCCGGCGCGTTATCCGTCAGGCGATCCAACAGCGAGGGCTGCATTTTGTCGCGTGCGCCGACGTTTTCCTGCCCGCTACGGGCACGCCAGCCGCTGCGCTGCAGATCGCCTTCACCTGCGGGATTACTCATTTGCCGCGTCCGGGGCAAACGTCACGAGACTCAGTGAAAGCAGCGGATTTTCGCTTTGCTCGCTCAGCCAGGCTTTCTGCCCCTGCCCCAGATAAAGCAGGCCGTCGTTATCCAGCGGTCGCCATTCGGTGGTGCGTGCCAGCTTGACGGCATCTGCCGCCTCATTGGCAAAGGGATAACGCGCAGGGATCTGGCAGACCTGTTCGCTGCCGTCGGTCAGGCATACCAGCGCGTGGCGCCAGACCAGATCCGTGACGCTGGCGGGCGCCTGAAATTGGATCTTCGCAATGGCGCTAAACGGTAGCCAGAAATAGCGGCCGTTGACGATCGTTTCGCACACGGGACCCAACCGGGCATCGCCGTCCATCAGCCATTCGAAGTCCTGCGTCTCTTCATTGTCGAATGCGAGTTGACCTGCGCTCGCCTGCGCCTGTTCCAGCGCCGTCAGACGTAGCGCGTGGGCGTGTTCGCCGCTTTCCGTGAGCGCGGCGGCGAGCGTGGTCAGCCACGGCCACTGCGCGTGTGGCATTGCGGGAGCGGCCATACCTGCCAGTACCTGCGCACGCTGCTGTTCGCCCTGAATGGACTGTTCAAGCAGCGTCACGGTGGGCTTCGCCTGAGGCTTCAGCGCCAGCCAGCTCTTAAGCTGGGTCAATGCGCGCGCCCAGTTTCCGCTTAGCGTTAAAAACTGCACGAAGGCGGCTCGCAGGTCGGCGTCTGCGGGTCGGGCTTTGATCTGTGATTCAAGGCGTAGCAGTGCGTCGTTAAGGAACTCGCCCGCCAGATGTCGATAAAGCGTATTCATAGCCGCTCCTTAATTCACCGCGCGCCAGGCGCCAATAGCGGGATCGCGCAGTTGAGGGCGCAGCGTGTCGATCAGGACAATATTGAGAGAAGTCCCTGGGGCAAGCCACGGACTCCAGGTCTGCTTGACCGCTTTAATACGCGCCTGCAGCTTCGCATCGTCGCTGGCCATCTCGCGGGAAATTTCTACCGCGACCGTGCCGTCTATCTTCCAGCCGCCCAGCGCCGGGTCGTAAGGCAAAAGCATCCAGCTCTGGTTGCTGTTTTGGGTGCTGAACACCATGCGTTCTTTATTAACGGAGGTGATCAGCGCCTTTTCCGGATCGACCTTCTCACTCAATCCCATCACCGGGAAACCGTGGATCCAGGTAACGGGCATCTCTTTTTTAGCCCCATTACGGGTCTGAGAGATGACCGTATGACCGCTCAGCCAGCTGCCGTTTTCACAACGGGTTTTGTCGGAGTCCGGAATAAACAACGCTGGCGCGGAGGTGCCGCCCTGCCAGAAAGTACGCAGATGACAGCCATCCTGCAGCGTAAATTCCTGCCACGGCGTACGGTCTGCGGCAACCGAGTTCGACTCCGGGTTTAGCTCAGGCGGCACGAGTTCGACGCGGGCGGCGGCCGTCTTCTCTTGTTTGACCACCAATGCCCAGTCCTGCACCTTGCTTGCCGTGCCCCGCGCCAGCGTGACGCCTGCGGGATCGTTCAGTTTCCACGTCAGCTTATCCAGCTTGCCGCACTGGTTTTTCAGCAACGCGCCAAGACGAGGGACAAAGTTTTCGAGGATAGTGACCTCTTTATTGCCGTTCGCCACAATGCGCAACGCCACCTCTGACTTACACCAGCTCTGCGGCGTTTTGTCTTTAATGTCGTCGATCCAGATATCCAGCTTTTGCGCAGGCGACTGTACGATGCGGTAGTTTTCAGCCTGCGCAGTGGTAGCCACCGCCAGAAGCGCCAAACCCGATAGCCAAATTTTCATATCAATCCTTGTATGTCTAATCAGTTCCGCAGGGAAGAAATTGAGTTGCGTCAGAGAGCGTATGCAGCAAGGTGGTGTCCTGAGGACTTCCCATCCACACCGCAATCGCGGTGTAGTTATCCTGTGCATTGCCCTCCTGTTCGCCGTTCTTTTGAATAATTTGCTGCATTAATGTCAGCCACTCCTGCGGCGTATTAACCATATGCAGCGACTGCTGCATTTGTTCTTCGCTGACGCCATGCCAGAAGCCATCGGTGCAGAGCAAAAAGGCATCGCCGTCTTCAACCGGCACCACGTCGCTGTAGCTGGCTTCCGGGCCGCCGTTCTCAATACCCAGCGCCAGATAAAGCAGATTACTGTTCAGGTTTTCCGTCTGATGACCGGCGTCTTTCATCTGCTGAATCAGGCTGTGATCGGTTGTCACCTGCCACAGCCAGCCACGGCGAAACAGGTACAGGCGGCTGTCCCCGGCGTGCGCCCAGTAAGCCAGACGATAATCTCTGTCGATAAACAGGCTGACCAGCGTCGTGCCCATCCGGTGATAATCCTGCACAGCCTGCTGTTCACTGAGAATGGTGCGGTTCGCCGTCTGTACGTAGTCACGGATATGCTGGGCGTTAAGATGTTTGTCGCCATCAAAGCGGGAGATAATGCTGTTACGGGCAAGCTCAGCGGCCATCTCGCCGCCGGGCAGTCCGGCGATGCCGTCACAGACGACAAAGCAGGCTGAACGTTCCCCAATGGTTTCTCCCGTCTGATCCTGGTTGCTGGCGCGCGTTCCCTGGCGGGAGAGAGAAGCCGTTGCGATCTTCATTTTTCTTCCGATCCACTCTGTGAGTCTTTGTATTGATTCACCTCCATGTCATAAGCATGAAGGAAGGCTTCGCCAAACAGGGTGTGGAAGTCATCTTCAATTTCACCGGCCGTCTCGCCATAACTGCGAACAAAATAGTCCCACAGCGCCGCTTTACGGCTGCCCGGCAGCGCCAGGCGGGAGCTCACGCCATTCTGTTTTGCCTGCTCTTCAAGCTGCTCCGGGTTAAAGGATTGCAGCATGGCGGCAATAATGGCGCGTATACCGGAGATCATCCCCAGTTGATGCGCCTGCAAATCGATGAGCGCGTCACGCACCGATTTTGTCGGCGGCATAAAGCCCGGCATCGGGGTACCGAACATCTGGATCAGTACCGTTTTACCGGAAGGCAGCAGCTTGAAAGGGTTGTTCGCATCGTCGAGCACCATCGTCATATCCGCTTTCACGCCGCGCTTAAGAATGGAACGCGATGAGAGCAGCGCCACCGTCCCCTGCGAGAACATGCCCAGGATTTGGCCAAGCTGGCGCATATTTTCACGGTCGAACTGCGGCACCGGCTGCATTTCGCTCAGCCCCATGCCTTCAAGCAACGCGTCCAGTAATTCGCCCTGCAGGACGTCGCCCTTCCCGGTGTTATGGGCGATGGCCGACGGTGACGCGGCGTTTTTTACCGGGTCGATACGCAACCGTCCTTTTGGCGGCTGGGCGTTGCTGCGTGCGACGGCCTGCGGCGTCGGCATTGTGAACCCGGCGTAATCCTGACGCCCTAACGCCTCCTCTTCAGCGCGCGGTTCCTCCTGCACGTCTGGCGCAAACAGCGGTGATTCCGCAAGCGCGTCTTCTTCCTGCTCCATAACGGGCTGCTCAGGGATAATTTCGTCAGGGTGCGTTAACGGCGCGCCGCCCATGAGCCCGAGCGGATCGTCATTGCGCGCGGCGGGTGCGCTGGCTGAACCGCCAAAAAGCGCCAGCGGATCGAGTTCATCCAACGCCTCTTCTTTTGGCAATGTCGGTTTGTTGTCTTCTGGCGCCACCAGCGTGGTTGGCGTGACGTCGTTAAAGATGCTCTCAGTTTTAAACAGCGCTTCATCGCTAAACAGCGCATCGGTGTTGACGTTTTTGCGCTCAAGCTGTGGATTGCTGTCACTGAACAGCGCCAGCGGATCTTCGTCATTGCGCTCCGGCTCGCTGGGCTGTGAGAACGGATCGTGAGATGCGGCAGGTTGCGGTTTCGCGCGGCCGCTGGAGATGCTGTCGGAGATGGAAAACTCCTGCATCAGGCTGTCCCAGATTTCCGTCGGTACGGCGGTTGGCGCCGCGTCAACACGTTGCAACGCACTGACCGGCTTCGGTTCTGCCGCTGAAACAGGCGTCACCGTTGGACGGGAAGCGATACTCGCGGCCATCCGACTAATCGGCTGGGTATCCTGAATAAGATCGGCCACTTCGATACGATAATCATCAATACCGAGAATATCGCCATCCTGAAGCTCAACCTGACGGCCCCGCTCCAGCGGAATATCGTTCAGCACCACGCGGGTGACGCTGCCGCGATTGGTCATGCGGCATTCGCCCTGCGCATCCACATGGACGATGGCCTGCAGACGCGAGATGGTGCGATCATTGTCCGGCAGCACCAGATTGTTATCCGTACCGCGACCAATGGTGCCCCCCGGGGCGTAAAAATCACAGCGGCTCTGCGGCGGCTGATGACCGGGTTTTGTCGAAATAATCGTGAATCGCATGGCGTATTCCTGCTGGTATGATTAGCGCTCAAACGCTGCCGCTCTCAGGGTGAGAACGGCGGCGTTTGGGGGTTAATAGCTGATTTAAGCTATTTGACTATATTTAGAAAAATAATGCCGGTAAGGAGCCATAATGTAAAAAGTAAGGCCTGAGCTTTATAGCGTCGATGCAGTTTCAATATCCAGCTGATTCTCTCTTCCGGTAAAGACTGAACGAATTGATAGGCTTCAACCTGTACATTTCTGTCTTTGGAAAACTTCATCTTCACGCCTTTGCGAAGACGAACAAACCAGATTATTTTTTGATAATTCGCCAGCGAACCAAAAAATGATGCATAATTTGTCATCAGATCGAGATCGTAGCCTCTTTGCCGATATTCTGAAAGAAGTAATTTATAATCATTTTCGTGCTTTCTAAAATAACAAGAACTGTAGAAGTCCATGATAACAAGAGCGGCAAACAAAATCACAAGAGCCAATAACGTTACATTTGTTAAGCTTAAGCATGGCATGCCTTTATTTTCCTGTGGCAACCATTAAAAGCAATAGCAGCATTAAAAATGCTACAAAAATTGTCATTTTGTAAAACGTTTTTATCCATGAAAAATTGTAAGTCGATGCTATTAACTGACTTACCTCCGGAGAAAGAATTATTTTACCTTTTGTTGTGGTGGCTTTGCCGGACAGAATCTTTTTCATTAATAACACTCGATGCGCAAAGCCGGGCAGGCCAAGTTGCTCATAAAATAGATAATCATTTACATCTAAGCATTGCCTATCACTCAAAAAATGAAATGATTTTGATAGCTCTGCAGAATATTTACGATAAAAATAAAAGTAAAAAAACAAAGAAATAAGCAATCCCAAAAAAACAAAAGAAAGCAAGATTAAACGTAAATATTCAAACATTCACTCATCCCCTGAAAATATCAAGTTGCTGATCTCTTCACCTAATTGAGCCCCTCCTTCTGTACCTATCCATGCCCCCGCAGAAGTAGCGCCAAGCCCTACAACAATTCCACATACGAGAGCACCAGTACCTAAGGTAGGTATTCCCATTGCACCACAAAGCGCTCCTGTACCCAACGACGCGGCCCATGCACCTCCGGCTGCACCGAGTGTACCACCACCAAACTTGCTGTATTCAGTCACAGCAACCTTGCCACATTCATTTTCACGACCTGTTGTACACGCATTATAGACTTCATTAGAAGTATTTAAAAAGGCGAAACCTAAAGAGATCCAGCCTCCTGCCTTCATAATGCTTGCGGCACGTGCTGACCGCATTATGTAATCCGAATACCCTGGTATTCCACCAACACCAACCGTACTCCACTCATGAACAATGGAGCGACTAGAAAGCCCTAATGCTTTTTTTATACTTTCATAAGCCTGAATATTAAGAGTTAACTTACTTATCTTATTGAGTAAGGGCTTTAGCTGCGAAAATAAAGCATTTCTTTCCGCGTAAAACTGCTGGCCGATGAGGGAACCTTGCGTAATAAACTGATTTTGGTAAGTCTTTTCAATCTTAATCAGAATGCTTTCTATTTGTTTGAAATATTTTTCACCAAAATCACCTACATTACCAGCTAATTTATCCCCTAATGAAGTTAACGCAGCAATGTTTTCGTAATTCGCGCTAAGATAGTCGGCAACAGTTGGACTAGCAGAAGCTAATGATGTATTAACTTTTTGCTTAGCTACAGCGAGGTGATTCAGTTGCAGGGACTGATTTTGGTTGTCGGGATCAGCAACGATGAGTAACTGGCCTGGTTTTAACCAAGGTGTATCCTTGTTAATCTGCATGAAATATCGTGCAGCGTCACTATTGCTATTATTGAACAATAAACGAGCCTGAAAATCTAAGGTACCAGGCTGTTGAACCACACAGTAACCCGGTGCAACTCTTGACTGCCCAGTCATCAGACCTCCTATAATTTGAATAATTTAATTTCTGGTAACGATTTAAATGACCGGGGATTACTCCCCGGCCACATGCGAAATTATGCTTCTTTGTTCTCTTTGATATTCCAGCCAGCGCTGCTTTCAGCACCTTTACCACCCGCAGTGGTCTGCTCCCAGTACTGCTGTTTCACTTTCGCAGCCTGGAATGCATAGGTCACGCCAACGGTATCGCCGTTGTCTGCGCCGGTGTACTGAACCGCAGTCACCAGCACATCTTCCAGCGTGATACGGGTGTATTCAACCTGCTGGCCGCCCGCTTTACAGACAGACAGTTCAACTTTGCTCAGGTGCTTACCGCTCGCGCAGTGTTTCAAAACGGCGGTGGTAGATTTGTCGATAAGTGCATTGACGTGCAGATCGTTAAAATTAACTTTACCTGCACCACCACCGCCGCCGACACTCATATTTCCCGGCTGGGACGCGCCCCAGGAGAAGGAGGTAATATCAGTCCAGCCAGTGTGGTTAGAATCTTTAGATTCGCCCGTAACACCCTCGACCTTCAGAAACATATCAATAGCCATAATATCTACTCTTCGTGGATTAACATTATTGCTTTCGAAAAAGCACTTATATGGCAAACAGGAAAGCATGGGGCTGAATAAAACCGTCCATATTTTACCTCTGCCTCTAATCTGACGAAATCATATTCGATCAGAATATCCAGAGTGGCAGCGATTGCAACCACCCTAAATGATACCCAGCCATTCATGACGGTGACTAAGTGCTAGACAACCAACCTTTGCATCATCTAGAATAATTTCAATTACGTTTTAACAAGAAAGAATTAGTGAATGAAAAAGATTGCCTCATTAATATTAACAGTCGTGTTTTTCATTATTGGGATTTTCACTGTTATCGATATTTTTCAGTCAGCATGGTATGTCATTACACTTGAGACATTTACTGCAATGTCTGCTGGTCTTCTTTTTGGGAAAATCGCTTTTCTAATTCTAATTATTTTTGGTCTTCGTTTCTCACTGAAATGCTGGTGCACGTCAAAGTCTTGACTTCATTTTTTCAGCAAGATAATAGATTGTTATTGCCGCCATTAGCCACAAAACTTATAAAAACCAGAAACAGACAACTCCATTTAAAAATAACATCGGGAATCATGCCAATTCCCAGAACCATATTTCCTTACAATAAGGAAAGCAATCGGAGTTACAAATAAACGAATTACTACTTAGAGGCTCTATAAGATCGATATGTCCACCACCGTAACCGTCAATCTTATTGAAGAAAACGACGCCCTTTCTTCCAAGCATAGATCGCGCGCCCGCCTGACGGTCAGTATAAATTTCAGCTTTTCCAAACACATGTGACTTATACAACTGATCAGCCAGCAATTTTGCACCAGCCTCAATTGCCTTGCCTTTATACGGACCTGACTTTACAGGTAAGCGCCCCGTAAAATCGATATTGCATTTCAATAATGCCAGACTCATCCGGACTGCACATGTATTTTCGTAAGCGGGTTGCTGTTTAATTATCGTTGAGTAATCGTAGCCAATTTCTGAAAAAAGTTGTTCTGCGGATGTAAATCCAGCACGGGTCTGGTTTGCAGAGTAATGCTGGCGTTTCAACTGCTCATATAATGGTCTCATTTATTATTCTCCCGTTTGCAGGGCCGCAACTCTTTCATACCGTCAGTGATAACTTTAGAAGCACGTTGTTCTCCCTCCTGCTTCGACAGGCTGGCAAAACGAGCATAAAGATATTCATGGAGAGTATTGGGAAGAAATGGCTTACCCTTGCACCACGCAATGCCCTCTGATGCATCAACCACACCCAGAAGATACATGTCAGCCTTAATACGTTCACGCTCGTTAGTTTTTGAAAGCCATGCTTTCGCAAAACGTTCAGCACTCAGGTTCAAATCAAAACCGGTTAATAAAGCGGGATCACGGAGAAAATTAGACGTGTCATCCTGAGGTAGCGCATCAGCACGCGGATAAGAATAGGTTTCGCTATCAGCAATCGCCAGAGTAGAGGCGGCCAGCAAACTGGCTGCGATTAAAATATTACTTTTCATCGTATGTCCTTATTTACTGGCGGTAATATCTACCAGATAGATTACCGGCCCCGTAGAGCCGGTAATCTTCATTACGCGTCCTGCGTCTTCAGCGACGGCAGTTTAGAAACCAGACGCAGCGAAACGGTCAGGCCTTCCAGCTGATAATGTGGGCGCAGGAAGAACTTCGCGGCGTAGTAGCCCGGGTTGTCTTCGATTTCCTGCACCTGCACTTCGGCCGCTGCCAGCGGTTTACGGGACTTGGTTTCCTGGGAGGAGTTGGCCGGGTCGCCGTCCACGTAGTTCATCACCCAGTCATTCAGCCAGCGTTCCATCTCTTCGCGCTCGCGGAAGGAACCGATTTTGTCGCGCACGATACACTTCAGGTAGTGCGCGAAACGGCAGCAGGCGAACAGGTAGGGCAAACGTGACGCCAGACGAGCATTGGCGGTGGCATCCGGATCGTGGTACTCCGCCGGTTTTTGCAGCGACTGCGCGCCAATAAACGCCGCAAAGTCGGAGTTTTTGCGATGAATAAGCGGCATAAAACCGTTTTTCGCCAGTTCAGCTTCACGACGGTCACTGATGGCAATTTCGGTCGGACATTTCATGTCCACGCCGCCATCATCGCTTGGGAAGGTATGGCACGGCAGATTTTCGACTGCCCCGCCGGACTCCACGCCGCGAATCGAGGTGCACCAGCCGTACTCTTTGAACGAGCGGTTGATGTTGGCGGCCATCGCGTAGGCGGCGTTCGCCCAGGAATAATTGTTGTGGTTAGCGCCGTCGGTTTGCTCTTCAAAATCAAAGCTGTCGACCGGGTTAGTCCGAATGCCATACGGCAGACGAGACAGAAAACGCGGCATCACCAGCCCCAGATAGCGGGCATCTTCCGATTCACGCAGCGAACGCCAGGCGGCATATTCGGTGTTCTGGAAGATTTTGGTCAGATCGCGTGGGTTGGCCAGTTCCTGCCAGGACTCCATCTGCATCACGCCAGGTGCAGTACCGGTAATGAACGGACAGTGTGCCGCAGAACCGATGCGCGCTATTTCCCCCAGCAGCTCAACATCCTGCGGGCTATGGTCGAAATAGTAGTCACCGACGATGCAGCCAAACGGTTCGCCGCCAAACTGCCCGTACTCTTGTTCGTAGATTTTCTTGAAGATCGGGCTCTGGTCCCAGCCCACGCCCTTGTAACGTTTCAGGGTACGGCCCAGTTCCTGTTTGGAGATGCTCATAAAGCGGATCTTCAGCATCTCGTCGGTTTCAGTGTTGTTGACCAGATAGCTCAGGCCACGCCAGGCGCTTTCCAGTTTCTGAAACTCGTCATGGTGAATAATCTGATTCACCTGCTGCGAGAGCTGCTCATCAATACCGGCAATCAGATTTTGAATGGTGCGGTAGGTGTCGTTTGAGAAGGTGACGGTATTTTCCAGCGCCTGCTGCGCCAGCGTTTTTACCGCGCTCTCCACCGCCGAACGCGCCTGATCGGTTTTAGGACGAAACTCTTTGTTCAGCAGCGCGCTGAATTCGTCCTGGCTGAACGCCTGATCTGCCTGCAGCTCTTGTTGTTGAGTCTGGTTGCTCATCGATTATTCCTCGCTACCTTTCGCGCTATCGTCATTTTTCGGCAACTGGCTCAGGGATTTGAGCAGCGTCGGATCCTGCAGAATTTTAGCGATCAGCTCTTCCGCACCGTTTTTGCCGTCCATATAGGTCAGCAGGTTGGAGAGCTGAGTACGCGCTTCCAGCAGCTTGTTCAACGGTTCAACTTTGCGGGCCACCGCATCCGGCAGGAAGTCATCCATGCTGTCGAAGGTCAGATCGACGTTGAGCTTACCTTCGCCGGTCAGCGTGTTGTCCACGTGGAACGCGACGCGCGGCTTCAGCGCTTTCATACGTTCGTCGAAGTTATCGATGTCGATTTCAAGGAATTTACGCTCGTCAACCGCCGGCAGGCTTTCAACCGGTTTGCCCACCAGATCGGCCATTACGCCCATCACAAACGGCAGCTGAATTTTACGTTCTGCACCGTAGATCTCTACGTCGTACTCGATCTGCACGCGGGGGGCACGGTTACGTGCGATGAATTTCTGCCCACTGTTACTCAATGCCATGATGTTCTCCGTCAAAGATGCGCGGTGAAGGTGAAACGGCAGACGTCGTGCCTGTCGTCATAATGCCTGGACGCGTCATTCGCGGCGTCCAAAAATGTTTTCCAGTTGATTTACGCCGTCCGGCGCCAGGTCGCGAATAATGTCCATAAAGTTGAGTTCAGACAGCCGCTGCACCCGTTCAATCATCAACGGCGCGGGGTGACTCGGTTCATACTGCGCAAAATACTGCTTCGCTTTCTCCAGCATCAGCTGCGCGTCGGCGCGACTGGTGACCTGCACGCTGCGCCAGTCCGTGACCTGCTGAACGGGCGCAACTGCGGCGGTCGGCGGCGTTGCGCTTTGTTCAACCGACGCCTCAGCGCCCGGCAACAACGTGCTGATATCGGTCATCTGACAGGCGCTGGCCACCAACCCAACGGTTTTCAGCAGTTGTTCCATTTCCGGTACGCCGCTCTCCCCGAGGTGCCCGACCAGCCGATCGCGGATCGCCAGTAGCCGTTCGTTAATCAAGAAAACCGCCTCGGTGCCGGGCTGGCCACCGCGGGCCAGTTCATCAATCAGCCTTGGACGGCCACCGGGATAATCCGGGCATTCGGTTTTGCTGCCATCGAGCAGCGCCTGGGCATCGCGCAGCGAAATCTCGTCGCCGTTTGAGCGCAACAGCGAGGCATTACGCAGCGCGAAAGTGAGATCGGATTTATCGCCCAGCCCCGCGAGGGCGTTAATACGGTAGAACGGATCGGTTTCGCCATACTCTTCCAGCCGTGGGTACAGCGGTTCCCAGTAGCGGGAAAGCGCCTGCTCTACCAGCAACAGCCCATCTGCGTATCCCGATAGCCCCCGACGCCGTGTCCAGGCATGGGTTAACGCCAGCATGACGCGCAGATCTTTGGTACGCCCCAACAGGCGGGTGGCGAGCTTTTCCACCGTATTCCAGTCGGCAGGTTCCGCTGGAATAATGGTGTCGCCGAACTGCTGTTCGGCTTTGCCCTGGCTTGCCTGCCCCATGGCCTGGAAGTCAGCGTCGTACTCAAGATTTTCGCCGCAGGGGTTTTCGTGGCTAATCGGCGCGAGAATTTCATCAATATTCATGGAGTCCCTGCTTATTCAAACATCGGCGGATAGAGGCCGTGACGACCTGGCCGGGCACCGCCTGCCGGATCGAACAGCAGCGTAAAAAGCTGCCCGGTAAAGTTTCCGCTGTGAACGTGGGTGTAAAGCGGGTAACCATCGCAGCGGTTGGTCCACCAGAAGCTGGCCTGACGCTGCGGGTCGAAGCACTCTGCCGCCTGCGGCCACCCCAGGGTTATCGGGTCGTCTTCGGCATAACCGATCACATCCAGGATGTCGGAGCGCATCTGCGGCTCAACGGGTTGCGGCGGCGGAATCATCATCAACGCCTCCTCCAGTTGCGCGGCGGAGTAACCGTTGCGCACCGCGTGTAATACCACCCGGCCAAGCTGCTGATACCAGCTTTCGGCCTGCCCCAACAGACGCGGCGACCACTCAGCAGGCGTAAAGCTAAGCTGGGCGCAGACCGGATACTGCCGCCCTACGCTGTCTCGTGCTGGCAGCAGGCAGCCCATCTGGATCATCTGGCTACCCAGCATCGGCGGCACGACAAAATTCCATACCGGGGCTTTGGCGAACTGGCGCTCGCCGCTGCGCTGCTCTTCCTGTTGCCAGGCCAGCAGGCCGACCTGAAACCAGTGGGACCACTGGCGTTGTAACGCGTCAGGAAAACGACGCTGCAGAAAGTCGCCTGCGCTGGGTAATTTGCCATACCAGCTGTAGAGGTTCATCGCAGGGGGATTCGTCATACGGCTGTCCTTGCGGTTATGGGCATGAGAAACGGGGAAGCTGGAACGGATTACGAATGCTGTTTGGCGCAAACTCCAGCGTGACCTGATGACCGTCCACGCTGAAGGTAGCCTGACGGCTCAGGCTGCCCGCGCCGGGGCTGGTGCGCGCTTTATCGAAAAAGCGGTTCAGCGCCCAGGCACCGTTAGTCACCAGTGTGGCCGTGCTGCCATTCGCCAGCCCTAACTGCATACGCACCTGATTTGTGCCGCCCGGTCCCGGCCAGTTCATTATCTGCACCGCCTGGGGTCCATGGCTGTAGCGCAATTGCTGCCCGTCCACGTCCAGGGTCAGGTTCAGAATGGTGTTGTCCATCCGCACAGTGCGCACCGTCACCTTGAAAGAGGGCGTGGTTGCACCGTTGGCGAAAAACGCGTCCCGGATTGACTGCGCCTGCTGGAACGGGCGCAGCAACCCTTCACTCCCCGGCAGGGTTTTGCCATCGATGCCCGGCATAAAGCGCCAGTTCGCCTGAGTGGTATCCACCTTGTTGGTCAGATTGTCGCGAAAAAAGGTGTCCATCAGCCCGGTGCCCGGCGCGAACATGCGGGCGAGATCGTCAGGCGTGACCTCTGTGCCGGCACTGCGAACCAGCGGGTAACGACCGGCAATCGCCTGGCGACAGAAACCGCCGACTTCAACGTTAATCCGCTTGCGGACATTTTCCAGGTCACGGCGTTGGGTGTCACTGCTGGCACCCACTGCCATATTGCTGAACATGGTTTGCAGTCCGCCAGGCAGACGACCCGCGCTGGCCTGCAGACGGCTAATCGCTTCGCCGCCCGGTGCCGGCATGCCGCTGTTAGCGGCGTCCTGGACGGCCGTCAGGTAGCGGTAAAGCTCATCAACCTGCTTGAGAAAATCATCAAAGACGAGCGTTTTACCGCCCTTCTCCAGCGGCTGCGCAAGCTCAATCATCGGCGCATAATGCTCGGTAACCCGCTGTTCAGGGGTTTGCGTCATGACCGCGCTCTGTGTCGGCGCTGCGTCATTGTTGCTAAACAGCGCTTCCAGCGTGCGGGTGGCCCGGTTGCCCTGCTCCTGGGCTTTCCCGGCATCCTCGGGCGCAGGCGCATTGTGCGACAGATCCAGCACCTGGCTCAGATTCTGAACCAGACGGCGCAGCGGCGAGTTAGCGCTGGAGAGCAGGCGCGCCGTATTGATGCGTTGAGAAAGATCGGCGCTGTTGTTGAGCTGAATATCAGCAAGGAAGCGATCCCAGTTCGCGATAAAGTCACGCATGTAGAGCTGGCGTACGGCGTTATCGATCTGCGGTTTGTCTTCCTGCGATGACGTCGCGCCCAGCACCCAAACGTCATCTTCGTGTAGAGCGGTGGTCACGTTGTCAATCTGACCGTTAAAGCTTTTCCAGTAGCCGTCCGGGGTGTATAGGCCCGGCACGCCTTCACTCACCGGTTTGCCGCTTTTACGTGAAAAGACCAGTTCGCTTTGCGGGCCGCCCAGATCCGTCAGCGAAACCGGCTGCAGATTTTCATCATGCTCAAGCAGACGTTTCAGGCGACCATAGACACGGGTGGAGAGCGGCTGCTGGTTGATCAGTGCCCGCTCGCGCGCCACCAGCGTCTCGTCCTGGGCATACGGCGAAGACTGAATTTGCGGCTCCAGCAGTTGCGTCAGATGCCATTCGAGCTGCTGAAGCTGCGCCTGCGTGACGTTTTGCGGCAGATTGCGTTGTAAATTCAGCATCACCCACGAGTGCAAAAACTTGCCGTCGTAATGCTTCGGCTGATAGAGCATCTGATACGCCTTCAGCGCCTCGTAGCTGTATTCCACATCGCTGCCGTTATCGTTACGCAGCCAGGTGGTGATGTGCATCGCCACGGCAGGCAACAGCATCTGATCCAGCGCTTTCTGATACAGAGACTGCGAAGCGTCGCTGACGTCATCACCGCGATAAAGCCCCATACGGCGAGTCACCGGAGGATCGTTGACGTCAAATGCGTTGCTTTTTGGTAGTTCCACCAGATCGTTGAGCAGTGGCAGGAGGGCAAACAGATCGCGCTGTGGCTGGTTTTGCAACGCTTTGCTCTGCTGCTCCAGGTGCGGCACTTTTGCATCCACCTCTTCCAGATACGCTTTGTTCCGGTTAAAGCTGATGAGCCACAGCCCGCTAAGGATAACCAGCAGGGCGAGGATCGCCGCATAGCCAGACCAGGTAACGGCACGATTGCGCAGTTCCCACCAACGGTTTTCCCCGGCGATACCCGCTTCCTGGAAAATGACGTTTTGCAGCAGGTTTTTGATGAAGAAACTCTGGCCTTTCGCGCCCGGGATCGGCGACGCCTTGCTGACAGAATCCCAGCTATCGCTTTCCTCGCCTTCCGGTAACGAGAGCGCGCGGTTCAGTTCGCCCATCACGCGGTCGAACGGCATCCCCTCCTGAGTCCCGCTGGCGAAGTAGATCCCGCGCGGTGAGAACTCAGTTTCAAAGTTAGAACGGGCGAAGACCGTACTCAGGTAGTCCGCCAGCAGCGGCCGCAGCGCGGCGAACTCCTGCGGGAAGAGATACGCATCGGCGCGGGTTTTCGCATCGTGCTCTTTAAGCATGGTTTCCGGCAGCCCCGCATCCAGACGCTGTTGCAGAAGCGAGAACTCCCGGGTGAAGTTGCCCATCAGATCAAAGTCGGCGTGTTTGGTCTGCTCCCAGGGGAGCGTAAAGCCCCAAATTTGATCGCGCTGCACTTTGTCGTAATCAGCAAACCAGGCGCGGAAACCTTTGAGCAGGTCGGCCTTGGTCACCATCACATAGACCGGGAAGCGAATACCCAGTTGCTCATGCAGTTCAGAAAGACGCTGGCGCAGGTTTACCGCCTGCTGGCGGGACGCCTCGGCGGACTGGGTCAGCAGGTCAGAAATACTGATGGTGATAATGACGCCGTTAATCGGCTGGCGGCGGCGGTATTTACGCAGCAGCGCGATGAACTCCAGCCATTCGCTGGCATCCTGCACCTGTTCACTCTCTTGCGTGGTGTAACGCCCGGCGGTGTCCAGCAGCACCGCCTCGTTGGTAAACCACCAGTCACAGTTACGGGTGCCGCCGATGCCCCGCAGCGCGGTTTTACCGAAGCGATCCGCCAGCGGGAATTGCAGCCCGGAATTGGCCAGCGCTGTCGTTTTGCCGGAACCCGGCGCGCCGATGATCACATACCACGGCAACTGATAGAGATATTGCGTACTGAACCGCTGGGTCCACTGGGTGCGGTTACCCGCTTTGCTGAAGTGGGCTTTTTTCAGCATCTGCGCCGCTTCGTCGAAACGTCCTGCGAGGACCTGCTCCTCGCTGTTCAGCCGTTTCTGGGGATCCGCCGCTTCCGGGCTGGTGGTGTTCTCATTGAGCTTGTCCATCAACTTGCGGTTTAGCCAGGCGTTATACAAACGCGGCAGAATGTGGCTCTGGGCCCAAATCAGGTAGACCACCGCGATGCTGATGATGCGGTTCTGTTCAGATTCGAGCGGCCGGGTATCCACGATGGAGAGCAGCGGGCCAATCATCCAGATCACCGCAGCGAGCGCCGTTACGCCGAGCAGGCTCCACAGCACGCGATTGGTGAGAATGGAAAGAAGAGTTGTCAGCATCCTTAGTTTCCTTGCGGCAATCCGTTCAGCTCAGCCTGGGTATTTTCAGGCGACACCAGCAGAGTAATTTCCACACGGCGGTTACGGGCGCGGTTTTCTGGCGTGTTGTTTGGCGCGACGGGATTGATCTCGCCTCGCCCTTCCGCTTTCACGCGTTCAGGTTGCGAGAGTCTTCCCTGCAATTGTTTTTGTACTGAGCGTGCGCGTTCCAGCGAAAGTTCATAGTTGGAGGCGAAGCGCGCGCTGCGAATCGGCAGGTTGTCGCTGTACCCCACCACCAGAATTTTGCCGCTGACGTTATTCATCGCCTGGGCGATGCGGTCGATGACCGGTTCATAGCGGTCACGCACCACCGTGGAGGCGGAAGCGAACAGACCGTCACCTTTCAGAATCACCACGCTGCGATCCGCTTCATCCTTCACCACCACCAGCCCGGCATCAATTTCAGGTTTCAGGAAACCGCGCAGGTTCAGCACCGCAGGCAGCTGTGGCGCCGGATGTTGAATCGTGGTTTCCGGCAGTTGAGACTGGTAGATCTTCGCCAGCACCGGATTGGTGCTGTCACCAAGGCGCCAGTTAAGAATGATATAGAACAGGCAGGCGATAAAACCGCCCAGCGCCACGCAGGCCCACAGCGGCACCATCGGCCGCCAGAGTTTGCGCAGCACAGGACGATCTTCCGGATGTGGAGAGAGCGCGGGCGGATAGCTACCGCGCACGCCACGGATCATCTGCCACAGCCGCTGCTTGATGGTTTCAAGCTGGGTACGACCGTTATCCAGCACCCGATAGCGCCCCTCGAAACCGAGCAGCAGACAGTAGTTGATCATCTCCAGCAACAGGAGGTGTTCACGCGGATTCTGCGACAGACGCGCCAACAGCTGGAAGAACTTCTCCCCGCCCCAGGTTTCGTTATGAAAGGTCACCAGCAGTCCGCTGCTGGACCAGACGCCGCTGCTGCCCCAGGGGGTGAGCGCGGCGGCTTCGTCCAGCGCCGTGCACAGGCAGTAGCGTGCGCCGACGATCACTTCATACGGCAATCCTACCTGCTGGCAGCGCACTTCGAAGCGGCGAATTTCGTCAATTAAGCGCTGGCGCAACGCCAATTGATCATCGTGAGAAACCGAATGACGGATTTGCGCAATCGCATTGAGCAGCGGATTGGCGGCCGCCACCAGCGGGTTATTCCCACTCGCTGTGGTAAACGCGGCATCGCTGCCGGGATCCTGTCGTTCCTGCATAGTAAGCGCTCGCCTTATTATTCTGTCGGGCTACGGATAGCCCAAAACTCCATATCGAGTCCAGGGAACTCCCCCGCAAGATGCAGGGCGAACGCGCCGGACTTATCCATCTCGTTCCACAACTCTCCCCCCTTTTCCAGCTCGAAGTAGCTGTAGCCAGCGTGCCAGGGGATCTGCGGCGGCGCGACGGGCATAGCGCGCAGCATAATGCCCGGCAACTGAAGCTGAACCAGATCGCGGATTTTAGAGACGGGCGCCACTTTCATTTGCGCAGGGAAATGGGTTTGCAGCTGCTCGCCCGGCACGTTGGCTTTCACGGCCAGCACGAAACCGAACTCACGCACCATGCTCGTTTCCGGTACGGTGGCAATATTCAGGCCGTGGGAGCGTTCGTTGAGCGGCAACTGAATCGCATGGTCTTCCATCACCAGCGACAGCCCCTGACGGAGCATCAGCATCAGCTTGCTAAAGCAGCCCGCCAGATCGTCATGATCGTATACGGGCAGTATGCTTTCTGCGGTGCGCTGCGACGTCCAGGTAGCGAGTTCAGTGGCAAACGGCAGCCAGCTGCGCCAGAGCGTTTCCGGGTGCAGCAGCGGGAGCGTTTTGAAATGCGACACCTCGCCAAGATGGCGATTCACCAGCGACAGCAGCGTAAATTCAATCAGTTCAGACGTGTTAAAACGCCCAGGCTGGCGCAAACGTCCCCCGATCTGCTGGCTGCGCTGAACCAGTAAACCGTGGAGATCGTTAATCATGCTGTAAAGCTGCGGGCTGTTGTTGGCATTCAGCATCGGCGGAATATAGGTGTTATCCAGCCGCACGTGATTGTCGTTACGCTTCTCAGTGACGAACGCCACGCCGATAGCGGTCCATTCCGCCGTCAGATCGTTTTCCAGCATCAGCTTCAGGCGCAGCCGACCAAACTGTACCGTGGCGTCGCCTACCGACATCGCGTTATCGTCTTCAACGTCTTGCTCATAGGCCATGAAGCGCGCCAGCGAAGCCTGCTCTTCACTAAAAATGACTTCTTCACGCTCACCCCGGCGAACCGGCAATGCCAGCACGACCTTTTCATTGGTGAGGTTGTCAGGGATTTTCAGCGGCGGCGGCGCGTTGCGGCCATTACGCAGGTGGAAAAAGGTGCCGTCGGGAAGTAGCCCACTCGCGTAGCTCAGCGCAATGCATCCCTGACGGAGCATCGCCTCGTCCAGTTCAACATCGAGAAATCCCCACAGATACGATCGTTGCAGCGCTCCCCATTCACGCACGTGGTTGAGCAGGTAACTTTCTGTCCGCTGAAAATGGTGTGGACGCAGAAACATCCCTTCGGTCCAGACGACCTTTTCTGCTTTCGTCATGATGATGTGATTCCTGTTATGAAGCGCGTTACTGGCTGATGACCCGGATCCCGTTTACGTCAAGAAAGACGCTGGCCTGCAGTTCGTCTGCGGACCCTTTCCAGAACTGGTAAAGATGATTTTCGCCAGGGACAGGCAACGGGAGAGAGACGCGCCACTTTTTTCCATCCAGCATCTGGTATTCCGCCATCACACCGATGTAGCGTGCTTCAGGCGAGCTTTGTCCGCTCAGGGTTTTCGAAAGCTGGTCAGGCATCAGAAAGAACACATCGCTGTTAAGCAGATTCGCGCCAAGCGTGGCCGACGCGTTGTTCTGTAGGGAATAAAAGTCGCTGGACATGAAATCCGCATCAGATTTCAGCAGCAGCACTCTCACTTTGAGCGGCGCCGAATCATTGATTTGCGGATGGGCCTGAAACTGCAGATTGTAGCGGGAGGGATCGCTGTGTGAAGACGATGAACAACCGCTAACCAGGGTGAATAGCACCACGAAAAACGCCAACCACATCCTGTGAAAATTTTTATTATTCATAAAAATAAGCTCGTGAAGCCCGTTTAGTTCAGGATCCAGGTCCCGTTGGCGTTGTCTTTGCAGGCTTTGCTGTTACCGTCTACGTCTACGCAGGTCGTTTTCTTACGCGCTTTTGGTCGCATGGCTTGCTTACGTACCGTCGCCTCATACTGGTCGGCCTTAATCACGGCCCGCATTGGCACATAACCGATCAGTTGATCGTTGCCCTCGTCGGCGAGCGCCATCCAGAAGGACTCTACCTGTCCCAGTACCGTGTAGGTTTTACCGGTCTCAAGGGTACGGATGACCTTTCCGCTGTAGTCTGGGCGGCTCATCAGAGAAGCCGGATACATTGCGCGATAAGGTTCGTTCACTGGCGTAAATTCCGCAGGCGGAACAACAACATGTCGGTGGGTTAACGTGACGCCATTCACCTGGCTGGTAACAATGGTATCGTCGGTAATCACAGGTTTCTGCGGCGCTTTACAGCCCGCCACTGCCATTACAAACAGAAGTGAAAACAGTACGCGCATTTTCATATGCTTTTCCGTAGCGATATTTAGATAATGATCAACATGAGAGGTAAATTTGATTTGAATGCTATCGTTAAGAATATTCCAGATACTTTATAGGGGTTACTATCATTTGGGTATAGCTACCGCAATAGCCTTACAGAATAAGGCCCTATTTTATCCTGGAATTTTTAACAAACAGGAAACAAGTGTACATAAGCTTTTCGTCAATTCAATATTATCTGGCCATTACCCACCATATTTAGAGGGTTTCAGGCTATTATAGGATTAATCCTGGCAAAGGCTTTTAAAAGGTCTTCTTTGCATTTTACATTGCAACCAAATACACCTATCGCATTGATTTACATGAAATAAAATTAAAATAGCGATAAATTTCATTACCCCATCCCGGCAATCACTTCTACTACCATAATTAGTAGAATTACCCATCATGGTAGCTAAAGAATATATTTCAAACGAACCGTTTGTTGCATTTTAAGGGCATGTTTGATTCTTGCTTCTATTATTATTAATGCAATTGGAATTAATAGTCAGCGATATTAATTTTGCGACCTGAAATAACATCATGCCATGGCGAAATGTTTCCCGATGCAGCGGTGTACCGAGAGATGCAGATTATTAATTCGGATCAGTTAATCCGTAAATTGGGCGGGGGGGAACGGCTATGGGCATCACAAACCAATGGCTTCAATAGCAAATTTAGATTTTAAATCTCCCATGATGCATTACTCTGTTAATACTGATTTTTAACGATTTTTTCTATTAAAATAGAAAACTATATTTTAACCGGAGATCTTGTAACTAGCTGATTATGAAAAATTGTTGTCCTACGCGTCCAGCGTTATAATTTTCTGGTTTTCCAACGATTTCTTCCCTCATTAACGCAGGATGTTCCCATGAGCCGATACCATGTCTCCGGTAGTGAAGGACAGTATGAGAAAAACTCTGGCGAGCAAATTCTGGCAAACAAGCTGGGGATTACTCATTCTGATGAGATGGATGAGGCAGAACTTGTCCTGTTAGAACAACTCTATCGGTTTGTTTTTGAAGAACAGTTTCCATCAGGACAGCTCACCATTGCTCTGCTGAAAAACTGGCACCGCCGCTGGCTGGGGAACATCTACGAGTGGGCTGGGCAAGAAAGAGCGGTAAACATCAGCAAGGGTAGCTTTATGTTCGCCCCCTCTGCACAGTTGCCAAAACTACTACACGAATTCGACACTAAGTACCTGGCCCGATATACACCCTGTACCGACATGAGCAAGGAACAACTCATTGAGGCTATTGCTGTAACCCATGTAGAGTTGATACTCATCCATCCATTCAGGGAAGGCAACGGACGTTTATCGCGACTTTTAGCCGATGTGATGGCGGTTCAGGGAGGATACAAACCACTGGATTATCAAAGTTGGGAGCAAAACAAAGCCAAATACATTTCGGCTATCCATGCAGGTATGTCGATGGACTACAACCCAATGTGCTATTGGGTCAAAACGGCGTTGCGCAGTGACTAAACGGCAAGGCGAAGATGGGCGAATTTTTTGCGCGTAGCTTCAAGCGAAGCTTCGATCTTCTCAGAGGATTGACCCGTTTCAACTGCGGTTGACGTAGCTACCGAGCGAACGATGTCGGCACGAGACGGCTTAACATAATACGCCTGCGTTTTTTTGCTATTGCTCATCGCGGTTCCTCAGCTATCGAATGTGTAATCTCTAACCATTATACCAAGGTTTCTACACGACTTCATATAATCTGATGGTCAGTTGTAGGGCGGCTGTAACGGCAAATGAAAGACGCTACTCCAGTTGTACCGCGAGAAATGTACAAGCCCCGATTTTCGCTAATCACAATGTTGCGCTTATCACCTGACGTCATCATTTCTGGCGTTTTAAACGACAGAGACTCTGCCGCTTGTTTTCCTGCCATAAAGAGTCCGTTATCATGCTCTCTATGTAGTCATGAACTGATATGCAGACGTTCATGAGATCCAATGAGACGCCGTGAAACTTAATGAGAACAATAAAAATCACTCACTCATTAAAATTAAAGAAAATGGACATCACAAACCAATGACTTCAATAGCAAATTTAGATTCTCATACCCCCATGATGCAGCAGCACCTGAGAAATCATCCTAATGCCATGAAAAACATACAGTAATTATCTTGTAGTTTTCATTGGCCTACGTATGGGATACATTTTTTGGACTTTAACCGGGTGTTCGAAGTCGCTTCAGATAGAAAAAGTTCTTCGACTTGGCTGGCTTCGGTGGGAGCAAGAAGCGATGGTGAGCCTTGAAGGACGAAAGGCTACTTCAAAAACAAAGTAACCTTTCCAATATCCCCATATATGGGGCAAGTAGTATATTAACTGCACATTGTGCAGGAGACGTATGACATAAAAACTCTTTTATTTATGGCATACTTAATAAATAACTTATTTTATATTTATGTCAATAGATTTTGGTTAAATATTTTTATAATAATTAATCGCCAGATTTATATTATAGCTTCGCTTGTGCAAGCGAAGGTCTTATTGTTCTTTAATGAGTAATGCCAATTATAACATAAGCAAGGGCTAACCCTACGAAGCTACTGCGTATGCTTCTTCGGGTTGACCTTGCTTTTCCGCCCTTTGGTTGGAAAAGGAAGAATAGCCACATATCCGACATTCTAATTACTTAATACTACAGCCCATAATAAAATAAACGCCTTCAATAGCCAGTTAACTAAATAATTAAAAGTCAACCGAACTATAGCCAACCATCAAAAACACATAAATATGGCTACCGCTTTAACAATAGCCATCTATATTTAACTTAGGTTAACATTAATATAAACATAAAATTTAACTGTTGATCATTCAGATTCCTCAATGACAGGAGCATTTTTTAGATCCTGATATTCATTATGACCAATCACGACAGATAGCATTACCCATCTTAATATTCTCCACCAGAGATAAACAACATCCCCCCCACTGGCAGTATCGTCATCTAATAACCCGTGTGCTACTGCATTTCTCAGATTAGAGCCAATGTTATTAGTTAACAGCATTTTTAACTCAAAAAGGAAATTCTCGTCAAAAACTTCCTTAGCTTTTGGTTTATCTAAAAGAGTTGATATAGATACTTCAGTGCTTTTTGCATTCTTATCTATAATTGCAGAGTATTCACCTTGATCATAAAGTATCTTTCTAATTATATCTTCTAAAAGAGGGGCTAATAGGTGCACTGATGCAGAAAAATTGTACTCAAAGCCAAAATGCAGGGCTTGCGAGAAAAGGGCTATTTTACTATCGGGTATAAATCCACAATGTTCGCAAAGATCTTTAATAACTTTATAATCAATATAATACTCTTCACAAATTTGTTTAAGTGCAGGAGCAATTCTTGCCTGTATTTGTAGCGATATATATATTGAAAAACCTTGTGATAATGGAATTATAATATTCTCTAAGCTATAATCCTCATCTTTCAATTCATCAATTTCAACACCGTTTGTTTTAGCAAGAACTCTGCCATCTCTATCAGTTACTATGGAAGGAAATATACTTTGAAATGGGTGATTCCTAATACTGTCAACCGCATCTTTAATCATTCTTTTTTTATTGACTGGATGGGCAATAAAACAAAAATTGTAAAGAGAATGAATTATATCCTTTTGTTCTGAAACAAGTTCTATAGCTCGATTTACCTCAACGGAAATGTCTAATGGTTCTGTTTTTATTATTGCCATAGACTCATATGCATGTTTACCTTCTTTTCTAATCATAGCTTTTAATGCTGTAATAGCTTCATCTACATCAAAGATCCCACGAAGTGTAATTTTTGATGCTTTATATTTTTTCAAGGATTCATTAAAGCAATTTACTGCATGCAGGCCTTGATACTCCCTTCCTTCTTCATCTAACAATCTTGCATGGTATAAATTCACTAATTGGCATTTATGATCACCATTTCCTTGGAAGATATCATTTTTATACCGCTCATATAATATTGTTAGACAACGATAAGCAGACACATAGTCTTTTGATTTTTTTGATTTATAGATAAATTTCCTTATAACTTTATTGATTAAGACATCATCTTCATTTTTGATGCTATTTGATGTTATTATATCCGCCATTTCACAGAACAAGTAGGGATTATTAGTCTCATGAAAACAAGCCATTATTTTTGATTCAATCACATCATACGCCGAGAACTCTTGAGTGAACTTTGGTAAATAAAGAGCTCTGTAGAAAACATCCTTTACGTATCCATACCAATTATCTTCCTTGATATCTAAGGATGAAAAAGCATTTAATGCCTCTGAAGCAAAATTACGTTGCCTTGGTTTCTTATAAAGCCACAACACATCATATAATCGGCCACGTACAGGTAAATGAGTTATCTTTTCTGCCAAAAAAGCAATATTATCTAAATCATCTTCGTTTAACAAGTCAGATAAATTTTTCCCAGTAGATGGTTCTACATAAAATGTATTTTTCTTTTTAAGATGTATCCGAGTATTCAATATTGTATTAATTTTTTTAAATAAATCGTTCGAAGAATTTTCTTTATGCACTAACAAATTATAAGATATATCACCATATGAATTTATGTCCATAGAACATGCATTAATGATATCAATCATCCTTTCCATTTCTTTAATGTCTTTTTTCATTGTTCTTCCTTCTAAATCCATCTCATATTACTCTATAAAAATTATATTATAAAACATGAAAATATCAACCAGTTTGTGCACATTACAAAATTGGAATGACAGCGACACTCCTGTTAGAAATAATCACTTCCGCATGACAAATAAAACTTACATTTTATAAAATCCAGCTTACCAAATATTATATTTACAACATTACACACTTGACGTTTTATTATTATCTTTTATATATGGTTTATGACACAATTAAAATTTAGGTATTTATATGCATTATAATCCTCAAAAACAACAGCCTGATTTAACAAAAACATCAAGAAGGGGAAAATTTCATACTGAACGACTACCAGAGGATGAAATCAGATCATACTGTGTAAGTGTCAGATTAAATGAAAATGAATTATCTATTTTAGAAGAAAAAAGAGGTTCTTATAAAAAAGGAGAATGGCTCAGGATGGCTTCGCTGAATAAACTTCCTTTGGTATTACCAGAAATTAATAAAAGTGCATGGGTAGAGCTTGGTCGCCTTTCGCAAGACTTAAATCGCCTGCTGACCTACCTCGACAGTAAAAGTCCTGACAGCGATCCAACCCTGACAGAAATGCATGTAATCAAACGGCAGGTACAGACACTACGCACTCTTCTACTCCCTTCAACTTTTTGGAGAAATACAAATGAAAGGCATGCAAAAAATCAAGAGAGGTAAGCAATTTACTGGAGTGCTGCTCTATGCACTCTGAAGTGGTTTACTGAATTTGGCCACCTGAACAGAGGTGATATGCTCACCTCAGAACAACACAGGTGCACCAATGAA
>NZ_JBWKPZ010000012.1:0-127988 GCF_059418505.1 Citrobacter sp. GW821-FHT07H02 | reverse complement strand
TCAGAAGTGAAACGCCGTAGCGCCGATGGTAGTGTGGGGTCTCCCCATGCGAGAGTAGGGAACTGCCAGGCATCAAATAAGCAAAAAGCCCATCCTGACGGATGGGCTTTTTGCGTCTGCGGTCCGGGGAAATGCCGGATTGAGTAGATTTTATCAGTCCATATCCGACTTGTAGGCCTGATAAGCGCAGCGCCATCAGGCAATCCAAATAGCACGGCTCATAAACTCCGCATCCATTGCTCAATGAAATCAGTGAGTTGACCAACGTCATTGATATCTAATAGCGGAACATCAATCCTCAACGGCACATCGCTGGCGACGGCAATCACATGTGCATCAATCACCAGTTCTTCCTGAGTGCGCCCGGTTCCCTCGCGAAACAACACAATCTTCGCGATGTCCTCATGCTTAAACCCTTCTACCAGAATCAAATCCAACTTTGAGGCATCCATTCTGCTGGCCAGAAATGCGAGATCCAGTTCCTCTTCATCCGGTGTTTCAGTCATGAGTGCCCAACGCTGTTGGCTGGCAACCAGAGTTTGTGCGGCACCAGCTTTGCGTAGCTCATAGCTGTCCTTACCGGGTTTGTCGACATCCATATTGTGGTGGGTGTGCTTAATCAGTCCCGGACGAATCCCTCTGGCGCACAGCTCCGGGATCAATTTTTTGAGCAGTGTGGTTTTCCCCGTACCGCTCCATGCGGCAATGGCAAGTAGTGGGATCATCGTTTCTCCTGCCATCTGGCAAGTTCTTCAGGGGTATTCACATTAACAAATGCGTCTTTTTGGTCACTAAAATCGACAGCATGCCCACCGGCAAGACGCATAAAGACCATTACTCGTCGCTCGCCGGACTGGAGGTAATCCTGTAGAAAAGGTTGTACTGAGCGGTTTACCAAAGCGATAGTAGGGTGATCCCGCTCGCCATCATGGACCCACACTACGGCTGCATCGCTGCTTTGGGCCTTTAAACGCGCAACCAGATCGCGAGGAATATACGGTGTGTCACAGGGACAAAACAGAAACCAGTCGCCTTTTTCCTGCAGAAAAACGGAAAGCATGCCCGCCAATGGACCCGGAAAATCGGCGAGCGAATCGGGGATCACTCGCAGACCACTTTTTTGGTAAATATCTCGATGGCGATTGGCATTAATCACAACAGTTTCAAGTTGCGATAAAAGGTTATCGGCAACGTGTTTCCAGAGAGGTTTGCCGTCCAGTTCAAGTAAACCTTTGTCGGCCCCGCCCATTCGGCGAGCTTTACCTCCCGCCAGTACAACCCCCGTTATTGCACTATCCAGATTCACTGATATCGCCTCTTTTATTGTGGGATTGACCCTGCTAACGTATCTATATCAAGAGTAAGGAGCACAACCATGAAATGTAAACGCCTGAATGAAGTTATCGAACTCCTGCAGCCAGCCTGGCAGAAAGAACCCGATCTTAACCTGATGCAATTTTTGCAGAAACTGGCGAAAGAGTCAGGTTTTGACGGTGAGCTGGCGGATTTAACTGACGACATTCTGATCTATCACCTGAAAATGCGTGACTCAGCAAAAGATGCCGTGATCCCTGGGATTCAAAAAGATTATGAAGAAGATTTCAAAACGGCGTTATTACGCGCACGTGGTGTTATTAAAGAGTAAAACCTTGTAAGTGACTCCACGAAAAGCGTTATGAAATGATATCCTGAATTATTCGTAGTATTTTCCGGATGATGGGATGAACGACAGCGCTTTTACTTTCCAGACACTACACCCGGATACCATCGTGGATGCACTGTTTGAACAGGGGATCCGGGTGGATTCCGGTCTTACCCCGCTCAACAGTTATGAAAACCGCGTCTATCAATTTCAGGACGAAGACCGTCGACGTTTTGTCGTTAAGTTTTACCGTCCTGAGCGTTGGTCTGTGGATCAAATACTGGAAGAACACCAGTTTGCGTTAGAGTTGGTCAACGATGAGGTTCCGGTTGCGGCTCCCATTGTGTTTAACGACCAGACGTTGCTAAACCACGAGGGTTTCCACTACGCGATCTTTCCCAGTGTCGGCGGCAGGCAGTTTGAAGCCGACAACATTGATCAAATGGAAGCCGTAGGCCGCTATCTTGGCCGTTTGCACCAGACCGGACGTAAACGACCTTTTGCTTCCCGGCCGACAATAGGCCTCGAAGAATATCTCTTCGAACCTCGTAAGTTATTCGAAGATGCGCCGCTTATTCCGTCAGGCCAAAGGGACGCTTTTCTGAAAGCAACCGATGGGCTCATTTCTGCTGTTACCGAAAGATGGCATACCCGTTTTGACACACTACGCTTACATGGCGATTGCCATGCAGGAAATATTCTCTGGCGTGACGGTCCGTTGTTTGTCGATTTAGACGATGCCCGCAATGGACCTGCCGTGCAGGATCTCTGGATGTTGCTAAATGGCGATAAAGCAGAGCAGCGGATGCAGCTTGAGACGATCATTGAGGCTTATGAAGAGGTGAGTGAATTTGATACCTCTGAACTCGGACTGATTGAACCTTTACGCGCCATGCGTTTAGTTTATTATCTTGCCTGGCTTATGCGTCGTTGGGCTGATCCTGCATTTCCCAAAAACTTCCCATGGCTCACCGGGGAAGATTACTGGCTGCAGCAAACGGCGACTTTTATCGCGCAGACAAAAACGCTGCAGGAGCCCCCTTTACAATTAACGCCAATGTATTAATCGAACACATCAGGAGAGAGATTACATGAAAAAGATTTGGCTGGCGCTGGCTGGTATGGTTTTAGCATTTAGCGCATCGGCAGCGCAGTTCAGTGATGGCAAACAATACATCACGCTGGAAAAACCGATTGCTGGCGAGCCTCAGGTTTTAGAGTTTTTCTCGTTCTACTGCCCGCATTGCTATCAGTTTGAAGAGGTTCTTCATGTTTCTGAAAACGTGAAGAAAAAACTGCCGGAAGGCGTGAAGATGACCAAATACCACGTTGAGTTCCTGGGGCCGTTGGGCAAGGATCTGACGCAGGCATGGGCAGTTGCGATGGCGCTGGGTGTGGAAGACAAAATCACCGTTCCGATGTTTGAAGGTGTGCAGAAACTGCAAACCGTCCAGTCTGTCGCGGACATTCGCAAAGTCTTCGTTGATGCGGGGATCAAAGGTGAAGATTACGATGCTGCATGGAACAGCTTTGTGGTGAAATCACTGGTTGCGCAGCAGGAGAAAGCCGCTGCTGACCTGCAGCTTCAGGGCGTGCCAGCGATGTTCGTCAACGGTAAATATCAGATTAACCCGCAAGGGATGGATACCAGCAGTATGGATATCTTCGTGCAACAGTACGCTGATACTGTAAAACACCTGGTTGAAAAGAAATAACGAAAACGCCGGTCACTGACCGGCGTTTTTATTTGATGCTTTAATCTCTTCTATCAGTTCATCTTTCTGAACCCACAGCGTATTCAACCAAAGCTGAAAGCGGCGTTTAAATCCTTTGTCATTAACATAATCGCCGTGCAATTCTTCCTGAACAGGCTCCAGGTTTACACGTACGACGATACGGGTCAGTTTGCCACTCAACATGTCGTAGAAGGGACGACGGCTGTTTTCCGGATAGCACAGCGTGACATTGAGCAACTTATCAAATTGCGATCCCAGGACGTTCAACGCCATAGCAATACCGGCCGCTTTGGGAGGCAACAAGTTTTTGTAAGGTGATCGCGTCTGCTGGTGCTTCTCATCGGTAAACCGTGAGCCTTCGACGAAATTCACAATGGTCGTTGGATGCGCACGAAACTTCTCGCAGGAGCGTCGGGTGGTTTCCACATCCTTGCCACGTTGCTCAGGGTGGCGCAGTAGATAGCTGCGCGAGTAACGTTTCATAAAGGGCATATCCAGCGCCCAGCATGCCAGACCAATGAACGGTACCCAAGCCAGTTGCTGTTTGAGAAAATATTTATTCATGGGGATGTGCTTACGGAACAGGACGCAAAGCACAACAATATCCGCCCAGCTGTAATGATTACAAATGAGCAGATACCAGTTTTTCTTGTTCAGCCCCTCCAGTCCTTCTACGTCCCACTTTAGCCATGGGTTGAGATGCAGGAGCAGTGCGAGACCTTCACACCAGCAAAACATCATGAAATTGCAGAAGACGGAAACCTTGCGCCAGACGAAAGGAATGGGCAAAAGGAGTTTCACGATTCCGGCGATAATGATCGGTACAGAACATAAAATCGTGACCAAAATGGTCAATACGATACTCAGCAAAAGCGTTATCGCAGCGAGTATTCTCGTCATAATTAAATTATTCAAAAGGTTAGCCATAAATAGTGCGCTAAAGACACGCAAGGGGCAGATTTTATCAGAAAACGGACCAAATAATGGGTCTTCGAGGAATAGAAAAGTTAACTATATCTATCCACATCCTGATATCGGTATCATTTTAAGAATAAATCTCTGCGCTTCTGTCTAACATAATGAAAAACATGAATAAAAGTTATGATATTTAAAGCATTATGCCTGAGATAAACTAAATTAAATTATTTATGCACAAAGTTATCCACAATTTACTTTGCGAGAGATCCAGAAGATCTGCAAAAGTTTTACGACAAATACGGTGAAAAACTCATGTTTTCATCCTGTCTGTGGCATCCTTTATCCATAATCTGATAAACAGGCACGGACATTATGGTTCAGATCCCAGAAAACCCCCTTATCCTTGTAGATGGTTCATCTTATCTCTATCGCGCATATCACGCGTTCCCGCCACTGACGAATGGTGCGGGGGAACCAACGGGTGCGATGTACGGCGTTCTTAATATGCTGCGCAGCCTGATTATGCAGTATCAGCCGACGCACGCCGCCGTGGTATTTGATGCTAAGGGTAAAACCTTCCGTGATGAATTGTTCGAGCATTACAAATCTCATCGTCCGCCGATGCCTGACGATCTGCGGGCGCAGATCGAACCTCTGCATGCAATGGTAAAAGCGATGGGCTTGCCGTTGTTGGCGGTTTCCGGTGTTGAAGCGGATGATGTTATCGGTACGCTGGCGCGTGAAGCGGAAAAAGTCGGTCGCCCGGTACTCATCAGTACTGGCGATAAGGACATGGCCCAGTTAGTGACGCCGAACGTTACGCTTATCAACACCATGACCAATACGATTCTTGGCCCGGATGAGGTGGTGAATAAGTACGGTGTCCCGCCTGAGTTGATCATCGACTTCCTGGCCCTGATGGGTGACTCCTCCGATAACATTCCGGGCGTTCCGGGTGTCGGCGAAAAAACCGCGCAGGCTTTGCTGCAGGGGCTGGGTGGTCTTGATACGTTGTATGCAGAAACAGATAAAATTGCCGGCCTGACTTTCCGTGGTGCGAAAACCATGGCAGCGAAGCTCGAGCAGAATAAAGATGTGGCGTATCTCTCTTATAAGCTGGCGACGATCAAAACCGATGTCGAACTGGAACTGACCTGCGAACAACTTAACGTACAGCAGCCTGCCGCAGACACGCTAGTGGATCTGTTTAAAAAGTACGAATTTAAGCGCTGGATTGTCGATGTTGAAGCCGGGAAATGGCTACAAGCGAAAGGCGCAAAGCCCGCGGCAAAACCGCAAGAAACCATCGTGGCTGACGAAACGCCTGAAGAACCGGTGGCGGCACTCTCTTATGAAAACTATGTGACGATATTGGACGAAGCCACGCTGGAAAGCTGGATTGAAAAACTGAAAAAAGCGCCAGTCTTTGCATTTGATACCGAAACCGACAGTCTCGATAACCACTCTGCAAATCTGGTGGGTCTCTCATTCGCCATTGAACCGGGTGTGGCGGCTTACGTTCCCGTTGCTCATGATTATCTTGATGCGCCTGATCAGGTAGCCCGCGACCGCGCACTGGAACTGCTAAAACCGCTACTGGAAGATGAGGGTGCCCGTAAGGTTGGGCAAAACCTGAAGTACGACCGTGGCGTATTGCAAAACTATGGCATTGAGCTGCGCGGTATCGCTTTCGATACGATGCTGGAGTCTTACATCCTGAATAGCGTTGCAGGCCGACACGACATGGACAGCCTGTCCGATCGTTGGTTGAAACATAAAACGATCACATTCGAAGAGATTGCCGGCAAAGGTAAAAACCAGCTGACGTTTAACCAGATTGCTCTGGAAGAAGCCGGACGTTATGCCGCAGAAGACGCCGACGTCACCCTGCAACTGCATCTGAAAATGTGGCCAGAACTGCAGAAGCACAAAGGGCCGCTGAATGTCTTTGAAAACATCGAAATGCCGCTGGTGCCAGTGCTGTCTCGTGTTGAGCGTAACGGTGTGAAGATCGATCCCGCCGTGTTGCACAACCATTCGGAAGAGCTGTCGTTACGCCTGACGGCGCTGGAACAAAAGGCGCATGAGATCGCGGGAGAAGCGTTTAATCTCTCCTCCACAAAACAGCTGCAAACGATTCTGTTTGAAAAACAGGGAATTAAGCCGCTGAAGAAAACGCCGGGCGGCGCGCCGTCAACGTCGGAAGAGGTACTGGAAGAGCTGGCATTAGACTACCCGTTGCCAAAGGTGATCCTGGAGTATCGCGGTCTGGCGAAGCTGAAATCGACCTACACCGATAAGCTGCCGCTGATGATCAACCCGAAAACCGGACGCGTGCATACCTCTTATCATCAGGCGGTAACTGCAACAGGTCGTTTATCATCAACCGATCCAAACCTGCAAAATATTCCAGTACGTAACGACGAAGGCCGCCGTATCCGTCAGGCCTTTATTCCGCCCCAGGATTATCTGATTGTCTCGGCGGATTACTCGCAAATCGAGCTGCGTATTATGGCGCATCTCTCGCGAGACAAAGGGCTGTTAACCGCTTTTGCACAAGGAAAAGATATTCACCGCGCAACAGCAGCAGAAGTCTTTGGTCTGCCGTTGGAGAGCGTAACGGGTGAGCAGCGTCGTAGCGCAAAAGCCATTAACTTTGGTCTGATCTACGGCATGAGCGCGTTCGGGCTTGCGCGCCAGCTGAACATTCCGCGTAAAGAAGCGCAGAAGTATATGGATTTGTACTTCGAACGGTACCCTGGCGTGCTGGAGTATATGGAGCGCACGCGAGCACAGGCCAAAGAGCAGGGATTCGTTGAAACTCTGGAAGGGCGTCGTCTTTACTTACCAGACATCAAGTCGAGCAATGCTGCGCGGCGTGCAGGCGCTGAACGTGCGGCGATCAACGCACCGATGCAGGGAACGGCAGCAGATATCATCAAACGTGCGATGATTGCCGTTGATGACTGGCTGCAAACCGAGCAACCTCGAGTGCGCATGATCATGCAAGTACACGATGAACTGGTGTTTGAAGTGCACAAAGATGATCTCGATGCCGTATCGAAAAAGATCCATCAATTAATGGAAAACTGTACGCACATTGATGTGCCGCTGCTGGTGGAAGTGGGAAGCGGTGAAAATTGGGATCAAGCGCACTAAGGGTTTACTGAACAGCGCGCTTTTTCGTAACTAAGCAACATAAGATAGAACATTTTGTGATGATTATTGGAATTCCCTATGTAAGGAATGAAAAAAAATTACAAAAAGTGCTTTCTGAGCTGCTCAAAAAAGAGTAAAGTTATTCGCGTAGGGTACAGAGGTAAGATGTTCTATCTTTCAGACCTTTTACTTCACGTAATCGGATTTGGCTGAATATTTTAGCCGCCCCAGTCAGTTAATGACTGGGGCGTTTTTTATTGTACTCTTCATACTTCACGCTGCAGGTGCGTTGGTTTCCTCGCTCACCTCAGTCACTTACTGATGTAAGCTCCTGAGGATTCACTGCGTCACCGCCTTCCTGCAACTTGAATTATTTTGAGTAAAAGCGAAAACACGGTCCGTAGATCGGATAAGCCGCGTTTGCGACATTATCCGGTACAACATTCGCAGGAAGGGATTATTCTGCGTCCTGACTCTCTTCAACTGGCGCCAGTTCGCTAAACCAGGTATCCAGCTTCTGACGTAACTTATCCACGCCTTGCTTCTTCAGCGACGAAAATGCTTCTACCTGCACATCACCGTTAAACGCCAGAACGGCTTCACGCACCATATTGAGCTGAGCTTTGCGCGCTCCGCTGGCCAGTTTGTCTGCTTTCGTCAGCAGAACCAAAACCTGAACATTGCTCTCAACGGCCCACAGAATCATCTGCTGGTCGAGATCCTTCAGCGGGTGGCGAATGTCCATCAGCACCACCAACCCTTGCAGGCTCTGACGCTTTTCCAGGTATTCCGCCAGCGCACGCTGCCATTTGCGTTTCATCTCTTCCGGGACTTCGGCGTAACCGTATCCTGGTAGGTCGACAAGACGTTTACCGTCCACGACTTCAAACAGGTTGATCAACTGTGTGCGACCGGGTGTTTTGGAGGTACGCGCCAGGCTCTTCTGGTTCGTCAGGGTATTCAGTGCGCTGGATTTGCCTGCATTGGAACGGCCAGCGAACGCCACTTCGATTCCGGTATCGGAAGGTAAGTGGCGAATATCAGGCGCACTCATCACAAAGTGCGTCTGTTGATAATTCAAATTAATCAAAGGGGTCGTCTCCGTCAGTCAAAGCTTTGCAGCGATTATACCTGAACCCCAGCAAAAGACGGATGTTTCGACATATGCCCGTGTAAGTAAAAACCTTGTGGTTTGTGAGACATTGACGATTGCGGATATACGAAATTTCAGAGTCATTGCCGGGTGAAAAGTGATTTAGCTCAAATAAATCATTAAGTTATTTTTTTAATGGTGCTCTTACACGCCGAAAACGTCGCGTTGGTCACTTGTCTGTCTGACCTGATGGCGTAAAGTAGTGCTCATAGCGAGGATGCTAACAGGACAGACGGACTCAGGATGAGGGTCAGGAGCGCCAGGAGGCGAAGACACAGGATTGTCAGGAAGACAAACGTCCGGAGACGTATGTAAAAGGAAATGGAAACAACACGGAACGTTTCAGGCTAAAGGAAAGACAGGGTGTGTTGATGGCCGACAGGGAATGTAGAACCCGTTAAGGGCTATGAGTAAAGAAAAAAGGCGACAGATGACTCTGTCGCCTTTTTTCTTTACTTGCTTTCTGCTAGATTCCGCCGCAAATGTATACTGAATAAAACGGCCAAAGACGAATTATTATGAAATCAACTTCTACACCACGCGGCAAAGGTCCCGCAAAAGCGCGCCGTAAAACACGCGAAGAGCTTAACCAGGAAGCTCGTGACCGTAAGCATCAGAAAAAACACCGTGGCCATGCGGCGGGTAGCCGTGCGTCCGGCAGTGAAGGTGCTTCTGGCTCTAAGAATTCGAACAAACAAAAAGATCCACGTATTGGCAGTAAAACCCCCATTCCATTGGGTGTGACTGAAAAAGTCACCAAACAGCACAAACCGAAGAGTGAGAAACCTATGCTTTCACCGCAGGCTGAGTTGGATTTACTGGAAACGGATGAGCGCCTGGATGCGCTGTTAGAACGTCTTGAAGCAGGCGAAACCCTCAGTGAAGAAGATCAGTCCTGGGTAGATGCCAAGCTGGACCGCATCGATGAACTGATGCAGAAGCTGGGTCTTTCTTATGAAGACGATGATGAAGAAGAAGAGGACGAGAAGCAGGAAGATATGATGCGCCTGCTCAAAGGCGGCAACTAACGGGTTTACACCGTGGGCCTCCCCGTCCTGCTTATAACCCTTCCGGTTATATGTTATCTGGTGTGGTTATTCGTTAAACTACAGCGGTTGTCGCGGCGACAGAAGTGGCTGCGCAACCGGCTTATCACCCGTAGTGGAGGAAAGCCGGTACGCCGTACCCGCCAGCGATGCCATCGGAAGGAGTGAGCATGTCTGAACAGCTAATAGACTGGGATCTGGCCCTGATCCAGAAATATAACTATTCCGGGCCACGATATACGTCGTATCCCACCGCGCTGGAGTTTTCTGAAGACTTTGGCGAAGAGGCATTCCGGCACGCTGTAGCGCGTTATCCTGAGCGCCCGCTGTCTCTCTATGTACACATCCCATTCTGCCATAAGCTCTGCTACTTCTGCGGTTGCAACAAGATTGTGACCCGCCAGCAGCACAAAGCCGATCAATATCTTGATGCCTTAGAGCAAGAAATAGTGCACCGTGCGCCGCTTTTTTCCGGACGCAACGTTAGCCAGTTGCACTGGGGCGGCGGTACGCCAACCTATCTGAATAAAGCGCAAATCAGCCGCTTAATGACGTTGCTGCGTGAACACTTTCATTTTAATGCGGATGCGGAAATCTCGATCGAGGTCGATCCGCGTGAGATTGAGTTGGATGTGCTCGATCATTTACGCGCAGAAGGTTTTAACCGTCTGAGTATGGGCGTACAGGACTTCAACAAAGAGGTCCAGCGTCTGGTCAACCGTGAGCAAGACGAAGCGTTTATTTTTGCCCTGCTGAATCACGCGCGCGATATCGGTTTTACCTCCACCAACATTGATCTGATTTACGGTTTACCGAAACAGACGCCGGAAAGCTTTGCGTTCACCCTGAAACGCGTGGCGGAATTGAAGCCTGACCGTCTGAGTGTCTTTAACTACGCGCATCTGCCGACCCTGTTTGCCGCGCAACGTAAAATTAAAGATGCCGATCTGCCCAGCGCGCAGCAGAAACTGGATATTCTGCAGGAAACTATCTCTTCGTTAACCGAAACGGGCTATCAGTTTATTGGGATGGACCACTTTGCCCGTCCGGATGATGAGTTAGCCGTCGCGCAACGTGAAGGCGTACTGCACCGTAATTTCCAGGGCTACACCACCCAGGGCGATACCGACCTGCTGGGGATGGGCGTTTCCGCCATCAGTATGATTGGCGACTGCTACGCGCAGAACCAAAAAGAGCTGAAACACTATTATCAGCTCGTTGATGAGCAGGGAAATGCGCTATGGCGCGGTATTGCATTGACCCAGGATGACTGTATTCGCCGGGATGTTATTAAGTCGCTGATTTGCAACTTCCGTCTGGATTACACGACGATTGAGCAGCAATGGGCGCTGAATTTTGCAGACTACTTTGCTGAAGATCTGAACCTGCTGGCGCCATTGGCAAAAGATGGGCTGGTGGACGTCAATGAAAAAGGGATTCAGGTGACACCAAAAGGGCGCCTGCTGATCCGTAACATTTGCATGTGCTTTGATGCGTATCTGCGCCGTAAAGCGCGGATGCAGCAGTTCTCACGCGTCATTTAAAAACGCCCCAGTGGCGCTGCGCTTACCGGGTCTACGATGTGTAGTTCTGATAAGCGTAGTGCCATCGGGTGTTTTGTTCGTCACTCCATTCCTAACTCTTTGAGCTTGCGTGTCAGGGTATTACGACCCCAGCCAAGCAATCTTGCCGCTTCCTGTTTATGCCCCTGCGTATGACGTAACGCGGTCGTTAACAGTGTGCGTTCCATTTCCGGTTGCGCTTCCGAAAGCAGGTTTTGATGACCGGAACGCAGCGCCCGATCGGCCCACTGTGCCAACAGAGTGGCCCAACTGTCCGGCTGCATATGTGAAGGACTGTCGGGAACGGCGACGTCAAACAACTCGCTGGGAAGATCCTGAATTAACACTTCCTGTCCGGCGGCCATGACGGTGAGCCAACGGCAGGTGTTTTCCAGCTGGCGCACGTTACCCGGCCATGCCAGGCGCGTCAGGGCGGCTTCGGTTTCCGGGTGTAATTGTTTGGCTTCAACCCCTAATTCCTGCGCGGCGTCTTGCAGAAAATGACGTGCCAGACGGGGTATGTCCTCCCGACGCTCACGCAGCGGCGGCAAATGAACGCGAATTACGTTCAGACGATGGAACAGGTCTTCGCGAAACTTGCCTTCCTGCACGCGTAATTCCAGATTCTGGTGAGTGGCGGCGATAATACGCACATCCACTTTCACTGGCGCATATCCCCCGACACGATAAAACTGCCCGTCAGCGAGGACACGCAATAAGCGAGTTTGTACGTCCAGCGGCATGTCGCCAATTTCATCCAGAAACAGCGTCCCACCGTCAGCCTGTTCAAAACGCCCCTGACGAATGGTATTCGCGCCAGTAAATGCCCCTTTTTCGTGACCAAATAACTCAGATTCAATCAAATCCTTCGGAATGGCCGCCATATTCAGGGCAATAAACGGGGCTTTGACACGCGGGCTGTGGCGATGCAGCGCATGGGCAACCAGCTCTTTGCCGGTACCGGACTCGCCGTTGATCAGCACACTGATTGAAGAGCGAGACAATCGACCAATAATACGAAATACATCCTGCATGGCAGGGGCTTCGCCAATGATATCGTTGGTCGGGCCGTTGTTCTGGATATTCCGGGGTTGTTGCTGTTCCTGATAATGGCTGATGGCGCGCTCAACCAGCGCGACCGCCTCGTCAATATCAAACGGTTTTGGCAGGTAATCAAATGCGCCCTGCTGATAAGCGCTGACGGCAGCGTCCAGATCGGAATGCGCCGTCATAATGATGACCGGCAGCATAGAGTGGCGTTGCTTAATCTGTTTTAACAGCGTCAGACCGTCCATTCCCGGCATACGGATATCGGACAGCAGAACATCTGGCGTTTTGCTTGCCAGCGCGTCCAGTACCTCGTGACCGCTTTCAAACGTGGTGCAGTTCAGCCCTGCCCCGGCGAGCGCACGTTCAAGCACCCAACGGATGGAACTATCGTCATCGACGACCCAGACTATTCCTCGTTGCATAAACGTCACCTTTATTTCCTGATAGGCAGGTAAACCGAGAACTCGGTATGACCCGGCCAACTGGTAAATTCAATCTTGCCGGAATGTTGATCAATCAAATTACGGGCGATAGACAGACCCAGCCCGGTACCGCCTTCGCGACCGCTCACCATGGGGTAAAACAACGTGTCCTGCAAATGGGAAGGAATGCCCGGACCGTTGTCTTCTACGTCAATACGCGCCGCCAGGCGATAACGCATTCCGTGCAGGGTTAGCTGGAAAGCGGTGCGGGTACGCAGAATAATTTCACCACCGTTCGGCCCCAGCGCCTGAAGGGCGTTGCGCACGATATTCAGCAGCACCTGCTCAATTTGATCCGGGTCGTGCGGTAGCTCCGGCAGACTCGGATCGTAATCACGAATCAGCGTCACGTTTTCTGGCAGCTCCATTGAAACCAGCGCCACCACACGTTCTGCGACCTTATGAATACTTTCGTTGATGTGCATGCCCGGATGTTGTGGCCCCAGCAGACGGTCAACCAGATTACGCAGTCTGTCCGCCTGCTCGATAATGACTTTGGTGTACTCCGTCAACGCCGGATCGGGAAGCGCCTTGCTCAGTAACTGCGCTGCGCCGCGTAAACCGCCAAGCGGATTTTTAATTTCATGCGCCAGACCACGCACCAGATCGCGGGCAGCAATTTGTTGAGCATGCTGCAGCTGTTCCTGGCTCAAACGGCGTTGGTTATCCATCGGCGCCATTTCCAGCAGGATAAGGCCATCTGGCAGCCTTTGTGCGGTCACGGAGAGGATATGTGAGTGACTATCTATCACCAGTGTGACTTCGTTGTCTGTAAAGCCCTGGCCCGCTAGCAGGCTCTCTCGCATCAGACCGATGTTTAATGAAAAGTAACTCAGCAGTTCAGGTAACGGTGTGCCAAACAGTTTGCGGGAACTTTGGGCGAGCAACTGCTGCGCGGCGGGATTGGCGTAATGCACCGCCAACTCGTCATCGACAAGTAAGATGCTATTGATTAAAGAATTAAGGATCTGCCCAGCATCGGGCAGCATGCCAGTTGCCATTCAGCAGTCTCCTGGAAAAGTTTGCACCAATTTAGTGCATTATAGCTTTTTACTGATAAAAAGCGCGTAAAGTCAGGTGGCTGGTGGAGAAAAAAGCCCATCCGGGGATGGGCTAAAAGTTTCCACGGCAACTAAAAAACGCCTGACGCCTTTCACGCTGCTGCTGCGTTGGCTACGAGTTACTCGGCTCATCCATGAGCCTCGCCCTTACGGGCCGTCACTCCGTGACGTTCAAATCTGTTCCAGACAGATTTGTCGCTCACCCCAGTCACATAGCTATCTATGCTCCTGGGGATTTGCTCAGTTGCCGCCTTGCCGCAACGCGAAATTCGTCGGATTTTTAAGATACGGTTAAACGCTGTAGTACAGTTCAAACTCTACCGGGTGTGGCGTCATGCGCACGCGGTCATCTTCTTCACGACGCAGCGTAATGTACGCATCGATCGCTTCGTCGGTGAACACGCCGCCTGCGGTCAGGAACTCGCGGTCCAGATCCAGTTCTTTCAGTGCTTCTTCCAGAGAGCCAGCAACCTGTGGGATCTCTTTCGCTTCTTCCGGCGGCAGGTCATACAGGTTTTTGTCCATCGCTTCGCCCGGGTGGATCTTGTTCTTAATACCGTCAAGACCCGCCATCAGCAGGGCAGCAAAGCACAGGTACGGGTTAGCTGCCGGATCCGGGAAGCGCACTTCGATACGACGCGCTTTCGGAGAAGCAACCACCGGAATACGGATAGAGGCAGAACGGTTACGGGCAGAGTAAGCCAGCATGACCGGTGCTTCATAACCCGGGACCAGACGCTTGTAGGAGTTGGTGGTCGGGTTTGCCAGGGCATTGATCGCTTTAGCGTGTTTGATTACGCCGCCGATGTAGAACAGCGCCTGCTCAGACAGACCGGCATATTTGTCGCCAGAGAACAGGTTTACGCCGTTCTTGGACAGAGACATGTGGCAGTGCATACCGGAACCGTTATCGCCAAACATCGGTTTTGGCATAAAGGTTGCGGTTTTACCGAAACGGTGCGCAACGTTGTGAACCACATATTTGTAGATCTGAATTTCGTCCGCTTTTTTGGTCATGGTGTTAAAGCGGGTTGCGATTTCGTTCTGGCCTGCGGTCGCTACTTCGTGGTGATGTGCTTCGACAACCAGACCCATCTCTTCCATGATCAGACACATGGTGGAACGAATGTCCTGAGAAGAGTCTACCGGAGGAACCGGGAAGTAGCCGCCTTTCACGCCAGGACGGTGACCTTTGTTACCACCTTCGTATTTGGTGGAGGAGTTCCATGCACCTTCGATATCGTCGATAGCGACGTGGGAACCGGAGATGGATGCGCCGAAACGAATGTCATCAAACAGGAAGAATTCTGGCTCTGGCCCGAAGAGAACGGTGTCTGCGATGCCGGTAGCGCGCAGGTATTCTTCAGCGCGTTTGGCGATGGAGCGCGGGTCACGGTCATAGCCCTGCAGCGTGCCAGGTTCCAGGATATCACAACGGATAATCAGAGTAGATTCTTCAAAGAACGGGTCGATGAGCGCAGTGGACGCATCTGGCATCAGAACCATGTCAGATTCGTTAATGCCTTTCCAGCCGCCGATGGAGGAGCCGTCAAACATTTTGCCTTCTTCGAAGAATTCGGCATTTACCTGATGAGCAGGAATAGTGACGTGCTGTTCTTTACCTTTGGTATCGGTGAAGCGCAAATCAACAAACTTCACTTCGTGCTCGTTCAGCATCGTCAATACGTGTTCAGCGGACATACTTTAACTCTCCCGGATTGGTCATTGTCGTCGTGGTAACGAGGTCTACAATTCTGCAAAAATTGGCCGTGTCGCCGTAAAAAATATAAAGCGAAATCTGTGCCAACTTTTAAATTGCCCCTAAAAGGCGTTATCATGCGCACCATCGTGCAAAAGGGCTGCACCATGGTGAGCACGCTGCACCAATATAGTGCTTCAATGTGAACATTAAGCACCATGTTGGTGCAATGAGCAATGAGTAACCCTTTTAACGCTCCGTGAAAGCGATCACAAAGAAACTCTGCAATACTTGTTTGCGGAGGATGTTTGTGATCCTGTTTTGTAGTGCGATTAATCCGTGTACAATAACGCGCTATTCCTAATGCCCGAGGCAAAGTTGTGATCGAAAATTTGCGTAACATCGCCATCATCGCGCACGTTGACCATGGTAAAACTACCCTGGTCGACAAGCTGCTGCAGCAATCCGGTACGTTTGATGCGCGTGCCGAAACCCAAGAGCGTGTGATGGACTCCAACGATTTGGAGAAAGAGCGTGGGATTACCATCCTCGCGAAAAACACCGCTATCAAATGGAATGACTACCGTATCAACATCGTTGATACCCCGGGGCACGCCGACTTCGGTGGTGAAGTTGAACGTGTAATGTCCATGGTCGATTCCGTGCTGTTGGTCGTTGATGCAATGGATGGTCCGATGCCGCAGACGCGCTTCGTGACCAAAAAAGCCTTTGCTCATGGCCTGAAGCCGATTGTTGTTATCAACAAAGTTGACCGTCCTGGTGCGCGTCCTGACTGGGTTGTTGATCAGGTATTCGACCTGTTCGTTAACCTTGATGCAACCGACGAACAGCTGGACTTCCCTATCGTTTACGCATCTGCGCTGAACGGTATCGCAGGTCTGGATCACGAAGATATGGCTGAAGATATGACTCCGCTGTATCAGACCATCGTTGATCGCGTACCGGCACCGAACGTAGACCTTGATGGCCCGCTGCAGATGCAAATCTCTCAGCTGGACTACAACAACTACGTTGGTGTTATCGGCATCGGTCGTATCAAGCGCGGTAAAGTTAAACCGAACCAGCAGATCACTATCATTGATAGCGCAGGCAAAACCCGCAACGGTAAAGTCGGTAAAGTTCTGACCCACCTGGGTCTGGAACGTATCGAGAGTGACGTTGCAGAAGCGGGCGATATCATCGCGATCACCGGTCTCGGCGAGCTGAACATCTCTGATACCATCTGTGATACACAGAATGTTGAAGCGCTGCCAGCACTGTCCGTTGATGAACCGACCGTATCCATGTTCTTCTGCGTAAACACCTCTCCGTTCTGTGGTAAAGAAGGTAAGTACGTTACCTCTCGTCAGATCCTTGACCGCCTGAACAAAGAGCTGGTGCACAACGTGGCACTGCGCGTTGAAGAAACGCCGGATGCGGATGCGTTCCGTGTATCTGGTCGTGGTGAGCTGCACCTGTCCGTTCTTATCGAAAACATGCGTCGTGAAGGTTTCGAAATGGCGGTTTCCCGTCCGAAAGTTATCTTCCGCGAAATCGACGGCCGTAAACAAGAGCCGTTCGAAAACGTAACGCTGGACGTCGAAGAGCAGCATCAGGGTTCTGTCATGCAGGCTCTGGGTGAGCGTAAAGGCGACCTGAAAAACATGAATCCAGATGGCAAAGGCCGCGTACGTCTTGACTACGTGATCCCAAGCCGTGGTCTGATCGGCTTCCGTTCAGAATTCATGACCATGACCTCCGGTACCGGTCTGCTGTACTCCACCTTCAGCCATTACGACGATATTCGTGCGGGCGATGTTGGTCAGCGTCAGAACGGCGTACTGATCTCCAACGGTCAGGGTAAAGCGGTTGCGTTCGCACTGTTCAGCCTGCAGGATCGCGGTAAGCTGTTCCTCGGTCACGGTGCAGAAGTTTACGAAGGCCAGATCATCGGTATTCACAGTCGTTCTAACGACCTGACTGTAAACTGCCTGACCGGTAAGAAACTGACCAACATGCGTGCTTCCGGTACTGACGAAGCAACCACGCTGGTCCCAGCTCAGAAAATGACTCTGGAGCAGGCTCTGGAATTCATCGATGACGACGAACTGGTAGAAGTTACCCCAACTTCCATCCGTATCCGTAAACGTCACCTGACTGAAAACGATCGTAAACGCGCAATGCGCGGCGCGAAAGAAGAGTAATTAACGCTTCTTTCTACAATAAGACCCTGCCTTCGTGGCGGGGTTTTTTTTGGATCTTTTTGGCCGAACTGCGACTTCACCGGCGCTGTTCCCTCCCGTCTCTCCTCACCCGCCAAACCCCCGTACCCTCGCCATAAGAGAGCTTTGTCACATTTATCTTCAAAGCATGTCGGCGCTGTTTGCTTTCTTTTTTAGCGTCAGCGTATGATGCTTTTACTGGTTTAAACCAAATGGGTTAAACAATGACGAGCAATCAGTCGACCGTTGAAAATGCGAAAGAGAAGCTGGACCGTTGGTTAAACGATGGGATCACCACGTCAGGTGGAAAGCTGCCTTCTGAGCGGGAATTAGGTGAGCTGCTGGGTATTAAGCGTATGACGCTACGTCAGGCGCTGTTAAATCTTGAGGCTGAATCCAAAATATTCCGTAAGGATCGTAAAGGATGGTTCGTCACCCAGCCACGCTTCAATTACAGCCCGGAATTATCGGCAAGCTTTCAGCGTGCTGCGCTTGAACAGGGCAGGGAACCGTCATGGGGATTTACTGAGAAAAGCCGTATTTCCGATTTTCCGGAGATGGTTGCTCCTTTGACAATTGTCACCGCATCCGACGAGCTGTATCGGGTGACGGGGTGGGGTGCACTGGAAGGGCATAAAGTTTTCTACCATGAAACGTTTATTAATCCCGTTGTGGCTCCAGGTTTTATTGATCAGCTTGAAAACCAATCTTTTTCTACCGTATGGGAACAAGTCTATAAAAAAGAAACGGTGGTAAAGAAGCTGGTTTTCAAACCGGTTCGCATGCCTGGCGATATCAGTAAATTTATTGGCGGCTCCGCCGGGATGCCGGCCATTCTTATTGAAAAACATCGGGCTGACCGCGATGGGAATATCGTACAAATAGACCTTGAATACTGGCGATTTGAGGCAGTTGATCTCTTTATTAACTTGTAGGTGTATTATGGTCACAATGAATAATGCAGAAAAAATTCTGGCGCGTGTAGATAACCTTCCCCTTTATCTTCATGCATATGCTTATCATCTGAATATGCGTCTCGAGCGAATTTTACCCAATGACTTATTGGATATCGCGCATGAGAACCAGCTACGTGGTGTAAAAATTCATGTTCTTGATGGGGAACGCTATTCACTCGAAAACATGAATGACAGCGAACTTTCTGTTTTTGGTGATAAAGCACGTCAGCTGAATCTTGACGTTCATATTGAGACCAGTGCCTCAGATAAAAAAGCCATTGATCAGGTTGCCGCTATTGCATTAAAAACAGGTGCGTCATCCGTCCGCTTTTATCCGCGCTATGAAGGTAATCTGCAGGAGGTCATGTCGATTATCGCCAAAGATATCGCCTATATTCGTGACACTTACCAGAACAGCGGCTTAACCTTCACACTTGAACAGCATGAAGATCTGAAAAGCCATGAGCTGGCCTCATTAATTAAGCAAAGTGGAATGGAGTCACTCTCTCTGCTGTTTGACTTTGCCAATATGATTAATGCGAATGAGCATCCCCTCGACGCACTGGACACAATGGCACCGCATATTACTCAGGTGCACATTAAAGACGCGCTGATCGTTAATGAAGAAGGTGGACTGGGTCATAAAGCCTGTATCTCTGGTCAGGGCGATATGCCGTTCAAAGCATTGCTAACAAAACTGATCTGTTTAGGTGATGAAAAACCTCAGGTTATGGCCTATGGCCTGGAAGAAGAAGTTGATTATTATGCCCCGGCATTTCGTTTCGAAAATGAAGGCGACAACCCCTGGATCCCATGGCGTCAAATGAGTGAAACACCACTGCCTGAAGCCAATGCCCTGGAAGAACGCCTAATAAAAGAAAAAGAAGATGCGATTAACCAGATAAAATTTGTGCGCAGTGTTCTGCAACAAATAAAAAAAGAGGCGATTGATATTCTAAATACGTAATGTTGTTTTAATTTCTCTTATATGCATGGAAAACCATTCTTCGAGAATGGTCGGGTTGCTATTGCCTATAAAATAATGAATTTAGTCATACTTTAGGGGATGTTATGCTCACCAAAAAGAAATGGGCGTTATTTAGCCTGTTAACGCTGTGTGGCGGTACAATTTATAAATTACCGTCATTAAAAGATGCGTTTTATATACCAATGCAGGAATACTTTCATTTGACCAATGGTCAAATTGGTAATGCGATGTCGGTGAACTCATTTGTTACGACGGTGGGTTTTTTCCTGTCTATCTATTTTGCCGATAAATTGCCACGTAAATACACCATGTCGTTTTCGCTGATTGCCACAGGGTTGTTAGGGGTCTATCTGACAACAATGCCTGGTTATTGGGGAATACTCTTTGTATGGGCGTTGTTTGGCGTCACCTGCGACATGATGAACTGGCCAGTGCTACTAAAATCGGTGAGCCGATTGGGTAATAGCGAACAGCAAGGACGCTTGTTTGGTTTCTTCGAAACCGGTCGCGGAATCGTTGATACGATTGTGGCGTTTTCTGCTCTGGCGGTCTTTACCTGGTTTGGTAGTGGGTTGTTGGGATTCAAAGCCGGTATCTGGTTCTATTCAATCATTGTCATTGCGGTTGGGGTAATCATCTTCTTTGTTCTGAACGATAAAGAGGATGCACCTACGGTCAATGTCAGCGATACCGAAGACACGAAAAAAAGCCCGGGTATGACGACGGTACTGAAGGACAAAACGATTTGGCTAATCGCCTTCAACGTCTTCTTTGTCTATGCCGTCTACTGCGGATTAACGTTCTTCATTCCGTTCCTGAAAAATATTTATATGCTGCCAGTCGCGCTGGTGGGGGCCTACGGCATCATTAACCAATATTGCCTGAAAATGATCGGTGGTCCGGTTGGCGGTATGATTTCAGATAAAATACTGAAATCACCCAGTAAATACTTATGTTACACCTTCATGATCAGCACGGTCGCACTGGTGCTTCTCATTATGCTGCCTCATGAAAGTATGCCGGTCTATTTAGGGATGGCGTGTACGTTAGGATTTGGCGCGATCGTATTTACGCAGCGTGCTGTTTTCTTCGCACCGATTGGCGAAGCGAAAATTGCGGAAAACCATACCGGGGCCGCGATGGCGCTGGGCAGCTTTATTGGTTACGCACCTGCCATGTTCTGTTTCAGTCTCTATGGCTACATCCTGGATTTAAACCCAGGAATGGTCGGCTATAAGATTGTCTTCGGTATTATGGCCTGCTTCGCATTCTGCGGCGCGGTAGTGTCGGTGATGCTGGTTAAACGCATCAGCCAGCGTAAGAAAGAGTTGCAGGCAGCCGAAGCCTGATACCTTCTCCGAGATAAGCATGTAAAAAAGCCGCTGATTATCAGCGGCTTTTTTTATTTGAAGCGTCAGGAAGCATCCTGATCGGCAACCACTAGCTCAATGTTTTCCTCATTGAGTAATTGTTGGAATGACGTCGGAGGGGGGGCATCGGTAAAAAATACCTGCACTTTACGCGCGTTACCGATGGACACTGCGGCAGATGCCGTAAATTTGGTGTGATCGGCAACTAATAACGTATTACGTGCATGTTTCATCATCGTCCTGGCGACGAGGGCTTCGTTGACATCAAACTCCAGTAGCGCCCCGTCATGCTCAATAGCGCCAATGCTAGTGATCAAATAATCGGCCCTGAACTCCTCAATAAAACTCACTGCAGCAGGACCAATAATTCCCCCGTTATGCGCACGCAGAGTTCCTCCTGGCACCATTACTTCAATATCCTGGTTTTTATACAGAATTTGAGCAACTCGCAGGCTGTTGGTGATGATGCGCAAGTCCCGGCGATTGAGCAATGCTCTGGCGACCGCTTCCACTGTGGTTCCTATGGTAATAAAAACCGTACAGCGTTCTGGCAGATAATCGGCAACAGCTTCTGCTATCGCCCCTTTCTCCTGAGTGAGCGATAGCTCTCTTTGCTCAAAAGCGGTATTCATAACGCTTGATACGCGCCCGGCACCACCATGATGTCGTGTAATCAGTCCTTGTTCACTAAGTTTACGAATATCACGGCGGACCGTTTGTGTGGAAACATCAAGCAATTGTGCCAGTTCCTCGATATTCATATAGCCTCGTTCAGCGATGTAATGAACAAGCTGATCGTGTCGAGGGTTACCGGTGACTTCGGTGATGCTCATGAATACTCCTGTACTCTTCCCCTGTAAATGTTCACTATTTTACGCATAAAGTGACAAAAATGATTCGGTTTGCTCACGATTAGGAATTCCGGCGCGTCCTCCAGGCTGAGTACATTTCATTGCTGCTACTGCACTGGCGAACCTAATTGACTGTTCAATCGTCATTTTTTCTGCCAACGCGACGGCCAATGCCCCGTGAAAGACATCGCCAGCCCCGGTTGTATCAACGACATCAACAGAAAACGCAGACTGCTGGTGGAGGCGCTGATCTTCAATCCATAGCGATCCTTCCCCGCCAAGTGTGACATAAACCAGGCCTTCAGTTTGTGTCGCCGCCAGACTCAAACCTTTGGTTGGGTCATCTTGACCGGTCATGCGTTTTAGCCCTGGCGTCGAAAAAACCGCATGATCGGAAAGAGCAACCAGAGGCGTAATATCCTGCGGTGTCATATCTGCATCCAGCAGTGTCTGTACGCCGGCTGCCCGCGCTAGCGTAAAGGCTTTTAATGCACCTTCGTGCCAACGTACATCGGCCAGTACGATGTCATAGCCTGTGAAATCAATCTCTTCCAGCCATTGCGCATCAGTGTCCAGGTCTGGACTCGGGTAGTTGACGATGATTCGTTCCCCGTGATTATCGACCAGAATGGCGGATTGTGATGAGCGCGCATTGGTGTATTGGCGACAATAGGTTGTATTCACTCCCCAGCCCTGAAGCTCGCTGATCAGCGTTTTTCCACAGCTATCGTCACCCAGTCGCCCAATGAAGTCGACTTCAATCCCGAGCCTGGCAATAGCAACCGCCGCAGTCGCTGCTGGCCCACCTCCCGTCTCAAGATATTGACTTGACTGATACTTACCACCTCCATCAGGCAAAGTGTTCAGAGAATAAATGCGATCCTGAACGGCGATTCCGACGCAAGCAATTCTGGTCATATGTGTTTGGTCCTGTGTGAAGTTGTCTTGTTTTGTTCATTTTAATGACATAAATGATCAAATTAGTGACGCACCTCTAGTTTTTAGTCATAAATTACAAATATGCTCAAAAACAGACGAAAATGACTTTTTATTTGTAATTATTTTGTCAACTAAAGACAGGAGATCGTTCATGACCACCATTGCATTCCTGGGATTGGGCCAGATGGGTAGCCCAATGGCCAGTAATCTGTTGCAAAAGGGGCATGCTTTACGCGTATTTGACGTTAATCAGCAGGCCGTCAGTGAGTTAGTCCAACAAGGGGCAACCGCAGCTCAAACACCTGCTGAAGCAGCTAACGGTGCAGAGTTCATCATCACCATGCTGCCAAATGGCGACATTGTTCGGCAGGTGATGTTGGGCGATTCCGGGGTGCATGAAACCGTATCCCATGATGCGTTAGTTATCGATATGTCCACCATCCACCCCCTCCAGACGGATGCGCTGATCAATGAGTTGAAAGAGAAAGGCATCAGCATGATGGACGCCCCGGTCGGCAGAACCTCAGTGAATGCTATTGATGGCACATTACTGATTCTGGCGGGCGGTACGCCTGAGCAAGTCGAACAGGCGCGTCCAATTCTGATGTGTATGGGGAACGAATTGGTAGAAGCAGGCGGCCCGGGAATGGGGATCCGCGTGAAGCTGATTAACAACTACATGAGTATTGCGCTGAACGCGCTGTCGGCGGAAGCCGCAGTTCTTTGTGAGTCTCTGGGTCTTAGCCTGGATGTGGCGATTAAGGTTATGAGTGGAACTGCCGCAGGCAAGGGACACTTTACGACAACCTGGCCTGGGAAAGTGCTGAAGGGGGATCTGTCTCCGGCATTTATGGTGGACCTCGCACTGAAAGATCTGCGCATTGCCGTCGATGTTGCACACCAGACCGGCGCGCCGTTGAACATGGGTATTGCGGCAGAAGCCTACTACACCACGGCCAGCGAAAACGGCAGAGGACGCCAGGACTGGAGTGCGTTGTTATCTCAGGTTCGCCAGCAGGCTGGCCGTCCGGATTCACTTTAAATTTAAAACATTCACAGGAGTTACTATGTCTTCCCAAAATACCCCGTACACGCTGAAAGATATTTCTCGCCCAGGTGGTGGATTCGCTATGCTGGCCGTTGATCAACGTGAAGCCATGCGTCTGATGTTCGCCGCGTCCGGACATCCAAAACCCGTTGCCGATAGCGTGTTGACTGACTTTAAAGTCGCCGCAACACAGATCCTTTCTCCTTATGCTTCGGCGGTTCTGGCAGATAAACAGTTTTGTCTTGATGAAATTGTCTCTCAGGGAGCCGTGGCTGATTCATGCGGCCTGATCGTTGCTGCTGACCACTTTGTGCCTGGCAATGGCATTCCGGTTGATAGTGTTGAAATCGACAAAACGGTTGATCCGCATCAGGCGCGTCAGATGGGCGCAAAAGCGATGAAACTGTTGGTGCTGTGGCGGGAAGATGAGCCAGCCGAAGTGCGTCTTGCGATGGTCGAAGAATTTGTAGAGCGCTGCCGGAGCGCTGGGTTGGTGAGCATTATTGAACCTGTAGTGCGCCCGCCTCGCCAGGGTTGGGAATTTGACAAAGAAGCTGCCATTGTTGCGGCGGCTGCAGAGCTTGGCGGTACGGGAGCCGATCTCTACAAGGCAGAAATGCCATTAGGTGGTAAAGGCGATGAACAGACGTTACTGGCTGCGTGCCAGAAACTTAACGACCAGATGAAGATGCCCTGGGTCATTCTCTCATCTGGCGTTGATGCGGATGTCTTCGGGCGTGCGGTTCGCATTGCCATGAAAGCTGGCGCTTCAGGATTCCTGGCTGGGCGTGCCGTGTGGGCTTCCGTCGTCGGGGCGAAAGATCCGCAAACGATGCTGCGTGATGTTTCCGTTCCACGTCTTCAACGCCTGGCGGAAATTGTTGATGAAGGTATCGCGCAACGCTAATCACCCAATCATAACGATTCTGGAGAATAACAATGGATAAAATTACCCAGGTTTTATTTTCTGATATTGGAAAAGTCACCACCCAGTATGTGGAAGTGCCGCACCAGGAACTGAAACCACATGAAGTCCGCATTGCCCCTGTGTTTTATGGAATATGCGGCTCTGATCTGCACGTCCTGAAAGGGGGGCATCCATTCGCGAAACCTCCTGTCGTGCCAGGGCATGAAATTGCGGCACGTGTAACGGAGGTGGGGAGCGAAGTGACCCACATTCACGCGGGCGACCATGTTGTTGTCGATCCGATTATGGCCTGCATGGAGTGCCGTGCATGTAAGGCGGGGCGCTTTAATCTCTGTGAACCACCGCAGGTTGCAGGCTTTCGTGCACCAGGATTTGCCCGTTCACAGCATATCGTCCCTGCCCGGAACTGCCACGTTGCTCCTGCGTCTTTACCGCTGAAGGTTCTGGCCTTTGCTGAACCGGCAGCCTGCGCGCGTCATTGTGTAAACCGCATGCCGCAAGCCTCGCTGGAGAGCGTGTTAGTCATCGGGGCCGGAACCATTGGACTCTCTATTGTTCAGGCATTACGCATCATGGGCGCGGGAAAAATTACCGTTATCGAACCCGATGAAGCCAAACGCGCGCTGGCATTAAAACTCGGCGCCGCAGATGTCTGGGCGCCGGGCGAGCTTGATGCGGATGTTCGTTTCACGGGCGCGATTGATGTGGTTGCGGCTCAGGCCACGATTAACGATGCATTCATGCGCGTGTATGCGGGCGGTACGGTGGTGTGTATGGGCGTGCCGAGTGGGCCTCGCGAAGTCCCACTTCCGATGATGCAACGCTTTGAGCGCGATTTGCTCAATTCCGGCATGTATATACCAGAGGATTTTGATGCCGTTATTGAGTGGTTGGCGGATGGTCGGTTTGATACCAGTGAACTGGTAACCGATTTGTTCCCTGTCGATGATGCGGCGAAGGCATTTGAACGCGCGCAGCAAAATGACTCAATAAAAGTCATGCTGCAGTTCGCTGAAGATTGATGGTGTAAACCTCTGTCTGGCGCTGCGTAACAGCAGCGCCACCCTACAACAATGAAGAAGGACACTGCGATGAGTCAAATCACCAGTCCTGCACCATATTCAATCGGTCGTCCACAGGATGTGATTGATATAGTAAATAAAAACTCAGCAGTTAATACCAGCATCGGTGTCATTTTTATCGCATTGGGTGGCATTCTTATTGATGCGTACCAGGCTGCGATGGTGGGTTTTGGTAATAAGTACATTGCAGCCGAGTTTGGCATTTCTCCGGGTCTGGCGGCGACAGTTAACGCCTCCGTGTTAGTGGCCGCTCTGATTGGCGGGCTATTAGCGAACCGTGTTATTAACCGCTTTGGTCAAAAGCGTGCATTTATCATCGGAATGGGGTTGTGCACGATCGGGGCGGCAGCCGTCGCCATTGCGCCTAATATCTGGTGGGTGCTGGTATGCCGTGTCGTGATGGGCTTTGGGTTAGGTATTGATTTCCCACTGGCCACTAACGCTGTGGCGGAATTACGGGGATCAACATCGAAGAAGACCGGTTCGTCCGTTAATCTTTGGCAAATGGCCTGGTATGTTTCAACCACCGTTGTTTATCTCGTTCTGCTTCCGTTGCTTCTGTCTGGTATTGCTGAAGAACAACTCTGGCGCTACGGAATTTTCGCGGGTGCCATCTTTGCCGTCATTATCATGATCCTGCGTTACTTTTTTATCGGTGAATCTGCGATGTGGGCTGCAAGGGTCGGTCGCTATGAAGAAGCCTGCGGGATTCTGGAAAAACGCTATGGCGTTAAAGCTCAGGTTGCTAAGTCATCTAAATCAGATGCTACCTCTGCTGAAAAACCAGAAAGTAAATTTCGTGGCGGTTATGGCATCTTGTTCAATTCACGCTACCGTAAACGCACCATTCTTGGCTGTGTCGTGGCAACCATGCAGGCCTGGCAATATAACGCCGTGGGCGTTTATTTACCGCTGACGCTGGCCGGAATACTGAGTGGGGGATTAACCGGCGCATTAACGGGTTCCGCGGTAGTGAACGCACTTTGTGGGGTCACCGGCGGCTTAATCGGCTCGCTCATTCTCCAGCGTTTGGGAACGCGTCTCCAGTCGATGTATGGATTTGCGTTAGTGACCGTGGCGCTGCTGGCGTTAGGTGCCCTGGCAACCACGAGTCCCTGGCTTTCCTTAAGTCTGCTGGGCACGATTATATTCTTCCACTCTGCCGGTCCTGGCGGATTAGGAATGACCATTGCAACACTCTCTTACCCACCCACTATACGACCCACAGGTGTCGGATTTGCGCGCGCCATCATGCGTACCGGGGCCATTGCCGGGCTTATCTTCTGGCCTATGTTATGGGGGGCGTTGAAGACTGAGGCGTTTTACTGGCTGGCGATCGTCCCTTTCCTTGGATTCCTTACTTGTGTGTTGATTAAGTGGGAACCGCTGGGAGCGAATGTTGATGCTGAGGATGAACAGGTATTAGCTGAGTTGGAAAAGTAATCACAATGCGCGTCGGCTTCTGCCGATGCGCTGACTCATAGAAAGTGGTTTTGTTCCGCAGCTTTCTCGCCGAGATGGAGAGGAAAATTATGTCTGAGAAATTACCTGGATCGAGTGAAGGGCTATCCGGCAAAGCCATGAGACGTGTTGTCATGGGAAGCTTCGCTGGTGCGTTGATGGAGTGGTATGATTTTTTTATTTTCGGAACGGCGGCAGGACTGGTTTTTGCTCCTCTGTTCTTCCCTGACAGCGATCCCTTTATTGGTCTGATTGCCGCCTTTGCTACCTTTGGCGTGGGCTTTTTAACCCGCCCGTTGGGTGGCATTGTTTTTGGCCATTTTGGTGATAAAGTCGGGCGAAAAATAACGCTGATCTGGACTCTGGGTATTGTTGGGACTTCAACCTTTTTAATTGGTTTTATTCCAACATATCAGGAGATTGGCATTTGGGCTCCGCTCATTCTGATGGTGCTTCGCCTGATACAAGGATTTGGCCTTGGCGGCGAATATGGCGGTGCGGCGTTGATGACGATAGAGTCTGCGCCGGAGAAAAAACGTGGATTTCTGGGTTCGTTGCCGCAAACGGCAGCGTCAGTGGGCATTATGCTGGCTACAGGGGTTTTTGCGCTCTGTAATCATTTTCTGACCCAGGAGCAATTTCTTTCCTGGGGATGGCGTATTCCATTTTGGTTATCTGCCGTGATGCTGATTGTCGGTATGTTTATACGATTGCATACCGAAGAAACCCTGGATTTTCAAAAACAAAAATCGGTTGAGACCGACGATAAAGCACCCTTGCCGCTGATTGAACTCTTCCGCAAGCACCCGCGTAATATTCTGCTCGCAGTGGGAGCCCGGTTAGCAGAGAGCGTTTCATCGAATATTATTAATGCCTTTGGCATTGTTTATATTTCCAGCCAACTGGCGTTATCAAGGGATGTACCATTAACAGGTATGCTTATCGCTTCAGCGATTGGTATTTTTTGTTGCCCTTTGTTTGGATGGCTTTCTGACCGGGTTGGTCAGCGTAAATTATATTTGTTCGGTGCCGGTTTTTGCATCCTGTTTGCATTTCCATTTTTCTTACTGCTGGATACAAAAAGTACACTCATTATTTGGTGCAGTATGATCCTGGGCTATAACTTTGGCCCAACGATGATGTTCGCTGTGCAACCTACACTGTTCACCCGCATGTTTGGTACCCGGGTTCGCTATACGGGCCTTTCTTTTGCCTACCAATTTTCCGCAATTCTTGGCGGTTTAAGCCCACTTATCGCATCAAGCCTACTCGCGTTGGGCGGAGGTGAGCCATGGTATGTGGCATTGTTCCTTTTTGGTATTTCAATCCTCTCATTTATTTGCGTCTGGCTTATCGAACCACATTCACACGATAACCCCGATGTGAAAAAACAATTAAAACCTTACCGCTATATCAGGGAGTAACGACATGAATGAGCACCAGCAAGCGCTACAACACGCTTTTGACGCCACCTGGCCCGGCCCTATGGGCGATCCCGTGCACCTGGAAAATAAACATATTTGCCTGCGGATTTATCCCCATGATGGGGCAAGGATAACGTCATTACAGGCATTCGGTTTTGAGGTTTTGCGACAGTGGGAGCCACAACGAAAAGCATTCCAGTATGGGTGCTTTCCGATGGTGCCCTGGGCTGGACGTCTCGGGTATGCGACATTGAACGTTAACGATCAACGTTATGCCTTACCCGCGAATAAACCGCCTCATGCATTGCACGGTATGGCATGCTACTCATCATGGGAAATCGTCGAGCATAAAACGGATGCGCTGACGCTGCGAATGCCGCTTGGTTCTCCATGGCCCTGGGCGGGTGAGGTTCTGCAAATACTGACGCTTAAAGAAAATTCGCTGGTCTTACGTCTTGAGATCCACTCAAAGGCGGAATCCTTCCCTGCATCTGCAGGCTGGCATCCATGGTTTGTCAAACAACTGAATCAACAGAATAGCGACGGTCAATTACAGGTCGTTTTTGATGCAGACTGGCAGGAAGAAGCGGGAAGTGACGAACTGCCAACAGGCAGAAGAACGTCACCTCAGCCAGGGCCGTGGGACGACTGTTTTGGTTTTTCCTCCGGGTTAGATGTCACATTGCAATGGCCAGGAAAACTGAGTTTGAACATGACATCGGCTGCACAAAGCCTGGTGGTCTTTGATAAACAGCCCGATGCGACATGCGTTAATCCGCTCACCCAGGCGCCGAATGCGATTAACCTCACGCCACAGTTTGTCACAACAGATGCTCCTCTGGTCATTGAATCATGTTGGCAGTTTAATCAATTGGGTTAACGTATCTCATTGAAATGAAAAGAGACTGAACGTCAGCTTTTTATTTTCAGCACACCTCATGGCAGTGCATATTTTATGTCTATGTCCTGGAGGTGTTTCATAAAAGAACCGTCTGCAAAGACGGTTCCCTTCACATTTTTTATAAATAGATAATCTTCCTGGCGTTTCATGCAAAATTCCTAAAGCCTTACTCTACGTTCACATGTGCTTTTCATCTTCATTGTTTTATAAGCTTTTTATTTCCTGAAAGTTCAGCTTTTTATTTTATACAATTATTTGATAAGAATAATGCAAATATATTAACTGCAATTTTAATTTTGCCATCCTGTCGTCGCTGGCTATTTATTGACATGTTGAATAATTAATTATATTTAATTTAAAAAGGCAATGACTCACTCATTTCTTGTGTTACATATTCTTTATCTCTTTAAAGAGTTACAGGTTTGTTTTGCCTTCAGTTTTTATTTAAATGCAGCGTTGATGCACTTTGCTAAAAAAGCCTTACGGAAAAGGTGAACTCTCATGAAAACTCCTGGTTTTATTCAAAAACGATTTCCTCCAACAAAGCTCTCACTTTGTATTGCCTGTGCGCTGGCACTCGGTGGACTCAGCGGACAGGCAGCAGCTGCGGGGTGTAGTTACACAACCACGGCGCAGTTGTTATGTGACAATACGACTATCTACCACTATGGGAATCCACTTGGCGGAGCAGGCCGGGATTACAGCGGATTTGATGAAGTTCGTATTGATACAACGTCAGAAGGCACAACGTCGGGGTTAACGGGGTGGGGTGTCTATATTGATAATACGGGATATAAATTTAAAAATCTGGTCATTAATACCATAGGCAAGGCCGCCGATGGTATTCACTCCAAAAATGCGGGTGGCAAGCTGGTTGCAGATAATATTTATATTACAGCGACCGGCAGTAGTTCAGATGGTATAAATATCGGTCGCGAATTACAGGCTGATTATTCCATTGTTGAAGTCAGTGGCAATGTCACGATTGATACTGAAAACGGTATGGGGCTGCGTGCGAATGCCTCGGCGAATAAAGATAACGCGCGATCGTCCATTATTATTCATGGTAATGCCGATATTGTGACCCGTGGTCCAGGGGGGGCCAACACAGGATATGGAATATATGCAGGGAAAGATCCTGCTCAGTATACCGGTACCGGGAAAGGCGACCCGGATGTCACGATAAATGGCACCACAAAAATCGCCACATCAGGTCGAAGTGCGCATGCAATATATGCCGGACGGCTGGGCGAGATTAACTTGAACCATGTGGATGTAAAAACCACGGGGGCGACTGCGCATGGTGTTTACGCTTATTCGAGCTATGAGCCTGCCATTGTGAACCTGGGTGGCAATACGTTTATTGAGGTTTCGGATAGTAACGCCTACGCGCTTTACGCTTATGGTACGCAGGCGCTGATTCGCTCCTGGGATTACGTTTCTGATAGCGCATCATCCGGTGTGTATGACATAAAAGGCAACCTGCGTGCCTACTATGGCGGCATCATGGATCTGCGTATGGAAGAGGGGAGTCGTTTTGTGGGTAAAACCGACTCTTCACAACAGAACAGTAATACCAACTATCATGGCACGCTGGATCTGAGCATGAAGGGCGCCAATAGTGAATGGACGATGACCGGGACCTCCGTTCTCTCTAATCTGACGTTGGATCAATCCACACTGCGCTACAGTGCCGATGGTGTGTCTGGAGACGATGCAAGCACCTTTAAGACGCTGACCGTGATGGGGAACTTTATTGGTACCGATGCGTTACTGGTACTTAACACCGTGCTTGAAGGCGATGAATCCTTAACTGATAAACTGATCGTAAAAGGTGATACAGCCGGGAATACCAATGTTGGTATTAACAATATCGGTGGTATGGGCGATCTGACCCTTAATGGCATTGAGATTGTGCAGGTTGAGGGTAACTCCAACGGTACCTTTACCAAAGCCGGGCGTATCGTGGCGGGTGGCTACGACTACGATGTGGTGAAGAATGCCAGCAACTGGTATCTCACCAGTCAATTGAGCCCAGTCGATCCTGACCCGGAACCCGACCCAGAGCCGGAAGATCCCGATCCGGTCGATCCACCAACGCCTCCGGGGCCGGTTGATCCCGTTGATCCGCCAGCACCTCCTGGTCCGGTTGACCCTGTTGATCCGCCAGCACCTCCTGGTCCGGTTGACCCTGTTGATCCCCCTGCGCCTCCGGGCCCGGTCGACCCTGTTGACCCGCCAGCACCTCCTGGCCCGGTTGACCCGGTTGAACCACCAACGCCGCCAGCCCCCGAGCCCGGTGAACATCAGTATCGCCCGGAATTTGGTAGCTATCTGGCGAACAACTATGCGGCCAATACCCTGTTTATCACCCGATTGCATGACCGACTGGGGGAAACGCAATATACGGACATGCTGACGGGTGAACGAAAAGTGACCAGCCTGTGGCTGCGTAACGAAGGGGGACATACTCGCTTTACTGACGGTAGCAACCAGTTGAAAACGAAAGCGAACCGCTATGTGATGCAGATAGGTGGTGACCTGGCGCAATGGAGCAGTGATGGCCTGGATCGCTGGCATCTGGGTGTAATGGCGGGTTACGCCAATCAGAAAAGTAAAACGCATAACACATACACCGGGTATGCGTCCCGCGGTCATGTGAATGGCTACAGTGCAGGCCTGTACGCGACCTGGTATGCAAACGAAGCGGATAAAACAGGAACCTACCTGGACAGCTGGGTTCTGTACAACTGGTTTGATAACACCGTGAGCGGCGATCATCTGGCCAGCGAGAAATATAAGTCAGACGGTATTACGGCCTCTATTGAAGGCGGTTACAGCGTCCTGTTGGGGGAAAGTGAGCGTGCAAGCTACTGGATCCAACCAAAAGCGCAGGTTATCTGGATGGACGTGCAGGCTGATTCGCACCGCGAAAGCAACGGCACCCAGGTGAAAGATACAACAGACGGCAACCTGATGACCCGACTCGGCGTGCGTGCATACCTGAAAGGCCATAATGCAATCGACGATGGTAAAAACCGTGAGTTCCAGCCGTTTGTAGAAGCTAACTGGATCCACAATACCCACAACCAGAGTGTCCAGATGGGGGCCATTCAGGATGAAATCAGCGGCACTAAAAATATCGGCGAACTGAAAGTCGGGGTTGAAGGGCAAATTAACCCGCGCCTGCAGGTGTGGGGCAACGTCGCTCAGCAGGTTGGCGACAACAGTTATAGCGATACTGCGGCTATGTTGGGTGTTAAGTACAGTTTCTAAACGCGACACCAGGGGAAACAAGGCGATGCATAGCATCGCCTTTTTCAGATATGACCGTTACCGGTTTCACGATGTGACACATAGTCAAACCTCTCCTTTCCCGCTACAGTTATTCATCCACGGCTAGCAAGGAGAAGAACATGCTCTATATCTTTGACTTAGGTAATGTGATTGTCGATATCGACTTCAACCGCGTGTTAGGCACCTGGAGCGATCTGAGCCGTGTCCCGCTGGCTTCGTTGAAGCACAGTTTTACGATGGGAGAGGCCTTTCGCCAGCATGAACGGGGTGAAATAACCGATGAGGCTTTCGCCGAGGCGGTTTGTCATGAAATGGCGCTGCCGCTCAGTTACGAACAATTTTCTCATGGCTGGCAGGCTATTTTTGTCGGCATTCGCCCGGACGTGATTGGCATTATGCAAAAGCTGCGTGAGCAAGGGCATCGGGTTGTCGTCCTTTCTAACACTAACAGACTGCATACCACATTCTGGCCGGACGAATACCCGGAGGTTCGCCAGGCCGCCGACCATATTTATCTTTCCCAGGAACTGGGGATGCGTAAACCGGAAGCGCGTATTTACCAGCACGTCCTGCAGGCAGAAGGTTTTTCTGCGGACGATGCCGTCTTTTTTGATGACAACGGCGATAATATAGAAGGGGCTAACCAGTTGGGGATCACCAGCATCAGGGTGACCGACAAAACAACCATCCCGGACTATTTCGCGAAGTTGTTATGCTAAAAAACGTTCACCAAAAAGCCAGGCATCATACGCGTCCAATATGGGCCTGGCTTAAGTTATTGTGGCAGCGCATTGATGAGGACAATATGACGACCCTGGCAGGTAATCTGGCCTACGTCTCATTGCTCTCATTAGTGCCCTTCATTGCTGTTGTTTTTGCCCTTTTCGCTGCATTTCCCATGTTTTCTGACGTGAGTCTTCAACTGCGTCACTTTATCTTCTCCAACTTTCTCCCCGCGACCGGGGATGTCATTCAGCGTTATATCGAACAGTTTGTCGCCAATTCCAACAAGATGACGGTGGTGGGGGCCTGCGGGCTGATCGTGACGGCGTTGCTGCTGATGTATGCTGTTGATAGTGCGTTAAATGCCATCTGGCGCAGTAAGCGCACGCGCCCAAAAGTCTACTCTTTTGCCGTTTACTGGATGATCCTGACGCTGGGTCCGCTGCTGGCAGGTGCCAGCCTTGCGATCAGTTCATATCTGCTCTCCCTTCGTTGGGCCAGTGAACTCAATAGCGTTATTGATGATGTGCTGCGCATTTTTCCGCTTTTGCTTTCCTGGATCTCATTCTGGTTGCTGTATAGCGTTGTCCCCACCATCCGCGTTCCAAACCGGGATGCGATAGTCGGGGCGTTTGTCGCCGCCATACTGTTTGAGGCGGGGAAGAAAGGATTTGCGCTCTATATCACCATGTTCCCCTCTTATCAGCTCATTTATGGCGTCCTGGCGGTGATCCCAATTTTGTTTGTCTGGGTTTACTGGACGTGGTGTATCGTCTTGCTTGGTGCAGAAATAACTGTCACTCTCGGGGAATACCGCAAACTCAAACTAGCCGCAGAACAAGAAGAAGCAAAATAATCCTCTCAATGCACCTGCGCGACGTTCCTGCGGCGGCAGGTGTCACACCTATTTTCTCATGCACAAAAAATGTTTTTCGCTGTAGTCTGTAATGGCTGTGCTTCCCAGCAAACCGTAGCTGAATAAGAAAATTAAACTTTCGTGTCGATAATTTAAATTTTCAATCATTTTTAAAACTGTTTTTCGTTTTTGACAGCAGTGTGTTTTTTTTTGTGATGCGCGTCAAATCACCTTTGCGAAGGCTCTGTGTATAGTCTGTTTACACCGAATAAGTGAAGGTCCTGACTGCATGGCTAAATAAAAATTAAACTATCATTCTTTAAATGTAGATTGTGATAATCATAATTGAATTTGAATTACTATTTCATTGGGTGCTTTCATACATCAATGAGGAGTTTTATATGAATAGAAATTCGCATGTCATTGCTAAAATGAGGGTGTACTCTTTTATTTATTACTTTACGTGGGCTGAAGTTATTACGTTGTATACACTTTGGTTAAGTGAAGTCATAGGGCTGAATAGTGTTGCTATTGGTACTGTCTTTGCTGTAAATGGTGTCTTTGCAGTTATATTTAAGCCGCTTTATGGTTACACTCTTGATAAAATTGGGATGAGTAAAAAGCTACTTTATTTTATCGGGTTAGTTACGACGATGGTGGCGCCTTTCTTTATATATGTTTATAAACCCTTGCTGCTAAATTATACACTGGCTGGAATAATTGCGGGTTCAGTCTTTCTTGCGCTTGGTTGGTATGCGGGGGTTGCCGCCAATGAATCCTATATGGATCGGCTGAGTCGCCTGTATGGCACCGAGTTTGGGCGCATCAGGATGATGGGATCTATCGGTAGCACCGCGGGGGCGTCAATCTCCGGGATACTCTTTAATATTTCGCCAAATATTAACTTGGTTATCAGTAGTGTAGGGGCGATCCTGATGCTGCTGGTTCTGCTGAGTGTTAAAATTGACGATACATTACTGGCTGAAAACAGTGTGGTATCAAAAGAAAGAATTCAATCAAAAGATATTTTTACTCTTTTAAGAACTAAAAAATTCTGGATGTTTGCGCTTTATATTGCTGGCGTGGTGTGGATGATGTTTGTTGCTGAGCAACAATTCCCGCGTTTCTTTGTGACGTTCTTTGAAACAAAAGAAAAGGGTAATGAATGGTATGGTTATATGATGACCGTTAAAAACGGGTTTGAATTTGTCACCATGCTGTTCGCGCCAGTTATTGTTAACCGCATTGGTGCAAAAAACGCTTTACTGCTGTGTGGAGCGATAATCGGCGTACGTTTGATGCTTTGTGGCGTGGTGCATAATCATATTGCTATTTCAGTACTTAAGACATTCTATGGTCTGGAAATGGCATTGTTGCTCGTGTCAGCATTTAAATATATTGCTGAGCATTTTGATAAAAAAGTCAATGCCACTATGTATCTGCTGGGATACCAGACGATGATTTATATCGGTTCAACCCTTGTTTCTGCTCCGGTAGGACATTTATATGATAAGTATGGTTTTGAGCAAACCTACCTTTATATGGGGATGTGGGCATTAATGTTCACTATTGTTTCTTCATTTACCCTTTCTAAATGCCGTTCCGGTGTTAAGAAAGAAAATAATACCTATGTAGACGCGAAAGCTTAGTCACGGAGTGGGGAATATGCTGTCAAAAATTTCAACAGAACATCTGAAACAGGTTTGTTTGCCAACGCCAAATCGGTTTTTGCTTAAGCAGAAGGTTCAGGCTGCCATTGATACGGCGACGCAAAAAACGCTGCTGAATATCGCTAAGCTGGATGGGCAGCTACCGGGTGAGATTTGCATTGAGGGCGTTTGGCCACGCACGGAAAATATCGGCTGGACCACGGGATTTTGGGTGGGTCAACTCTGGTTACTTTGGGAGTTAACCCGTCATGAGTCGTTTCGCCAACAGGCAGAACAGCTGATCTCCTCTTTTGCGGAGCGTCTCAATAATCGTATCGATGTGGATCACCATGACCTGGGTTTTCTTTATACATTATCCTGTGTTTCAGCCTGGAAATTAACCGGAAATGTACAGGCCAGGGAAACGGCGATTCAGGCTGCAGAATCCCTGTTTGAGCGGTTTAATCCCGTGTCAAAAGTGATTCAGGCGTGGGGTGATTTAAATGACCCTGAACAGCAAGGTCGGATGATTATCGACTGTAATATGAACCTGCCATTATTGTACTGGGCTTCGCAGCAAACCGGTGATGATAAATTTGCGTTAGCGGCAGCGCAGCATATTCAGCAGGTCGCCAACTATATTGTTCGCCCCGATGCTTCCACACATCACACTTTTTATCTTGATATCAACACCGGGCAGCCGCGCTACGGGAAAACCCACCAGGGTTACAGCGATGTCTCGTGTTGGTCTCGTGGGCAGGCCTGGGGGATCTATGGTTTTATGCTGAGTTACCGATATACAGGCCAACGTGAATACGTTGATATCACACGCAGCCTGGCGCACTACTTTCTAAACCGTTTACCTGACGATCTCGTCTGTTATTGGGATCTCGACCTGAACGGAGCGGACGTTTACCGTGATAGTTCTGCTGCGGCGATTGCAGCATGCGGTTTACTCGATCTTGCCAGCGCGCTTCCGGCAACCGATCGGTACAAAACATATTATGAGGACGCAGCGCTGAATATTGTGAATTCACTTATCGATAATTATTCATCGTGTATTGCGGAGTCCTGTGATGGGCTGTTAAAACATGGCGCCTGTAATGTGAATAAAAATAAGGGCGTGGATGCCTGCAATATTTTTGGTGACTATTTCTTTGTGGAAGCGCTGACGAAGATAAACCAGACATGGAATCCCTACTGGTAGTCGAAAGATTTACCTGTTTAGTAAGTTAAGGTGTTCTGATGAAATCAAAAAATGATTATTGCGACATCATGAGAAACTGGGCTGAATCGGCAAAACCTTTTTTCTCTCCTCACCATAGTCGTATAAAGATGGGAAATACCGCGGCGCATTATTCTGATGATGTGGCGCAAATGGAGGGTTTCTCCAGGATGCTCTGGGGTTTATTGCCTCTCTGGAGCGCGGGTCATTCGGTTGATTTGCTGGCGGAATATACCGACGGGGTACGTCATGGTTGTGATCCACAGCATGAAGAATACTGGGGCGAGGTGAACGGGCCGGATCAGCGCTGTGTGGAAATGGCCGCCTACGCTTTGGCAATGGCACTTCCGGGGTCGCTGCTTTGGGCATCGTTGTCTGCTCAGGAGCAGGACAATTTGGTTGCATGGCTACAGCAAAGCAGGGACCTTCCTGTTCCGAATAATAACTGGCATTTTTTCCCTGTGTTGGTGCAGGTGGGTCTCAAGTGTGTTGGGCGCGATTATGATATGAACGTCATTAAGGCGCATCTGGACGCTATTGAACCTTTCTGGCTGGGAAATGGCTGGTATTCCGATGGGATGGGCAGGCCTCGCGACTACTATAACTCTTCCGCCTTCCATTATTATGGTTTGCTTTACAGCCACTTTATGCAGGATGTCGACCCGATACGTTGTGAACGATACCGCCAGCGCGCCCGGGAATTTGCGCATGAGCATATCTACTGGTTTTCTTCTGACGGGCCAGCCATTCCTTTTGGACGTAGTCTGACCTACCGTTTTGTGCAGACCGCATTCTGGAGTGCGGTTGCCTGGACAGGGCTGGATGTTTTTAGCCCCGGGATTATTAAAGGGATTATTCTTCGCCATATTGATTGGTGGCTACAGCAACCGTTTATCCACAACGATGGTTTATTTTCGATTGGGTATGCTTATCCTAATCTGGCCATGGCTGACGACTATAATAGCCCTGGTTCTCCATATTGGGCGTTGAAGTCATTATTAATACTGGCTATCAGTGACGAGAGTGAATTCTGGCAAAGCGAGCCGGAGCCATTTCCTGAACTGGAGAAAGTGCATTTTATTGTCCAGGCGACTCAGGCTATTGTCCATTCAGAAGATAATCGTCATGCCTGGATGTTAATGTCAGATCAATTTCACCCGCTTAATTTTGTTAACACAGACCCTAAATATTGCAAATTCGCTTATTCCAGCCATTTTGGGTTTACCATTGAACGCGGGGCATATGGTTTGAATCATGCGTCATGTGATTCGATGTTGCTTTTCAGCGAGCATGATAACTATTACCGCGGAAGGCAGAAATGTCAGTCGGTCACGATAACAGATAATTTTATTCGTAGTGAATGGCTCCCCTGGTCTGATGTTAACGTGACGACCTGGCTGGTACCCTGTGAACAGGGGCATGTGCGTATTCATCGCGTTGAAACAACAAGAGAAATAGACTGCGTTGAGGGTGGTTTTGCGGTTAATTATCATCATTTGCTGGATACAGTCGATAGTACGTCTGCCCTCTTTTTACGTTCAGAAAATGGCGGTAGTGGTGTTCAGGACCTGGTGAGCAATCGTCGTTCGACAAAAGTTGTGACGCCGCCTAACAGTAATATTATGTACCCCGAACCTTCTATCGTGCCGTGCCTGGCGATGGATTTGTCGGCAGGTACGCACTGGCTGGCGGGTTGGTATTACTCATCGCTGACCGGCGTTCAGGAGCGTTTGCCGGAGATTCACTTCAACGTTTCTGCACAGCAGTTAGTGATTAATCATGTAGAAATAGCGATTACCTGATGCGCCAGCAAAAGCGGCAGCCAGCCGTACTGACTGGCTGCCGCTTTTGCGTTTTTCCAGAAAGCTATGCAATATGGATAAAGAGTATGTGATCAAATTAAGTAGACATTATTCCAGGTGCAGGTAGATGAAATCGACGTCTTTATTTGAAAACATCAAGTTAGACAGCAGTTCTATGGTTTTCCGCCAGAGAGATACCGCCGTCGCACATTACTACCACTGGCACCCATGTCTGGAAATTATCTATATTCTAAGTGGTTATGGTCTGGTGGTGGTTGATAACCAGCAGTATACGGCAAGGCCTGGCCGTATGTTTATTTTCCCTCCCTTCCGCCTGCACAAGGTGCAAATCAACGGAAGTGAAAAGCATCCCTACATACGCACTATTGTGCATATTGATCAAACCCAGGTTCTGAAGGCACTGGAGTCCTTTCCCAGGCACTACAAAAATTTTCGCTATCTGTCATCGGATTCATCGCCGGCGCAGGCTTATGACTTATCAGACAAAATGGATTTTATTGCGACGACGTTAAAACAGTTTGAAGCGGTTAATCAGGGGCCGGATTATCATATTAGCGAAGTCATGCTGCTGACTATGCAGCTGATGAATAGCCTGCCGGATACCGATGAAAGCTTCAGGAAAAAAGATATCACGCTCTCTACGCATATTATGGATTGGGTCGAGCGTCATTACTCTGAACGGTTATCGCTTGAATTGTTATCTGCCGAGTTAGGGTTTTCACCCGGCTATATCTCTAAAATTTTTAGAGAGCAAACCGGCGGAACACTTCAGGAATATATTCTTTGTCGACGAATAAAAGAGGGGTGTGATCTCCTGCAAACCACCCACTTATCGGTATCGGATATTGCGAAATCCGTAGGCTTTAACGATGTGACTTATTTTATTACGCGCTTTAAAAAACTGATGAAATATACTCCCTTGCAGTATAAGAAAATACAGCGCCCATAAGTACCCGCCCACGCTCATCAGGAGCGCTTTCATGCGCGGTGATCGCCGTGCCTGGCAGGGTATTTTTCCTGTCAGCTGATTTAAGGTGTGCCGGAGACACGCCTTAATTTGTTGATCTGAATGGGCCCTGGAGTGGCGTATTCGTCTTGCCTGCCGTAGTAATAACTGTCACTCTCAGAATTACCGCAAACAAAAACAAGAAGCAGATCAGCTATGATTGCATTAATTCAGCGCGTAACCCGTGCCAACGTCACCGTGGAGGGAGAGGTGACGGGTGAAATTGGCCCAGGACTTTTAGTGTTATTGGGTGTCGAAAAGGATGATGACGAACAGAAAGCGAACCGCTTGTGCGAACGCGTACTGGGCTACCGAATTTTTAGCGATGCCGAAGGCAAAATGAACCTGAACGTGCAGCAGGCAGGAGGCAGCGTGCTGGTGGTTTCACAGTTTACGCTGGCAGCTGATACCGAGCGCGGGATGCGTCCGAGTTTCTCAAAGGGTGCCGCGCCGGATCGCGCAGAAGCGCTATATGAATACTTTGTTGAGCGTTGCCGCCAACAGGAAATGAACACGCAAACCGGACGTTTCGCTGCCGATATGCAGGTTTCGCTGGTTAATGATGGCCCCGTGACGTTCTGGTTACAGGTATGAACCAGCTTCCGGTGTGGCCGCGGGTAACAAGAGAGAGTACAGCTATGTATCACCTTCGAGTACCGCAAACAGAAGAAGAATTAGAGCGTTACTATCAGTTTCGCTGGGAAATGCTGCGTAAACCCCTGCATCAGCCAAAAGGCTCCGAACGAGATGCCTGGGATGCCATGGCCCATCATCAGATGGTCGTGGACGAAGAGGGGAATCTGGTCGCTGTTGGCAGGCTGTATATCAATGCCGATAACGAAGCCTCTATCCGCTTTATGGCTGTTGATCCTGCGGTGCAGGAGAAAGGGCTGGGAACATTGATGGCGATGACCCTGGAATCCGTGGCGCGCCAGGAAGGGGTAAAGCGTGTTACCTGTAGCGCCCGTGAAGATGCCGTCGAATTTTTCGCCAAACTGGGTTTTGTTAATCAGGGCGAAATTACCACGCCGCAAACCACACCGGTTCGACACTTTTTAATGATTAAACCTGTCGCCACACTGGATGACATTCTGCATCGCGGCGACTGGTGCGGGCAGCTACAGAGTGCCTGGTATGAGCACATCCCTCTGAGTGAGAAAATGGGGGTGCGTATTCAGCAATACACCGGGCAAAAATTTATCACCACCATGCCTGAAATGGGCAACCAGAACCCGCATAAAACCTTATTTGCCGGAAGTCTTTTTTCTCTGGCAACGCTGACGGGGTGGGGGCTTATCTGGTTAATGCTGCGCGAACGCCATCTTGGCGGCACGATTATTCTTGCTGATGCCCATATTCGCTACAGCAAGCCCATCAGCGGCAAACCGAGTGCAGTCGCTGATTTAGGTTCGTTAAGTGGGGACCTGGACAGGCTCGCTCGCGGACGTAAAGCCCGTGTGCAGATGCAGGTGGAACTATTCGGTGATGACGCGCCGGGTGTGGTGTTTGAAGGCACTTACATTGTGCTACCCGCGAAGCCGTTTGGCGCGTACGAAGAGGGTGGTAACGAGGAAGAGTAGAGGTTAGCTCAGAGGGCGGATCGGACCACTTCACGGGTTGAACCAGAGCGGCCAGTGTCGACTGTTCTGATAATGAAACGGTCGGGGTGATCGCTCATGGTGATACTGTTTATACCGGGCATCAACTCATCATGGTGTGTTATCTATTAGCACCAGATGGCAATGCAAAACGACACAGGGAATATTACCTTCCCGCCTTCAATGCCACATTTCGTATGACTTCGCGTGCCGCCTCGCTGATCCCACCCAACTGAAAGAAGCCATGAATGACTCCGAGATAGCGCTGACAGGTACACGCTACGCCTTGCTCTGTCATTCTCTGATAAAGCGCTTCCCCTTCGTCGCATAGCGGGTCGAATTCTGCAGTAATGATATGAACAGGCGGCAGGCCATTGAAATCATCTCGCCACAGCGGGCTGGCTTCCAGATGGTGGCGATCGATGCCCGGCAGGTACATTTCATAACCGCTAAGCAGCGTATCGCGGGTGATGATGTAGTCCAGTCCATTACGGGTATAACTTTCAAAATAAGCCGTTGCGTCGAGCATGGGATAAATCAGGATAAGCTGTGCAGGTTGCCACTCACCTGCCGCCTTGAGCCGTAAGGCCGTCACCAATGCCAGATGCCCGCCCGCGCTATCGCCTGCAAGCGTGATGCGATGCTTATCCACGCCAAACAGTTCGGCATGCTGCCAGATCAGGTCTGCCCCTTTTAGAGCGTCATCATGGGCTGCGGGAAAAGTGTATTCTGGTGCCAGTCGATACTGGACGGCGATCACCCGACATTCGCCATAGAATGCCAACTGGCGCAGCTGCTTGTCATGAGTGGCAAAGCCACCGCTCACAAAACAGCCTCCGTGGTAGTAGATAATTGTGGGCAGAATCGTGGAACCACGAAGCGGTGAATAGACGCGAAACGACATCCCTTCCCGTTCGATAGTCTGGATATGGACGCGTGACTCAGTCTCTCCCGCCAGGACTGCACTGGCGATGTACCCCGCTCTTCGATCATCAATACTCTGTTGACGTGAAGAGGGGCGACCCGCTGCGATAAACGCGGCAACTTGCTCAGCAATACCCTTTTCCAGTGCCATGGTGAAATTCCTTTTTGCTGTATAGATGTACAGTTTTATACGCTCACTTTTGGCGGATGGGAATAGGGGCGGCAGGGAAAAACGAATTCTGGAAAGGTGCTCGCAAAAGTGAAAATACCCCCACAAACACTCTATTTTTAAAAATATCCCGGGTGTAAATTGCTCATACCTTAATCTGCGATGATATATTGGAAATATATATGAGCATAATGATTGGACTGGATATGGGCAGAATTTTACTCGATTTATCAGATGAAGTGATTAAACGGCTGGATGACCTCAAGGTGCAGCGCAATCTTCCTCGCGCGGAACTGTTGCGAGAAGCGGTCGAGCAGTATCTGGAAAGGCAGTCAAATACGACGATTTCTAACGCACTCGGCCTGTGGCAAGGCTGCGAAGAAGATGGCGTTGAATACCAGCGCAAACTTCGCGAGGAGTGGTAATGGCTAAAGGATCGGCTCTTTTTGATACCAATATTTTAATCGATTTGTTCAGCGGGCGAGGGGAAGCAAAGCAAGCGCTGGACGCATGGCCGCCACAGAACGCGATAAGCCTCATCACCTGGATGGAAGTGCTGGTTGGCGCCAGGAAATACAATCAGGAACATCGCACACGGGTTGCGATGAGCGCATTTAACATCATTGGTGTTTCGCAGGAGATTGCTGAGCGAAGCGTTGCTTTGCGTCAGGAGTATGCGATGAAGCTTCCGGATGCGATTATTCTGGCGACGGCACAGGTTCACCGCCTTGAACTGGTCACGCGCAATACGAAGGATTTTGCGGGAATACCTGGCGTCGTGACGCCCTATGAACTGTAACTCGGGCGACTTACGCCGCCCGGTAATACAAGAGAACTTACTCCCCCTCTCCTGGGAACAGGAACGGGTTGATGGAACTGCGGGCAAAGCCCTCTTGCTCCATACGCGCGTCCAGTATCAGTGAGGCGAGATCGTCGGCAACGGCTTCTACTTTCGGGTCTTTTTCCTGATAGAGAATCTTCAGGTAAGTGCCGCAGTCACCGCAGCTTTCCGCTTTAACCGCTGACTGCTCGTTATCGAGAGACCAGTAGTGCAAATCGCGGCTCTGTTCGCAGTTGCTGCATTTCACGCGTACCACGTGCCACTCGGTTTCGCACAGGTTGCAGTGCAGGTAACGCAGCCCTTGGGTCGTACCAATTTGCACCATGCTGGAGACTGGCATTGAGCCGCACACCGGGCAGAATTGGCGTTGCTCGCCATATTCCGCACGGGCTTTGCCTGGAATCAGGCTCGCCATCTGTGCCCAGTAGAGCGACAACGCGGCCCAGATAAACGGCGCTTTATCGCTGCTCACCAACGAGAAGTCAGAGGCAAACAGCGCGCTGGCCATCATTTCCAGCTCCTGAGAGGACGCTTTCTCCAGATTCTCAATCACCGCCAGTGCCGGACCGCTCATTTCGGGTTTCAGCTCGGCAATCAGTGAAAGCAGAAGTTTCTGCCAGTGTTTATCACGCGGTAAAACGTGAATATCCAGCGGCGGCTTACCCTGCTCATTTGCCTCTTTGATGCGTGCGGTGAGATCTATCTCTAGCGGATGATCGTACAGCACCACTTCCTGGGCATGCGCGATCAGCGCGGCAAAGCGCAGGTAATCGCCCAGTGGGTTATTCTCAGCCAGCTCGCGCAGACGTTCAGCGCGGCGGTTATATACATTTTTGAGTCTGGGGAATAACAACGGCGGAATCATATCCGCCGTGCGTTTTTCGCTCGAACCCAGCTCATCTTGCGGGATTATGCGAATACTCATTCAGATGACTTTTCCTGTTTCTGGCGGACTTCACGGTACCAGCGCGGGTGATGTTTCTTCGCCCACGATTTGGTAACCCATCCTTCCACCATCGCGGTAATGGTGCCTTTAACCCAAAGGGCGGCGTAAATATGCACCATGATAACCACAATTAACGCCACTGCGGCAAATGAATGCAGCATTAACGCGAATCGGATCACCGGGATTGAGAAAGCAGGCGCAAAGTACGGGCGCCAGATGATCACACCGCTCACCAGCAATAGCACCAGGAAGATAATGGCCGCCCAGAAAACGCATTTCTGACCGAAGTTATATCGTCCGGTGTCACCTACTTCCTCGTTGACGACGATCTTACGAATATTCTTCGCCCAAAAGATATCATCCCGATTGATTAGATTGTGGTGCCAGTAACGGAAAAACATGATGATGAACGAGGCAAACATGATTACGCCAACAAACGGGTGCAGAATTCGCGCCAGTTGTGGAGTGCCCATGATCTGCATCAGCCAGTTGAAGGAGGGGAAGAAGAACCCCAGCCCGCTCACCGCCGCCAGGATGAAGCAGAAGGCGGTGACCCAGTGGTTGATACGTTCCGGCGCGGAGTAGCGCACGATGGTGTCACGTCGTTTCATTTGCGCACCTCGTCATTCTCGTCGTGCAGATTGTCATCTTCCTCTTCCGTACGGTTCGGACCTACGCCAACGTAGTGGAAGATACTGGCTGCAAAGGTCGCGGCAAAGCCGACCGCTGCGAGAGGTTTCCAGATGCCTTTCCAGAATTTCACGGTCGCGCTGATTTCTGGGTTCTCTGGCAGACCGTGGTACAGATTCGGCTTGTCGGCATGGTGCAGTACGTACATTACGTGCGTACCGCCAACGCCTGCCGGATCGTACAGACCCGCATTGTCGTAGCCACGCGTTTTCAGTTCTGCCACGCGTTCGCCTGCCAGCGTTTTCATATCCTCTTTGGTGCCAAAGTGAATCGCACCCGTCGGACATGTTTTCACGCAGGCCGGTTCTTGCCCGACGTTCACACGGTCAACACACAGCGTACATTTGTAGACGCGGTTGTCTTCCGGATTCAGTCGCGGCACGTCGAACGGGCAACCGGCAATGCAGTAGCCGCAGCCGATGCACTGTTCAGACTGGAAGTCGACGATGCCGTTGGCGTACTGAATGATCGCGCCTTCCGCCGGACACGCCTTCAGGCAGCCCGGATCGGCACAGTGCATACAGCCGTCTTTGCGGATCAGCCATTCCAGTTTGTCGTCCTGCTCTACTTCCGAGAAGCGCATCACCGTCCAGGATTTGGCGGTTAAATCCGCCGGGTTGTCATACACCCCAACGTTGCTACCGATTTCATCACGAATATCGTTCCACTCAGAACAGGCCACCTGACAGGCTTTGCAGCCGATACAGGTGGTGACGTCAATAAGCTTCGCCACCTCTTCCTGATGATCCCGCGCCTGAGGCGCGGGGGTGAAACCGTTAGTCGCGGAACGACGGATGATATCTTGCGATTGATAAGCCATAAGTCGTCTCCGTTACACCTTTTCCACGTTCACCAGGAAGGACTTAAATTCCGGCGTCTGCGTGTTCGCATCACCGACGAATGGCGTCAACGTATTGGCGATAAAGCCTTTCTTCGCCACGCCCTCGTAGCCCCAGTGAATAGGAATACCGATGGTATCGATATCCTTGCCGTTCGCTTTCAGCGTGCGAATACGCTTGGTCACTACCGCCTTGGCTTTGATATAGCCACGGTTGGAAGAGACTTTCACGGTATCGCCGTGGGCGATGCCGAGTTTATTCGCTAGCTTCTCGCCGATCTCCACGAACTGTTCCGGCTGTGCAATAGCGTTAAGCAGCGCATGCTTGGTCCAGTAGTGGAAGTGCTCGGTCAGACGATACGTGGTCCCGACGTACGGGAATTTATCGGCTTTACCCAGCGCTTCTTCGTCGCCTTTAAAGATACGGGCGGCAGGGTTGGAGATAACGTTCGGGTGCAGCGGGTTCGTGCCCAGCGGCGTTTCAAACGGCTCGTAGTGTTCCGGGAACGGCCCTTCCGCCATCTTATCGATAGCAAACAGGCGCCCCATCCCTTCCGGCTGCATGATAAACGGTCCGACATTGCTGCCCGGTGCGGCGGCGCTGTAGTCCGGAATATCCATCCCGCTCCATTTTGCGCCATCCCATTTTAGGATCTGACGCTTCGGATCCCACGGGTTGCCCTGCGGATCAGCGGAAGCACGGTTATACAGAATGCGGCGGTTGAGCGGCCACGCCCACGCCCAGCCCAGCGTATTGCCAAGGCCTGACGGGTCGGCGTTATCGCGACGCGCCATCTGGTTGCCTTCCGGCGTCCAGCTACCGGCGAAGATCCAACAACCGCTGGAGGTGGTGCCGTCGTCACGCAGTTGCGCGAACGAACTGAGCTGTTGGCCTTTCTTGACGATCACGGCACCCGTTGCCGGGTCGATGATATCGGCCAGCGCCTTACCGTTACTCTCCATCGCCACTTCTTCCGAAGCCGGCTCATGTGGCGTGGAGTAGTTCCAGCTCATGCTCAGCACTTGCTCAGGGTTCGCACCACCCTGTTCGGCGTACATCTTGCGCAGGCGCAGGAAGATACCGGCGAGGATTTCACCATCGGTTGCGGCAATCCCTGGGGCATCGGCACCTTTCCAGTGCCACTGCAGCCAACGACCGGAGTTCACGATAGAACCGTTCTCTTCGGCAAAGCAGGTGGACGGCAGACGGAACACTTCAGTCTGGATTTTTGACGGGTCAACGTCATTCGACTCACCGTGGTTTTGCCAGAAGGTGGACGTCTCAGTGTTGAGCGGGTCGATGGTCACCAGGAACTTCAGTTTGGAGAGTGATGCCACCACTTTGTTTTTGTTCGGGAATGAAGCGACCGGGTTAAAGCCCTGGCAGATATAGCCGTTAACCTTGCCCTGGCTCATCATCTCGAAATACTGCAGAACGTCGTAGCCCTTGTCCCACTTCGGCAACCAGTCAAAGCCCCAGCTGTTTTCAGCTGTCGCTTTATCACCAAAGAAGGCCTTCATCATTGAGACGAAGAATTTCGGGTAGTTGCCCCAGTAGTTCACCTGGCCTTCCAGCAGCGGTTTTGGTGTGCTGGCGGCAAGGTAGGTTTGCAGGTCAGTTTGCTTCTCGCTTGGCAGCGTCATGTAACCCGGCAGGCTCTGTGACAACAGGCCAAGGTCGGTCAGACCCTGAATGTTTGAGTGACCACGCAGGGCGTTAACGCCGCCGCCTGCCATCCCCATGTTGCCGAGCAGCAACTGGATCATCGCCATGGTGCGGATGTTCTGCGCGCCAACGGAGTGCTGTGTCCAGCCGAGGGCATACAGGAACGAAGCGGTTTTGTCTTTCGCGCTGGTTTCTGCGATGTACTCGCAGACTTTCAGGAAGTCGGCTTTCGGCGTACCACAGATGTTTTCCACCACGTCCGGCGTGTAGCGGGAGACGTGCTGTTTCAGCAGGTTCCATACGCAGCGCGGGTGTTGCAGGGTGGTATCGCGTTTAGCGAAGCCGTTTTCGTCCAGCTCGTAGTTCCAGCTGGTTTTATCGTACTTGCGTTTGTCCGCGTCATAGCCGGTAAACAGGCCATCGTCGAAGCCATAATCTTCACGCACGATCAGGCTGGCGTTGGTATAGGCTTCGGTATATTCGCGGTTGAATTTTTCGTTGTTCAGCAGGTACAGCATGACGCCTGACAAGAAGGCAATGTCAGTACCGGAACGGATTGGCGCATAGAAATCGGCCACCGACGCTGTACGCGTGAAACGAGGATCGATCACAATCAGCTTCGCGCCGTTGTGAATTTTGGCTTCCATCGCCCAGCGGAACCCTACAGGGTGAGCTTCAGCGGCGTTGCCGCCCATCACCACGATCAGGTTGGCGTTCTTGATGTCGACCCAGTGGTTGGTCATCGCACCGCGACCAAATGTTGGAGCAAGACTTGCTACCGTTGGTCCGTGTCAGACGCGTGCCTGGTTGTCGACCGCGAGCATACCCAGCGCGCGGGAGAATTTTTGTGTTAAATAGCCGGTTTCATTACTGGAAGCGGATGCACACAGCATCCCAGTGGAGAGCCAGCGGTTAACGGTAACGCCTTCGGCGTTTTGTGCAACGTAGTTGGCGTCGCGGTCTTCTTTCATCAGTTTGGCGATGCGGTCAAATGCCTCATCCCAACTGATTTGTTGCCACTTATCAGAGCCTGGTGCACGGTATTCCGGGAACTTCAGGCGGCTTTCTGAGTGAATGAAGTCCACCAGACCAGCCCCTTTCGGGCAGAGCGCACCGCGGTTTACCGGATGGTCCGGATCACCTTCGATGTGGAAGATAGATGCTTTGGCGTTTTTAGCTCCATCGCCGAGACTGTACATTAACAGCCCACAGCCGACGGAACAGTAAGTGCAGGTGTTACGGGTTTCGCGGGTGCGCAGCAGTTTATATTGCCGTGTTTCCGCGAGCGCTACGCCGGGCGCGAAGCCCAGTGCCGCTGCCGTGGTGCCTGCCATACCGCCAGCGCAGATCTTAAAGAACTGCCTTCTGCTGACCTGCATGGTTTGCTCCTTGTTTCGACATTGTCACTTCCCTTTTACATTTGTATCCAGATGCGCGGGGAGTGGTTGTTATTTTTCTTTACGGATATGCCCGTAAAGGTCCAGAATTGGGGTAATTTCCCTCCATCCAGGAGGGGTTTGTAAAGAATACCACAATGTTGGTATGCGTGTTCTTATACGGTTAAAAGAAAGTGAATAAGATACATCCCGAAGAAGTCAAAAACGTGACGTGTGTCACAGGTTCTCGCCAGGTGACCTTATGGAAACGTGAGGATTTACAACATCCTCAGCCGGATGAGGTAGCTGAAGAAGTGCCCGTCGCGTTGGTATACAACGGGATTTCTCACGTCGTGATGATGGCTTCTCCAAAAGATCTTGAGCACTTCGCGATGGGCTTTTCGCTTTCTGAAGGCATTATCGACCACCCGCGCGATATTTATGGGATGGAGGTTGTACCTTCCTGCAATGGCCTTGAAGTCCAGGTTGAGCTCTCCAGCCGGCGCTTCATGGGGCTGAAAGAACGGCGCCGGGCATTGGCCGGGAGAACCGGTTGCGGGGTTTGTGGCGTTGAGCAACTCAACGATATCGGTAAACCCGTTCAACCTCTGCCATTTACCCAGACGTTTGACCTTGCGAACCTTGATCATGCCCTCAGGCATCTGAGCGATTTTCAGCCGATTGGGCAACTCACTGGATGTACTCACGCCGCGGCATGGGTTCTGCCCTCCGGTCATCTGGCTGGGGGACATGAGGATGTGGGTCGACACGTTGCACTTGATAAACTGCTGGGTCGGCGTGGCAAGGAAGATGACACCTGGCGAAGCGGCGCCGCGCTGGTTTCCAGTCGCGCCAGCTATGAGATGGTACAAAAGTCAGCGATGTGCGGCGTCGAGATTCTGTTCGCCGTTTCCGCCGCCACCACGCTCGCGATTGAAGTCGCCGAGCGCTGTAATCTGACGCTGGTGGGTTTTTGCAAACCGGGCAGAGCGACGATTTATACCCATCCACAGCGATTGATTGTTGAGTAAAATAACAGTCAATTATTTTGAATGAGTTTGGCAAATCCATCCGCTTTTAGTTGTGTGATGTGAAGGCTATTATTTATCACATCAAGGCAGCATGCCTTATACAAACAACTAAATTAAAAGGGTTATACCATGAAAAGCATCAAAACTTTTGTCGCAGTTATCGCTCTCGCTACGTCTTTCGGTTCTTTTGCCGCTCAGTCGATTACTGCGACAGGTTCGACGCTGGAAAGCGCTGAAGCGAAAATTGCCGCTCAGGCTGAACAGGCGGGTGCCAGCGCCTACAAAATCACCCAGGCTTACACCGGTAACCGCGTGCATATGACGGCCGAACTGCTGAAATAAGCAGCCAGCCAACAGTCGAAAGAGCGCCCTTGCGGCGCTTTTTTAGTTTATGCCCGCCAGTCTCAGCAATGCCGTGACCACGGCCGCCGCGATAATCACCACAATCAATGGCATTTTGCGCCAGGCTAAAAATACGGCAAAGGCGACGCCCAACACGCGTGCCATGCCGGCAAAATGGTCGCTTTCATAAAAGGTGGTCGCCAGCGCCACAGAAAACAGCAACACGGTGGCCGCATCGGAGAGTAATGCCTGAGAACGCTCAGAAAGGGCTAAGCGGCTCCCAAGTTTTGCCCCGCCCAGTCGCATCAGATAGGTGCCTGCCGAGAGGATGGCGATGCCGATAATAAACAGCGTCATGTTGCCCATTATTTTTTCCTCGTCAGTAAGCCAAGCAGGGAAAGCAGCACAGGAAGTCCCACGGGAGCAAAAGGAACGGCGGCGAGCGAGAGTGTCGCCCCGCTACAGGCGCGGATCAGTGTGGTTCGATTCCTGAATGCCGGGACAACCAGCGCCAGTAAAATAGCCGGGAATACGGCATCCAGCCCGATGGTTTCCGGATCTGGCAGCATTTTGCCGACCACTGCGCCAAGCAGTGTGCCCAGCGGCCATAAAATCGCCACACCCGCGCCGCACAGCCAGTAGGCCGCTTTGCGCTGTTCAGGTGTTTTTTGCGACAGGCCAAAGACGACGCTTTCATCGTTCATAATATGGCAGCCGAGAAAACTCGCGGCGCGGGTGCCTACCAGGTCGCGTACCGTCACGCCAAACGGGATATGACGGGCGTTAACCAACAAGCCAGCAGCGGCGGCAGCTAACGGATTTCCACCGCTGGCGATAATGCCAATGAACATAAATTCGGATGCGCCAGCCAGCACGGTGATGGAGAGCACAAACGGCACCCAGAGAGGGAAACCGTAGGCCATCGCCAGCGAGCCGTAAGACATGCCGACAACCCCCACAGCCAGACAGACTAAAAATATCGCTTTGATCGTGTCTCCTTTGAGACAAGAGAGAAAGTGCTTCATGTTATTTAGCCATATCGAACGAATTTCCATTATAATGAACGCAACAGATTTGCATTACAAGACGAACGATTCGTTCGATATAAAAAACATGGAGTCGTGTATGACACAACCCATCAGCGTGATTGCCAAAAGCCTGGTGCGTGAGCGTCAACGTACAGGCTTGTCGCTGGCAGAAATCGCCCGGCGGGCAGGGATTGCAAAATCCACGCTTTCGCAACTGGAGGCGGGGAATGGTAATCCTAGCCTGGAAACGCTCTGGTCGCTCTGCGTTGCGCTGGATATTCCTTTTGCACGCTTACTTGAACCCCAGGTACAAAAAACGCAGGTGCTCCGTCGCGGAGAAGGGACGAAAGTCGTGGCAGAGCTGGCGCACTATCAGGCTATTTTGCTGGCAAGTTGCCCACCCGGCGCACGGCGTGACATCTATCTGCTGTTGACGCAACCCGGGGCGGATCGCATTTCACATCCACATTCATCGGGGGCGATTGAGCACATTTTTGTGACGAAAGGAAAAGCGCTGGTCGGTCTGACGGAAGCGCCAGAAGAGTTAAACGAGGGTGATTATATTTGTTACCCCGCCGATCAGGAGCATATTTTCAAAGCGCTGGAACCGGACACTCAGGCGATTCTGGTGGCTGAGCAAAATTAAGCGAGCCTCGATTTTCTCATGCGTGGTTTTTACCAAACCACGCTGATTTATTAATTACGATTATCCCTTCACAAAAACTATATTTATTTGTTTTTACGATATTTCGTTTATTTCGCCACTATTGTTATATTCCTCACGAACTGAAAAATCACTGCATTTACACTAAAAAATCAGCATGCTAATACTTATTCTCCTGTGACAACCTGGCAAGCGATTGTGATTTATTTATGCATTCGATTGTTGTTGCTATTAAATATAAAAACAAAATACATTTTATTTTTATATTCATTGCGCGTATTCCTAAGTGAATATGCGGGTCATCCTTTACTTCAAGGAACGAGGATAAATGAAAAAATCGACGTTAGCGTTAGCAATAGGTCTATTATTAGTAGCAAATAATAGTATTGCTAAAACGCAAAAAATGACTCTGGAACAACGTCTTGAGCAACTTGAATCCCGGCTGGAGGCAGCTGAAAACCGGGCGGCGAAAGCAGAAACGCAGCTCCAGCAATTAGAGGCGCAACAGACGAGTGAAATTCGCGAAATTAAAGCCGCACAGGGGAATACGCCAGTCAATGGTCAAACGGCTGCGGAAGAGACCAAAAAGAATGTATCCACACCGAATCTACTGCTTTCCGGATATGGCGATTTGAAAATTTACGGTGATGTGGAATTCAATATGGATGCGGAAAGTAATCATGGCCTGCTGGCGATGACCAATGCCAATATTGATCATGATCCGACTAACGAAAAGTGGAATATTAATGGCCGAATTTTGCTGGGCTTTGATGGCATGCGTAAGCTGGATAATGGCTATTATGCCGGATTCTCCGCCCAACCGTTGGGTGATCTGTCAGGCTCGGTGAATATCGATGACTCGGTCTTCTTCTTTGGCAGAGAGAATGACTGGAAAGTGAAGGTTGGACGCTTCGAAGCGTACGATATGTTCCCACTCAATCAGGATACCTTTATTGAGCATTCGGGTAATACCGCCAACGATCTTTATGACGACGGCAGTGGCTATATCTACATGATGAAAGAGGGCCGTGGACGTTCTGATGCTGGCGGTAACTTCCTGGTCAGTAAACAGATCGATAACTGGTACTTTGAATTAAACACGCTGTTGGAAGACGGTACATCACTTTATAACGATGACGATTTCCATGGTCGCGCAATGGAGCAGCAGAAAAACGTTGCCTATTTGCGTCCGGTAATCTCGTGGTCGCAGGGTGCGTTCTCGGTTGCTGCGGCGATGGAATCGAACGTGGTCAATAACGCTTACGGCTACACCAACGGCGAAGGCAAGTTTGTCGATCAGTCCGACCGAACCGGTTACGGTCTGACAATGACGTGGAATGGACTCAAGACCGATGCGGATAACGGCGTGGTGGTGAACCTGAATACCGCGTATCTTGACGCCAGCGATGAACAAGATTTTACCGCCGGGCTGAATGCGCTGTGGAAACGCTTTGAGCTAGGCTATATCTATGCACATAACAAGATTGATGATTTTGAAGGGGTCGTGTGTGATGACGACTGCTGGATTAACAATGAAGGCACCTATGACATCCATACTATCCACGCTTCGTATCAGTTCGCCAACGTGATGGATATGCAAAACTTCAATATCTACCTCGGTCTGTATTATTCGATTCTGGATAGCGATGGTGATGGCATAAATGGCGACGACTCAGACGATCGTTACGGTGCCCGCGTTCGCTTTAAATACTATTTCTAACCGAAATGGCCCGGTGGCGTTTTCACCACCGGGCACACAACTCACGCCAGGTAAAACACCTCTTTTAGCTCTGCACTCAACGGACTGTTGTCCGAGTGAGTTGGCATCACTTCACGCATGTGTTTCCACCAACGCTGGCAGACGTCGGTACTGGCAACCGCGTTCCAGCGCTCCTCTGATTCAATCTCGACGGTCGCGAACAGCAGGTTGCGTTCTTTATCGAGATAAATCGCATAGTGATGCGCGCCGTGTGCTTTCAGCACCGCTTCCAGTTCTGGCCAGATGGGGTTATGACGACGCTGATACTCTTCGTGCGTGTCGGCATACACCTGCATCACAAAGGCTTTGCGGATCATAACGCCTCCAGATACAGCTCGCGGACCTCGTCGCGGCTGGCGGTACGCGGGTTACATGGCGCGCACGGATCGGCCATGGCTTTGTCCAGCCAGCCTTCGATATCCTCTTTGGTCACGCCAAGCTGGCTGAAACCTGCCGGAATACCGACGCGTTTGCTCAATGCGCGAATGGCGTTGATCGCTTCCATACTGGCCGCTTCATCACTCATATTGCGCGTGTCGACACCCATCGCCTGCGCCACGCGAGCAAAACGCGCAATGGCATTTGGGCGGTTAAAGTTTTCGATGATGGGCAGCAGAATGGCGTTGCAGACGCCGTGCGGCAGGTTGTGGGTGGCGCCCGGCTGGTGTGCCAGCGCGTGAACCAGACCAAGACCGGCGCTGTTGAACGCCATGCCCGCCAGATACTGGCCAAACGCCATTTGCTCACGCGCTTCGAGGTTATGACCCTCGTCTACCGCTTTCGGCAGCCATAGGGCGATCAGGCGAATCGCTTCCAGCGCGTTGGCGTCGGTGAGCGGGTGCGCGCCAATGGAAACATAGGCTTCGATCGCATGTGTCAGCGCGTCCATACCGGTCGCAGCCGTCACGGATGCCGGGATTTCCAGCATGACGCTGGCGTCATCGACGGCAATGTCAGGAATGATGTTCGGGTCGATGATGACCTCTTTGACCTGGCGCGCAGAATCAATGATCACCGCGTTACTGGTCATTTCCGCTGCGGTACCGGCAGTGGTATTAATCGCGACCAGCGGCACGCCTGCGTTTTTTACTTTTCCGACGCCGGAATACGCCGTTGAGGGACCAGGGTTTGCCGTCAGAATTTTCACCGCTTTGGCGGTATCGATCGGGCTGCCGCCGCCAAACGCGATGATGTAATCGCAGTTCGCGTCCTGGTATGCCGCATAGCCTTTTTGCACCAGCGCTTCGGTCGGGTTTGGGAACACCTCATCGAACAGGTGGTAAGACATTTGATGCGCATCCAGTGCGGCAAACAGACTATCCAGCAGACCCAGTTTGACCAGTTGACCATCGGTGACGATCAGCGCTTTACCCCATTGCTTATTCGCCACGAGGTTAACCATATCGCCAATTGCCCCTGCGCCATGCAGACTGATTTTCGGAAGTGCCAACATAAAGCTCATGATTACTCTCCTTAAATTATAGCTGTATGTCCGGCGGCAGTGTCCGTGTCGCCGGGTGCGGGCGGTGCTATTACAGCGCCAGGGCGCTGGCCAGCGGGGTCACGCCAAAACGTTTACCGAGCGCAATCAGCTCTTCACGCGTGATCGTTTGTTTCATGCCACCCATCGAATAGATTTTGACTAAAACTTCAGCAGATTTCTCTGCGGTATCTATCAAACCGAACGCTTCGTCCAGGGTAGGGCCACTGCCGAATACGCCGTGGAACGGCCACAGTACCAGCGAATGTTTCTGCATTTCGACCGCAGTCGCCTGGCCGATCTCGTCGGTGCCTGGCACCATCCACGGCAGAATGCCGACGCCATCCGGGAAAACCACCAGACACTCGGTGCTACCTTCCCACAGCTGGCGGGTAATGACGTCGGTGCGGTTTTCCAGCACGTAGGTCAGGGCGATCAGGTTGGTGGCGTGGCAGTGCATGATCACGCGGTCTTTGCCACCGGTGGCCTTGATACGCTCGCAGTGGGACAGGAAGTGCGCCGGGAGTTCGGAGGTCGGCACCGCTTCGTGGGTTAAACCCCACAGGATGTGATAGCCCGCGCCGTCGCTGTCGACTTTCACCACGCCGATGTTTGCTGCCGGGTCGAGTTGAACGTTGCGGAAGAATTTACCGGAGCCGGTCACGATAAACGGGGTGTTTGCCAGTAACGGCATCGGCTGACTCAGCGCGATATAGCGCGGTTCTGCGTGGAAATCGCCAGCAAATGGCGCAATATCCGCTTCATCCAGACGCAATGTCAGGTTGCCGCCGTTACGCTCGTCCCAGCCTTTCAGCCAGGCGTCAGACGTGGCTTTGATCATCCCCTGGACGAACCAGGAATTCATAATGTTCTGCATGTTCGGTGTTCCTGTCTATTTTGTTGCCCGAAATCGCTCGGGTCTTACGTAGGCCGGATAAGCACAGCGCCATCCGGCATTCGTGTTTTATTGATTGCCGGATGGCGACGCGATGCCTCTTATCCGGCCTACAGACCAATTGCGCTCAGTTAGCCGCGTTTGCTCAGAATCTCTTTTTCGTACGCGCGCACGTTCTCCAGCCACTGGCTGCCCGCTGGCGTATCGTGACGCTGGCAATACATCTCCCACACGGCCTGCCACGGCAGGGATTTCTGCTCTTCAAGCAACGCCAGACGCGCGGTGTAATCGCCTTCGGCTTCCAGCTTACGCAGCTCGGCAGTCGGCTCCAGCAGGGCGCGCAGCAGCGCTTTTTTCATGTTGCGGGTGCCGATAACCCAAGCCGCGATGCGGTTGATAGACGCGTCGAAGAAGTCGAGGCCGATATGCACGCGGTCGAACAGATCGTTGCGTACAATCTCGCTGGCGATCGCCTGCGTTTCATCGTCCAGCAGCACCACGTGGTCGCTGTCCCAGCGCACCGGGCGGCTTACGTGCAGCAGCAGACGCGGTACATACAGCATGGCGGCGGAGATCTTGTCGGAGATCACTTCAGTCGGGTGGAAGTGGCCCGCATCCAGACACAGCGCGGTCTGGCGGCTGGCGGCGTAGCCCATGTAGAACTCATTGGAGCCGACGGTGTAGCTTTCTGCGCCAATACCGAACAGCTTGCTTTCTACGGCGTCAATGTGATGCGCCGGATCCAGTTTCTCGCTGATGACGTCATCCAGCGCATTCAGCAGACGCTGACGTGGTGCTAAACGGTCAACAGTGATGTCTTTCATGCCATCCGGGATCCAGATGTTCATCACCGACGGGGTGCCCAGTTGCTCACCAAAATAGGCGGAGATGCGGCGGCTGGCCTTGCAGTGATCGATCCAGAACTGGCGAATTTTCGCGTCCGGATGGGAAAGGGTGAAACCGTCAGCGCTCAGCGGATGCGAGAAGCAGGACGGGTTAAAATCGAGACCCAGTTGGTTGGCTTTCGCCCACTCCACCCAGTTTTTGAAGTGTTCTGGCTTGATCTGATCACGGGAAACCGGGGTGTCGGATTCGAGATAAATCGCGTGCAGGTTCAGGCGCTTCGGCCCAGGGATCAGGCTCAGCGCCTGCTCCAGATCGGCACGTAATTCGGTCGCGTTACGCGCTTTGCCCGGGTAGTTACCCGTCGCCTGAATACCGCCGGTCAGGTTGCCTTCCGGATTTTCAAAACCGGCGACGTCATCGCCCTGCCAGCAGTGCATAGAGACCGGCAGACGATCGAGCTGACGCAGGGTCTCTTCGACATCGATACCTACCGCAGCAAAACGCTGTTTCGCCAGTTCCCAGGCTTGTTCAAGTTGAGTGGTCATGCGCAAAGCTCCTTTGTCTGTCGTGTGGATTGAAACTGCGCAACATGGCGGGCAATTTCGCTATCAGGATGAGGAATAAAGGTGGTCAGGTCGTAGTTGGCGCTCACTACCTGACGGAAATCATCAACGTTGGTCAGCTCGTCCAGCGTCATAAGCTGGATACCGATGTTGCCGAGCGTGGACGCCTCTACGGGACCGGCCATCACACGGATACCGCAGGCGTCGGCGCACAGTTGGTTCAGTAATGCGTTCTGGCAACCGCCGCCGACGATATGCAGGCTGGTGAAGGCTTCACCACGAAGGTCGGCCAGTTCCTGCAGGACGCGGGCGTACAGCAACGCCAGGCTGTCGAAAATACAGCGGGCCAGTTCGGCGTCTTGCGTGGGCACCGGTTGACCGGTTTCACGGCAGGCAGCCTGAATTTCCGCGCCCATATCGGCAGGATTGATAAAGCGATCGTCATTGGGATTAATCACGAAACGGCAAGCGGGCAGTGCCTGCGTTTGCGCGATCAGCGCAGGCAGATCGGTAATCTGGCGTTCTTTCAGGACGCGCTGCAGCAGCCACAGTCCCATGATATTTTTCAGCACGCGGTAGCGTCCTTCCGCACCGCCCTCGTTGGTAATATTGGCGCTTAGCGCGGCATCATTGGTATAAGGCGTTCTGCTCTCGAAGCCCATCAGCGACCAGGTACCGGAAGAGAGGTAGGCGCTGTTTTTTTCTGCCAGCGGAGAGGCAATCACCGCGCTGGCGGTATCGTGGCTGGCGACGGCAACGACCGGGATCTGATTACCCTGCGGGCAAATCCAGTGACCGATGACATTGCCCGGATGCGTTGGCGTGCCGAACCAGGCGTGATTCGCGCCGGTCCACGCCAGCAGCGTGTCATCCCAGCCGTCGGTATGAATATTGACGAGCTGCGTAGTGGTGGCGTTGGTATATTCCCAGTTCATTTTGCCGGTCAGGCAATAGGCGAAGTAATCAGGAATTAGCAGAGCGTGCGCCACCTGGGGGATCAGTTCCGGTTGTTGTTCAACCAGCGCGCGTAATTGATACAGCGTGTTAAACGGCAAAAACTGAATACCGCTGCGGCGATAGATTTCCGCTTTCCCGAGTTGCGCCTGCGCCTGTTGCATCACGCCTGTGGTGCGGCTGTCACGGTAGGAGACGGGCAGGCCGACGCGCTGACCGTGTTTATCCAGCAGAACATAGTCCACGCCCCAGGTATCAATCCCGATACTGTCAATGCGGATGCCTTCATCGCAGACTTTCTCCAGTCCAAGACGAATGGCTCCTTCCAGACTGTCGATATCCCAGGCGTCGAAGCCGTCTGTTTTTTGCAGGCAATTCACGAAACGGTGGATTTCACGCAACGTCAGGGAACGGCGTTCACTGTCGTAACGCGCCAGCATAACGCGTCCACTGGATGCGCCGAGATCGACAGCGACACAATGGCGAAAAGTCATAATGAGGTCCTTCCAGGAGTGATGGCTATGAGTCTAAGAACCCCGGGGAAAAGGTACCTTCTTGCTACTGACAGCCAAAATTAGCCGCTGGCAAGAAAGCAAAGATGAACGTGATGACGTTCACAGTTTCCAGTAATGAGCCTGTTTTTACCTGATGTGACGGCGTCCGCATTTAGCGAACTTTCCTGCCCTGTCTTGAAAAAATGACCGGATATGCGCGCTTTCGTGTCAAAACTTTAAGGTGAGGTGGCGACCCCTTAATTACTATTTCAGTCATGTTCCACTTCATGTCAGGAAGCCATCATGACCCTATTGCACAGCGTGGATTTTTTTCCGTCAGGTAAGGTCCCTATCGCCATTGAACCCCGGCTTCCGCAGTCTGCTTTTCCTGAACACCATCATGATTTTCATGAAATCGTGATCGTTGAACATGGCACAGGCATTCATGTGTTCAACGGACAGCCGTATACCATCAGCGGCGGCACCGTCTGTTTTGTTCGCGATCATGACCGACACATGTATGAACATACTGACAATCTGTGTCTGACCAACGTGCTCTATCGTTCGCCGGATGCGTTCCAGTTTCTGGCAGGGCTGAACCAGCTTTTACCGCAGGAACAAGATGGGCTGTATCCGTCCCACTGGCGGGTAAACCAGGGGGTGTTACAGCAGGTGCGCCAGTTGGTTGCTCAACTGGAACAACCCGATGGAGAGATGGACACGCCAGCGGTCGCCAATCGCGAAATCGTGTTTATGCAGCTGCTGGTATTGCTGCGCAAAAGCAGTCTGATGGAAGGGGCGACGGATAATGATGCGCGGCTGAATCACCTGATGGCCTGGCTGGAAGATCACTTTGCCGAAGAGGTCTGCTGGGAAGCCGTGGCCGATCGGTTTTCGCTCTCATTACGCACCTTGCACCGTCAGTTGAAACAACAAACCGGGCTGACGCCGCAGCGCTATTTGAACCGGCTGCGTTTAATTAAAGCGCGTCATTTGCTACGCCATAGCGATGACAGTGTTACCGATATCGCCTATCGCTGCGGATTTGGCGACAGTAACCACTTTTCGACGCTTTTTCGCCGCGAATTTGACTGGTCGCCGCGTGATATCCGCCAGGGGCGCGACGCATTGCTGCAATAACGCAGATGCTGAAGTATGACGGGTATATCAATATTTTTTGCCGCCGCTTGACGCATAATAGAGTGTTGTTATTGGTAGAGGTGATGTGGTGGCAAATCAGCTCGTTCTTCATAAAGCCGACTTTTTTGCAAGCGACGCGCAGGCGGTTGCTGTCGCCGATCGCTATCCGCAAAATGTCTTTGCGGAACATACCCATGATTTTTGTGAACTGGTGCTGGTCTGGCGTGGCAACGGTTTGCATGTGCTCAATGAACGTCCCTATCGCATTACACGCGGCGACCTGTTCTACATTCGTGCCGAAGATAAACACTCCTATACGTCTGTTAATGATCTGGTATTACAGAACATCATCTACTGCCCGGAGCGGCTGAAGCTAAATCTGCGGTGGGAAGAGGCGATACCTGGATTTAACGGAACCCAATGGCAGCCACACTGGCGTCTGACCAGCGCCGGTATGACTCAGGCGCGGCAGGTTATCAGCCAGCTTGAGCATGAAAGCCAGCAGAGCTGCCCGTTGGCTAACGGTATGGCGGAACTGCTGTTTGGGCAACTGGTGATGATCCTGCAGCGCCATCGCTATGCCACGGATAATCTTCCTGCTACCTCAAGCGAAACGCTGTTGGATAAACTGATCACCGCGCTGGCGGGCAGCCTGGAGCACCCGTTTGCGCTGGATGAATTTTGCGCCAGGGAAACCTGCAGTGAACGCGTGTTGCGCCAGCAGTTTCGCGCACAAACCGGTATGACCATCAACCAATATTTGCGCCAGATCCGCGTCTGCCACGCGCAATATTTGCTCCAGCATAGCCGCCTGATGATCGGTGAGATTTCGATGCAATGTGGGTTTGAGGACAGTAACTATTTTTCAGTGGTGTTCACGCGGGAAACTGGGATGACGCCAAGCCAGTGGCGTCATCTCAGTCATCACAACGACTAACTCGCCATTCCCATTCCGACAATATTGGCGGCGATGATAATCACCACGCAGCCCAGGCTCAGCACACTCACAGGACGTCGACCGGCGTTTTTCCACTCTTTCAACACCAGCCCGACAATACCGCCGCACAGGACGTAGAAACTCATGTGCAGCATCCAACTGATGTAGTCATACTGCGCCGGAATGCGTGCGTGGCCCCAGGCGTAGAAGAAGAACTGCAAATACCACATCAGACCGCCCAACGCTGACAGCAGCACGTTGGTGATGATCAGGGATTTTGCCAGCGAGAAGTCGGCGGTTATCGACAGATTCTTCACTTTTGCCAGACGAATAAAACAGAAACCCAGGTTGACCAGTGCGCCGCCACCCATGATCACGACATAGCTGGGCAGAGCGACATACAGCGGGTCTACGCCAAGGGCGGCAGCGGCTTCATGCATCGGTTTGGCGGCATTCATCGCAAAGGACATGCCGGCAGAGAAGATCCCGCACATTACTGCCAGCAACAGACCTTTTTTCAGGTTGAACTCTTCGGCTTTGATGCCCATTTTACGCTCTTTCAACTGCCCGGCACGGGTCACAATCCCCACACCGATAAGCGCCACCAACACGCCAAGCAGCGTCATGCGTCCGCCTTCCGTGTTGATCAGGACATCGAAATTACCGTTGAGAATGGGCGTCATCAGCGTACCGACAATCAGCGTAATGCCAATCGCGATACCAATCCCCATCGACATACCGAGGTAGCGCATGGTCAGGCCGTAGTTAATATTGCCAATACCCCACATGGCGCCAAACAGGAAAACAGGTAATAAAGTAGAAAGGTTAAAAGAGCTGTAGTAGGCCCAAAAATCGGGCAGCAGCAGGGCGCTTATGGTCCACGGCAGGATAATCCAGGAGACAATCCCGCCAACCGACCACATCGTTTCCCATGACCACTGTTTTACTTGCTTAAACGGGGCATAGAAACAGGCTGCACTGGCCGCACCTATCAAATGCCAAAAAATACCCATCGTAATCGCGTTACTCATGACGTCATCCTCATCGTTTTTATTGTCGCGTTACCCCTTCGACGTGATGAGTGTAAAAATTGCGCAGATTCTTAACCTTCTTCCCGTTGCCGCTTTTTTGTTCTTTTTGGCAATAGGCGCGTTAAGCGGGTGATTTAGTTCACATCTTTGGTAAGTGGGGGAGGGTTTATATCCTTACGAAAAGTACGGCATTGATAATCATTTTCAATATCATTTAATTAACTATAATGAACCAACTGCTTACGCGGCATTAACACCCAGCCGCTCGATAATAATGGAGATGATTATGAGTTATACCCTGCCATCCCTGCCGTACGCTTACGATGCACTGGAACCGCACTTCGATAAGCAGACGATGGAAATTCACCATACCAAACACCATCAAGCCTACGTCAACAATGCCAATGCGGCGCTGGAAAGCCTGCCAGAATTCGCTGGCCTGTCTGCCGAAGAGCTGATCGCGAAACTGGATCAACTGCCAGCGGACAAGAAAACCGTACTGCGTAACAACGCAGGCGGTCACGCTAACCACAGCCTGTTCTGGAAAGGCCTGAAAACCGGCACTACCCTGCAGGGCGATCTGAAAGCCGCTATCGAACGTGACTTCGGTTCCGTTGATAATTTCAAAGCCGAGTTTGAGAAAGCGGCTGCCACTCGCTTTGGTTCTGGCTGGGCGTGGCTGGTGCTGAAAGGCGACAAACTGGCCGTCGTGTCTACCGCGAACCAGGATTCCCCGCTGATGGGTGAAGCTGTTTCTGGCGCGTCTGGCTTCCCGATCGTCGGTCTGGACGTGTGGGAACACGCTTACTACCTGAAATTCCAGAACCGCCGTCCGGACTACATTAAAGAGTTCTGGAACGTGGTGAACTGGGACGAAGCAGCAGCGCGTTTCGCCGCGAAAAAATAAGTCTGATTGTTGCCTGATGGCGGTAACGCCATCAGGCTGCATGACTCAACCTTTTGTCAAAAACACCTCGTCAATCGTTCGGCAGTCCTTCTCACTCAGCTCACCGCCTGCATTTCGCGAAACCCCGGTGCAATAACCAAATTTACGCGATACCACGGTTTTAATCGTGGTGACAAAATCCTCACCAATGGCGTAAATGGACATATAGGTACCGATCTTGTCTTGAATTTCACGCAACTTTTGCAAATCGCCCTGTTTAAACGCCTCGCGCGCGTCGACAAAAAGCTCAGGCATCACGTTGTTTAAGCCGGAAATGATCCCTGCGCCGCCCGCCATCAGGTTAGGGATGTAATACTCGTCATAGCCGGAGAGGACGGCAAAGTCATCACGCACGGCACGGGTGGTCTGGATCATGCTGCGGGTGTGGGACTGGCAATCGACGGTATCCTTAATACCAGCAAAATTGGGGAACTCGGCAGCGAGAGTGGCGACCAGGTCGGGGGTTAAATCACAGCCGGTCCGTGCCGGGAAATTGTAGGCAAACCATTTTCCGCGTAATGCGCCACCAAGTTTGCGGAAATAGCTCAGGAGCTGCTTTGTTGTTTGTCCGTAATAGTACGGCGGTAATACCATCACCGCATCGTAACCCGCTTTGTCGGCTTCCTGCGCCATCTGTAAAACGTCGCTCATACAGGTGGAGGAGACGTTGGCGACCATCTTCAGCGAGCTCATTGATCTCGCTTCCCGGATCAGCATCAGCCGTTCTTCAAGGCTAAAAGAGGCAAATTCACCGATGCTGCCCATCAGCAAAATAACATCGATTTTGGCGTCGGTAAGACGCTTGAGATGATGCTTCAGACCGGAGAGATCGACGTTTCCATCATTATCCATCGGCGTAATGGAGGGACACCAGACACCAGCAAATTGCGATTGTACTGTCACGTTGTTGACTCCTTGTTATGAAATGGCGTTTTAAAATCATCCTAATTGATAGCATGTCTGGCCATTCATCATGTGAATCCGGCTCTCATTTTGAGCGGCTGAGGTAAAATAAATATGCTCTAATGAGGATTATTTATCGGGGAGAGGGAACAGATGCGATATCCAGTCGAGGTGTTTACAGGCAAGGTTCTGGACTATACGGGAAGCCGCCCCAGCGCGATTGCGAAGATTCAGGTGGATGGCGAACTGATGCTGACGGAACTGGGTCTGGAGGGCGATGAGCAGGCGGAGGCGAAAATCCACGGTGGGCCCGATCGCGCACTGTGCCATTACCCGCGAGAGCATTATCTGCACTGGGCCAGGGAATTCCCGGAACAGGCGGATAGGTTTGTCGCGCCCGCGTTTGGTGAAAACCTCTCAACCGACGGTCTGACTGAACAGAATGTCTATATTGGCGATATCTTCCAGTGGGGAGAGACGCTGATTCAGGTAACGCAACCGCGTTCGCCCTGCTTCAAACTCAACTATCATTTCGGCATCAGCGACATGGCGAGCCAGATGCAAAACGCTGGTAAAACGGGCTGGTTGTACAGCGTTATCTCTGCCGGGAAAGTCTCGGCGGATGCGCCGCTGGTTCTGGTGTCGCGCGTCAGTGACGTCACGGTACAGGAGGCAATTGCTATTGCCTGGCATATGCCGTTTGATGATGCGCAGTATCACCGTTTGTTGTCGGCGGCAGGGTTATCAAAAAGCTGGACCAGAACGATGCAGAAGCGGCGCTTAAGCGGCAAGATCGAAGACAATTCGCGTCGTTTGTGGGGAAAATAAAAAATTGCGCGCCGGGATGATGCCCGGCGCCACAATTAAGCGCGTTTATACAGCGGTAGCCAGATCACCAGGCGTAAACCACCCAGTGGGCTGTCTTCCGCTTTGACCCAGCCACGATGTTGCTGAATGGCGGTTTCAACGATCGCCAGACCCAGGCCGGTCCCGCCGGATTCGCGATCGCGCGCCTCGTCGGTACGGTAGAAGGGTCGGAAAATCTGTTCCCTGTCTTCAGGGCTGACGCCCGGACCATCGTCGTCCACGGTAATCGTGATCCCGTCTTTGTCCACCGCGAAGCCGACTTCAATCTTCGTGTGTGAATAGCGCAGGGCGTTACGGACAATATTCTCCAGCGCGCTTTCCAGCGCATTCGGGTTGCCATAGAGCGGCCATGGTCCCGGCGGGAAATTCACCGTCAACGATTTGCCCATCTGCTCGGCTTCGAAGGCGGCGTTATCCAGCACATCGCCCCACAGATGATTGGCTTTCATCGTTTCACTGACCAGCGCATTTTTCTGCTGATTACGCGACATCACTAACAGGTCGTTGATCATGCTGTCGAGTCGGTGCGCTTCGGTTTCAATACGCTCCAGCTCTTTACTCTCGCCACTACGGCGGCGCAGCAGGGCGGTGCCGAGTTGCAGACGTGTCAGCGGGGTTCTCAGCTCGTGAGAGATGTCCGACAGCAGACGCTGTTGCGTGGTCATCATTCGCTCGAGCGCAGTCACCATTTGGTTAAAGCTGGCGCCAGCCGCGTGAAATTCCTGCGGGCCTGCTTCCAGTTCCGGATGTTGTCGTAAGTTACCCTGCGCCACTTCATCCGCCGCGTTTTTGAGCTTACGCGCTGGTTTTGCCAGGCTCCAGGCCAGCCAGAGAAGCAGCGGGGTGCTGACCAGCATCGTCACAATCAGCAAGAGCAGAGGGCGGTCAAACAGCAGATTAATAAAATCGGATTGCGAACTGCTGGCCGGGCGGATCAGATAGAGTTGGTAGTTATCTTCTCCATCTCTGACGGAGAACGGTCCCACCATCTCAACGCGGCCATACTTTTTCTTCTGGGGATGATCGGCGTTATCCGCCTGACCAATAAAGTTACGAATGATCTGCATTTCGTTGCGTTCTGCGCCGATCACGCGTCCTTCTGTGGTAACAAGCAATAACCGCTGTCCAGGCGGCGCCCACTTGTCAATCGCCCGGAACAAGCGACGCCACCACATCAGGTCGTTGGGTGGATCGTTCGCGAGTTCAGCTTCAACGTGTTGCTCAATCATCAACCCCTGGCGCTGTTCGCTGTCCAGTAGCTCGGTCATCTGGCGTGAGTCGAGCTTGGGTAACATCAGAACCAACATCAACACCAGTGCCAGCGTCAACCAGAAGATAGCAAAGATGCGCGCGGTAAGGCTCCCTATCATGAAGCGGAGACCATCAGATAGCCGCGGCCACGTAAGGTTTTAAACCACGGATGTCCGTCTTTACGTTCCGGCAGCTTACGGCGCAGGTTCGAGATATGCATATCAATCGCACGGTCAAACGGCGTCAGGCGTTTGCCCAGCACTTCCTGGCTTAAATGTTCACGCGAAACCACCTGGCCGAGATGCTGAGCCAGCAAATAGAGCAGGGTGAATTCGGTGCCGGTTAACTCCAGAGTTTGGCCATCAAAGCTGGCTTCCTGGCGACCTGGATTGAGACTTAAGGCATCCACTTCCAGCGTTGGCGAGCCGTTATCGCTGCTTTGCTGTTGTTCGCTCCAGTGAGAGCGGCGCAGGATAGCGCGGATGCGCGCGACCAGTTCGCGGTCATTAAACGGTTTGGGTAAATAGTCGTCCGCGCCCAGCTCAAGACCAAGTACGCGATCCAGTTCGCTGCCACGCGCGGTCAGCATGATTACGGGGGTTTGGTGTGTCTGGCGAAGCGCTTTCAATGTATCGATACCGTTTTTCTTCGGCATCATGACATCGAGCAAAAGTAAATCAATGCTGTCGTCCAGAAGTTCAAGCGCCTGCTCCCCGTCATGGGCAACCAGCACATCGAAGCCTTCCATTTCGAGCAACTCCTTTAACAGGGAAGTCAGCTCTCGGTCATCATCAACTAACAGGATTTTATTCATTATTTAAATACCTCCGAGGCAGAAATTACGTCATCAGGAGTCGCTAATCCATGACTTTACGTTGTTTTACACCCCCTGACGCATGTTTGCAGCCCGAATCGTAAACTGTCTCTCGTTGAATCGCGACAGAAAAGATTTTGGGAGCAAGTGATGCGCAAAGTTACCGCTGCCGTCATGGCCTCAACGCTGGCACTCAGTTCTTTAAGCCACGCTGCTGAAGTCGTTACAGGCGATAACTGGCACCAGGGCGAAGGATCGACGCAGCGCAGTACGCAGAGCCATATGTTTGACGGCATAAGTTTAACCGAACATCAGCGTCAACAGATGAGAGATCTGATGCAGCAGGCAAGACACGAACAGCCTCCTGTTAATGTTAGCGAAGTGGAGACAATGCATCGCCTTGTCACCGCAGAAAAATTTGATGAAAGCGCTGTGCGCGCTCAGGCAGAAAAAATGGCACAAGAACAGGTTGCCCGCCAGGTCGAAATGGCCAGGGTTCGCAACCAGATGTATCGCCTGTTAACGCCGGAGCAGCAAGCGGTTTTAAATGAGAAACATCAGCAACGAATGGAGCAGCTGCGCGACGTGGCGCAATGGCAAAAAGGCTCATCGTTGAATTTATTGAGTAGTAGCAGCTCACGTTCCCAGTAACAAACCCTGTTTTCCTTGCCATAGACACCATCCCTGTCTTCCCCCACATGATGTGGGGGTTTTTTTTGCCCTCAATTTGTCATCCGGTTATTGTCTGACTGTTTTACGTCATCCGTTATACTACCGGCATGTCCTGGCAGGAGTGTTTATGAATCAAACCTATGGACGGCTGGTAAGCCGGGCGGCAATCGCTGCAACAGTGATGGCGTCGTTGCTACTTTTAATCAAGATTTTTGCGTGGTGGTACACCGGGTCGGTAAGTATTCTGGCGGCGCTGGTGGACTCGCTGGTGGATATTGCCGCGTCGCTAACGAATCTTCTGGTGGTGCGTTATTCGCTGCAACCCGCAGACGATGAACATACTTTCGGGCACGGCAAAGCCGAATCGCTGGCGGCGCTGGCGCAAAGTATGTTTATTTCGGGTTCTGCGCTGTTTTTATTTTTGACCGGCATTCAACACCTCATCCAACCCACGCCGATGAAGGATCCGGGCGTTGGCGTCGTGGTGACGGTTATCGCACTGGTCTGCACGCTTATTTTGGTCACGTTTCAGCGCTGGGTCGTGCGCAGGACGCAAAGTCAGGCTGTGCGGGCAGATATGCTTCATTATCAGTCTGATGTTATGATGAACGGAGCGATTCTTGTGGCGCTTGGCCTCGCCTGGTATGGCTGGCATCGTGCAGACGCCTTGTTTGCGTTGGGAATCGGCATCTATATTCTATATAGCGCGTTGCGAATGGGATATGAGGCGGTGCAATCGTTGTTGGACCGCGCATTGCCCGACGACGAACGTCAGGAAATTATTGGTATCGTGACATCATGGCCGGGTGTCAGCGGCGCTCACGATCTTCGCACACGGCAGTCAGGGCCGACTCGCTTTATTCAGATTCATTTGGAAATGGAAGATCATCTGCCTCTCGTTCAGGCCCATTTGGTGGCTGAACAGGTGGAGCAGGCGATTTTACGGCGTTTTCCGGGCTCTGATGTCATTATCCATCAGGACCCGTGTTCCGTCGTACCCAGGGAAGGTAAAAGGTTTGAGCTTTCGTAATTCGTTGTAAAAAAAGTGAACCAGGCCAGCATTTTGTGTATAAATTACCGCCTTTTGGCCTGACCTGAATCAATTCAGCAGGAAGTGATTGCTATACTATCTGCATATGCGTTGGATCGTGTCGATATGCAGAATCGGCTTCCGGCAACAGATTTCATTTTGCATTCCAAAGTTCAGAGGTAGTCATGATTAAGAAAATCGGTGTGTTGACAAGCGGCGGTGATGCGCCGGGCATGAACGCAGCAATCCGTGGCGTTGTGCGCGCAGCGTTGACGGAAGGGCTGGAAGTAATGGGTATTTATGACGGCTACCTGGGTCTGTATGAAGACCGTATGGTTCAGCTTGACCGTTACAGCGTGTCCGACATGATCAACCGTGGCGGCACCTTCCTCGGTTCCGCGCGTTTCCCGGAATTCCGTGATGAAAATGTGCGTGCCGTGGCTATCGAAAACCTGAAAAAACGGGGCATTGACGCGCTGGTGGTGATCGGCGGTGACGGTTCGTATATGGGTGCAAAACGCCTGACTGAAATGGGCTTCCCATGCATTGGTCTGCCAGGCACTATCGACAACGACATCAAAGGCACCGACTACACCATCGGTTACTTTACGGCGCTGGGGACGGTGGTTGAAGCGATTGACCGTCTGCGTGATACCTCCTCCTCTCACCAACGTATCTCTATCGTTGAAGTGATGGGACGTTACTGTGGCGACCTGACCCTGGCGGCAGCGATTGCCGGTGGTTGTGAGTTTGTTGTGGTGCCGGAAGTGGAATTCAGCCGCGAAGATCTGGTCGCTGAAATCAAAGCCGGTATTGCGAAAGGCAAAAAACACGCCATCGTCGCTATCACTGAACACATGTGTGACGTTGACGAACTGGCGCATTTCATCGAGAAAGAGACCAAACGTGAAACCCGTGCAACCGTACTGGGACACATTCAGCGTGGTGGTTCTCCGGTGCCTTACGACCGTATTCTGGCGTCCCGCATGGGGGCGTATGCCATTGAATTGCTGCAGGAAGGTTTCGGCGGTCGTTGCGTCGGTATCCAGAACGAACAACTGGTTCACCACGACATCATCGACGCTATCGAAAACATGAAGCGCCCATTCAAAGGTGACTGGCTGGACTGCGCGAAGAAACTGTACTGATCGCAATTGCCGGATGGCGGCTTGCGCCTTATCCGGCCTACAAATGCAGCATGTAGGCCTGATAAGCGTAGCGCCATCAGGTATAAAGGCGGAGTGAATCCCGCCTTTTTTACGTTTATTTATATTCCCCATAGTTATAGCAAATCTTTTTTTATTCTTTAATGTTTGAATTCCTTTCTGGCACGCTCTGATCATCACAACACAGCATAAGAGAGTTGGGCGATGAACAAATGGGGCGTGGGATTAACGTTGTTGCTGGCATCCACCAGCGTTCTGGCGAAGGATATTCAATTACTTAACGTTTCGTATGATCCAACGCGTGAGTTGTACGAGCAGTACAACAAAGCGTTTAGCGCGCACTGGAAACAGCAAACGGGTGATAACGTGGTGACCCGCCAGTCACATGGTGGTTCCGGCAAGCAAGCGACCTCCGTGATTAACGGCATTGAGGCGGATGTGGTAACCCTGGCGCTGGCCTACGATGTAGACGCCATTGCGGAACGTGGTCGCATTGATAAAAATTGGATCAAACGTCTGCCGGATAACTCTGCGCCTTACACCTCCACCATCGTCTTCCTGGTGCGTAAAGGGAATCCAAAGCAAATTCATGACTGGAACGATCTGGTAAAACCTGGCGTATCCGTCATCACGCCGAACCCGAAAAGCTCAGGCGGCGCACGCTGGAATTATCTGGCGGCGTGGGGTTACGCCCTGCACCACAACAACAACGACCAGGCGAAAGCCCAGGACTTCGTGAAGGCGCTGTTTAAGAATGTGGAAGTCCTCGATTCCGGTGCTCGTGGTTCAACCAACACCTTCGTAGAACGCGGGATTGGTGATGTCCTGATTGCCTGGGAGAACGAAGCGCTGCTGGCAACTCATGAACTCGGTAAAGACAAATTCGAGATTGTGACCCCGAGCGAGTCAATCCTGGCGGAACCGACCGTTTCGGTCGTCGATAAAGTGGCTGAGAAAAAAGGCACCACTGAGGTGGCGCAAGCCTATCTGAAGTACCTCTATTCGCCGGAAGGCCAGGAGATTGCAGCGAAAAACTACTATCGTCCGCGCAATCCTGATGTTGCGAAGAAATATGAAGGCGCTTTTCCGAAATTGAAACTCTTCACCATTGATGAGGCGTTCGGCGGCTGGACAAAAGCGCAAAAAGAGCACTTTGCAAACGGTGGAACCTTCGACCAAATCAGCAAACGCTAACCATTTCTGCGATTTTCAGGCCCGCTGGCGCTATGCCATCGGGCTTTTTTAATTGTCATCATTTTGCGTTACTCTTGCACTTCAATGAGATACAGGAAACGCACAATGAAAAAAGCAGGTTATCTTTCACTGGCGATTGTCGTCATCGCCGCCGCAGCGGGTATCGGCTACTGGAAATTTGCAGGAAATCCGGATGCGCTACGGGAGAAAGTCCTGAAGCAGTGCGTACCTAATCAGCGTCAGCATCACAATCCGGCGCCCTGTACAGAAGTGACGCCGGAGGCAGGTTATGTGGTGTTTAAAGACAGAAATGGCCCTCTGCAATATCTGTTAATGCCAACTTACCGCATTAACGGCACGGAGAGTCCCTTATTGACGGAGCCGTTCACGCCCAATTTCTTCTGGCTGGCCTGGCAGGCGCGTAGTTTTATGAGCCAAAAGTACGGACAGGAGATCCCTGACAGCGCCGTGTCATTGGCAATCAACTCACGCACCGGGCGGACGCAAAACCATTTCCACATCCATATCTCCTGTTTGCGCAAGGACGTTAGAGCGCAACTTGATGACAATATGGCAAAAATCGGCACTCGCTGGTTGCCGCTCGCGGGTGGATTACGCGGACACGAGTATCTGGCCCGTCGGGTCACCGAGAACGAACTGGCGCAGCGCAGTCCCTTTATGATGCTGGCGGAAGAGGTGCCAGAAGCGCGCGATCATATGGGTAGCTACGCACTGGCAATGGTGCGCCAGAGCGATGACACTTTTGTATTGCTGGCAACACAACGCAATCTGTTGGCGTTCAACCTGGCGTCTGCCGAGGAAATTCAGGATCATCAATGTGATATTCTGAAGTAACCCACCATATCTGGCGTTTACTCTATCAGCCTGTCCCCGTATCCTTGTTGAAAAAAACAACAGGAGACAGGCATGTCGCTCTGGTTTTCGCACCCTCTGTTCATCCCTTCACTGCTTGTCGGTCTCACCATTCTGCTCTGGGCGACGTCCCTGCTGCCGGAATTTATTACGGCGTTGTTGTTTTTTACCGTTGCGATGGTGGCAAAGATTGCGCCGCCGGACGTTATCTTCGGCGGCTTTGCCTCTTCGGCATTCTGGCTGGTATTTAGCGGATTTGTGCTGGGAATTGCGATCCGTAAAACGGGGCTGGCGGACCGGGCGGCGAGGGCATTGTCGGCAAGGCTAACCGACTCCTGGCCGTTGATGGTGGCGAGTGTGGTGTTACTCAGTTATGCACTGGCGTTTGTCATGCCTTCCAACATGGGGCGTATCGCATTGCTGATGCCGATTGTTGCGGCAATGGCGAAACGCGCCGGAATTGCTGACAATTCACGCGCCTGGTACGGTCTGGCGCTGGCGGTGGGTTTTGGCACCTTCCAGCTTTCCGCCACAATCCTCCCTGCTAACGTGCCTAACCTTGTCATGAGCGGCGCAACGGAAGGTTCGTATGGCATCCATTTGAATTATTTGCCGTATTTGTTGCTGCACACCCCCGTTCTCGGCTGGCTCAAAGGGGCAGCGCTTGTCCTCCTGATTTGCTGGCTGTTTCCGGGGAAGCCCCATGTGCCGGACGATACCTCATCGCCTGCGCCCATGAGTCGCGATGAAAAGCGATTATCCTGGATGCTGGCGGTGGTGCTGGTGATGTGGGTCAGTGAAACCTGGCATGGTATTGGTCCGGCGTGGACCGGGCTGGCGGCGGCCGTGATTACCCTGCTGCCGCGCGTAGGCTTTATCAATGGCGAGGAGTTTTCCAGTGGCGTGAATATCCGCACGTGCATCTATGTGGCGGGTATTCTGGGGCTGGCGATTACCGTGACGCATACCGGGATTGGTAGCGCGGTCGGAGAGGCGCTGTTGCAGATTATGCCTCTGAACGCAGAAAATCCTTTCACCAACTTTGTCACGCTGACCGGGATCACCACCGTCCTCAACTTTATCATGACCGCCAATGGCGTTCCGGCGTTGTACACCACGCTGGCAGAGAGTTTTTCTGATGCGACCGGGTTCCCGCTGCTTTCGGTCATTATGATTCAGGTACTGGGCTATTCCACACCGCTACTGCCGTATCAGGCATCGCCGATTGTCGTGGCGATGGCGTTAGGGAAAGTACCGGCCAGAGCAGGGATGTTGCTGTGTCTGGCACTGGCGCTGGTCACCTGGATGGTGTTGCTGCCGCTGGATTATCTGTGGTTTAGCGTGCTGGGAAAATTGTAGCTGCGCGGCGTCACAGACCCGATATATTTTGAATGGTCACCCCTTCTGTTTTGTGATGTAGCTGATTGTTTTATCAGCATAAATATCGGTTAATAGCCGTGAACACACTCGTTCAGAAGAAATTCAAGGATTAATACATGGACCGGTTAACCCCCATTCGTCTCTGGCCTGCATTTCTTTCGGTTTTCATTACCCTGATGTTGTGGTTTGCTGTCCCCAACCCTTCCGGTGTGACGCCTGAAGCCTGGCATTTACTGGCATTATTTATAGGTACTATCGCGGCTATTATCGGTAAAGCCCTGCCTATTGGCGCTATCGCAATCATTGCGATTATGCTGGTGGCAATGACGGGCGTTACTAATCCAGGTAAACCCTCTGCGGCACTGAATGATGCCCTGAGCGGCTTTTCTAACCAATTGATCTGGTTGATTGGTTTGTCGATTATGCTCTCGCAAAGTTTGTTGAAAACGGGGCTGGGGGCGCGTATTGGCTATGGATTTATCGCGTTGTTTGGTAAACGAACGCTGGGTATCGCCTGGGCATTGACGCTGGCTGAAACATTGATTGCGCCAGTGACCCCCAGTAACACCGCGCGCGGTGGCGGTATCATCCATCCGGTCATGCGTGCTATCGCGGAAAGCCTGGGGTCGCAACCGGGGAATAGCGAAAATGGGTCGACGGGCCGTTATCTGGCGCTGGTGAACTACAATATTAACCCCATCAGCTCGGCGATGTTTATTACTGCGACTGCGCCTAACCCACTGATAGTGAGCTTTTTAACCAAAGGTACTGATGGGGTTTTGAACATGACCTGGGGGATGTGGGCGATAGCCGCGCTGCTCCCTGCGGTGGTGTCACTGGTGCTGATGCCGCTCGTCATCTGGTGGCTTTATCCCCCTGCCATTACCCGCACGCCTGATGCGCCGCAGTTCGCGCGACAAAAGCTGGAATCACTTGGTCCGTTGGCGCTTGCCGAGAAAATTACGCTCGCCGTTTTTGCGCTGCTGCTGTGTTTGTGGGCGGGGATCCCGGCGCTCATTATGGGGAGTGGCTGGACAGTTAACCCGACCAGCGCTGCCTTAATTGGGCTCTCAATATTGCTGATTTCAGGGGTATTGAGCTGGGATGACATTCTTAAATGTCGCAGTGCCTGGGATACCGTCGTGTGGTTTGCGGCACTGGTAATGATGGCTGAGTTTCTCAGCAAGTTGGGTCTGGTGAGTTGGCTGGCCGTGAGCGTGGGGAATACGATCGATCATCTTGGCGTGCACTGGGGCGTCGCCACACTGTTACTGGTTCTGCTCTATGTTTACTCTCACTACTTTTTTGCCAGTACGACCGCGCATATTACGGCGATGTTTGCGGCGTTCTTCGCAGCAGGATTAGCACTGGGCGCGCCGCCGGCATTGCTGGGCTTAATGCTCGCTTTTTCTTCATCGCTGATGATGTCGTTAACGCATTATGGTACGGGCACCGCGCCGATCATCTTTGGCTCCGGATACGTCACACTTGCGGAATGGTGGAAAACGGGATTGGTGATGAGCGTGGTAAACCTGACTGTCTGGGGGATCGTCGGGGCGGTCTGGTGGCACTGGCTGGGATACTGGTAAATAAAAATGTGGCGGTAGATGACGCATCTACCGCCACAACAGCGATTACGCCTGTTTAGCCGCTTCTGCAGCTTTGACGATCACGGCGAAAGCATCAGCTTTCAGTGAAGCACCGCCAACCAGCGCGCCGTCGATGTCCGGCTGAGCGAACAGTTCTGCTGCGTTGGACGCGTTTACAGAACCGCCGTACTGGATGATAACCTGCTGTGCGATTGCCGCGTCAGCTTTAGCAATGTGGTCACGGATGAATTTGTGAACCGCCTGAGCCTGTGCCGGAGTAGCAGATTTGCCCGTACCGATCGCCCATACAGGTTCGTAAGCGATAACCACGCCTTCGAATGCGCTTGCGCCCTGAGTTTTCAGTACTGCGTCGATCTGACGTGCACACACTTCTTCTGTTTTGCCCGCTTCGTTTTCTGCTTCGGTTTCACCGATGCACAGAACCGGGGTCAGGCCCTGCTCTTTCAGAACTGCGAATTTCTTAGCGATCAGTTCATCAGACTCTTTGTGATAAGTACGACGCTCTGAGTGACCGATGATGATGTACTGAGCACCGATATCTTTCAGCATTTCTGCTGAAGTTTCACCGGTAAACGCGCCAGACAGGTTCAGGTCAACGTTCTGCGCGCCCAGAATGATGTGGCTACCGGCCGCAGCGTGTTTCGCCAGGTCGATGTACATTTCCGGCGGAGCGATAGCAACGCCACAGCCAGCAACGCCAGCCAGCTCTTTGCGCAGGTTAGCAACCAGCTCGTTTACCATGTGGCGGCTGCCGTTCAGTTTCCAGTTACCCATCACTAAAGGATGTCGCATTTCAATTCTCCACGCTTTATCAGCGAATTAAGGAATATGGCCACCCTTCAGGGCAGCATGGTCTGTGAAACAGTATAGAGATTCGTCGCTGGAAAGGCTTTGCTTTTTGTCATTTATTCGCCCCTTCCAGACCTTCAGATAGTGCCAGCTTAATCGGTTCAACAGCGAAGGTCAGTCCCTTTTCGCCGTTATCTGCGACAACATAGCGAATTGCGCCTTCGGTTTCAGCGTAGTAGCGCTTATTCTTGCCTGCAATAAGCAACCGCTGCAGTTTTTTCTGGCTTTGTTCCTTCGTCAGTAACGGCGCGACGCTACGAATGACGGCCGCCATATACTCCAGCGCTTTCGTCCTTGCCGCCTTTTGCTCTGGCCCTTGAATGGGGAGCCAGGTTATCTGCATGCTTTTGATTTTTAACGTGCCGCGCTCCAGCGCCGTAGAGGCGTACAGGTTTTCGTTGATCTTGCTGGCGGCGCGCGTCAGATTGGCTTTGTCCCGACTGCTGTCGATAGCGCGAAATTCGTTCAGTGAAAGCTTAGGGTTTTGGCTGTTAAAGTTTTCGCGAAACTGGCTGATCGAGAGATCGAACGTCGGGGCGCCAGCCAGCAGATACGGCGCCGTCGTCGTCGAGGGTTCTGCTGCCTGCACCGGTGTGCTTACGGAAATCACAGAAAACAATAGTAAAAACAGCGTACATCCTGGCTTCATCAATCTTACCTTTCGTTATGGCTGCTCACGATTAAAACGATAACTGCCTGGCTTGTCAAAAGGGTAAACTGTGGGGTAGGGCAATAATAAAGGAACTTACATGACCATACAGCAGTGGTTATTCTCATTTAAAGGGCGTATCGGGCGCCGTGATTTCTGGATTTGGGTCGGCCTCTGGTTTGTCGGTATGCTGGTTCTGTTCACTCTGGCCAGTAAACAATGGCTTGAGATTAAAACGGCGGCGTTTGCTCTGGTATGTATGCTCTGGCCGACGGCGGCGGTAATGGTAAAACGGCTGCATGACAGAGGACGTTCAGGCCTGTGGGCGTTACTGATGATTCTGGCGTGGATGCTGCTGGCGGGCAACTGGGTGATGCTGCCGGGCATGTGGCAGTGGGTCGTCGGACGTTTTGTCCCAACAGTGATTCTGGTCATGATGCTGGTAGACCTGGGCGCATTTGTCGGCACCCAGGGCGAGAATAAATTTGGTAAAGATACGCAGGACGTTAAGTATAAGGCGTGATTGATTGCGCTGCTGTCATCGGGCAAAAAATTACCAGTAGTGTTCGGCGGTCATATGGCCCGGTCGGCGGCGCAGGTGTTTGGTCATTTGCCGGGTCTCTTTCAGCAATTGCTGCGTGTCGCGAACCATCTGTGGATTGCCGCAAAGCATAATGTGGCTGGTCTCTTTATTCATCTGCAAGCCAACCGCTTTTTCCAGCTCACCGCTTTCAATCAGCGCCGGTATACGCCCGGTTAGCGAACCCGCGATAGTTTCCCGGCTTACCACCGTTTGAATTCGTAATTTACCCTCGTAGCGTGCTTGTAACTCCAGCATGAGCGGCAAATAGCTTAAGTCAGCGGCGTAACGTGCGGCATGCACCAGCACCAGATTTTTAAAACGATCGACGTCTTTACCCTGTTGCAGAATTGACAGGTAAGGGCCAATTGCCGTTCCCGTCGCCAGCATCCACAGCGTGTCGCACTCGGGAACCTCATCCAGCACAAAAAAACCGGCAGCTTCACTGACGACCTGGACTTCATCGCCGGGTTTCAGCGCCGCCAGACGTGGACTCAGTTTTCCGTCGGGAACGGTGACCAGGTAAAACTCCAGATCGGGATTCTCGGGGGCGTTGACATAAGAATAGGCGCGCTGGACGCGCTCGCCGTCAATCTCCAGTCCGAGCTTGGTAAATTGACCCGCCGTGAAGGGATGAACCGGGGCGTGAACGGTCAGACTCAACAGCGCCTCAGTCCAGTACTGCACTTTAGTCACTTTGCCTGTTACCCACTCTGCCATGGTCTTCTCCTGTTCCGATCCAATAGCCCTATCTTCGTTCGTTGGGCGAAAGATTTCCAGCCCATATGGGCCGGAAGGCTCTATTGATCAAATTACACGTCATCCTTCACGCTGCCTCTTTGTTGGCAGCATTCGCGCAACCCTGTCACATCGTTATCTATGCGCCTGGGATATTGCTCGCTTGCCGTCGCGACGCAATGTGAAGGAATTTGTGTCAGATTTTAAAGGATGTGCGCCTGTACGTCCGGGTCTTTGCGATCGAGGTAATGAATTGACTGGATGCGGCGAATGGTGCGTGACTTCCCGCGGATCAGCAGCGTTTCGGTGGTCGCGATGTTGCCTTTACGGCTGATCCCTTCCAGCAGGTCACCTTTGGTGATCCCGGTCGCGGAGAAAATGACGTTGTCGCTGCGCGCCATTTCGTCCAGACGCAGCGCTTTACCCGCTTCAATGCCCATCGCCTCGCAGCGCGCCAGTTCTTGCTCGCCAATGCGACGATTGTCTTCGCTATCGCCTTTGACATCATGACGCGCCAGCAGGCGGCCCTGCATATCGCCATCCAGTGCGCGGATCACGGCGGCGGACACAACACCTTCCGGCGCGCCGCCAATCCCGTACAGCACGTCGACTTCGCTGTCTGGCATGCAGGTAAGAATAGAGGCGGCAACGTCACCGTCAGGAATCGCAAATACGCGCACGCCCAGCGTCTGCATCTCTGCGATTACGTCATCATGGCGTGGTTTCGCCAGAATGGTGACGGTCAGTTCGCTCAGCGGTTTGCTGAGTGCCTTTGCCACATTATTCAGGTTTTCCGCCAGCGGCAGGTTGATATCGATAGACCCTTTTGCTCCCGGACCCACGATCAGCTTTTCCATGTACATATCCGGCGCGTTCAGGAAGCAGCCCTTGTCGCCGACAGCCAGAACCGCCAGCGCGTTAGCCTGGCCCATCGCCGTCATGCGGGTGCCTTCGATAGGATCGACAGCAATGTCTACCGCGTCGCCGTGTCCAGTACCGACTTTTTCGCCGATAAACAGCATTGGCGCTTCATCGATCTCGCCTTCGCCGATGACAATCGTCCCGTCAATATTGACCTGATTGAGCATAATGCGCATGGCGTTAACAGCCGCGCCGTCAGCGGTATTTTTATCGCCGCGCCCCAACCATTTGTAGCCAGCCAGCGCAGCCGCTTCGGTCACGCGGGAAAATTCGATGGCAAGTTCTCGTCTCATAGCAAACCCGTAGCAGAAAGAAATTGCGCGAAGTGTAGCACAGGGGAGGGGATGGGATTATTGATGTGTGTGCGTGTGCAGAGTCGCCTTCACGCGAAGGTTTTACCGGATGGCGAAGCCGCCATCCGGTATTACAACATTATTCTTCGTGATCTTCCCACGCCAGGGCGCGTTTGACCGCTTTCTTCCAGCCGCTGTAACGGTAATTACGCTCGGTGGTTTCGATACCTGGGCGGAATTCACGTTCGATGACCGCTTTTTCCTGCAGCTCATCCAGATTCTGCCAGAAACCCACTGCCAGACCGGCCAGATAGGCGGCGCCCAACGCGGTGACTTCGCGTACTTCCGGGCGCTCAACGCGAGTGCCGAGAATGTCTGACTGGAACTGCATCAGGAAGTTGTTGGCAACAGCGCCGCCGTCCACGCGCAGGGCGTGCAGACGAATACCGGAGTCAGCCTGCATTGCTTCCAGCACGTCACGCGTCTGATAGGCAATGGATTCCAGGGTGGCACGGATGATGTGGTTAGAGTTCACGCCACGGGTCAGGCCAAAGATAGCGCCACGCGCATACGGGTCCCAGTAGGGAGCGCCCAGACCGGTAAAGGCCGGTACGACATACACGCCGTTGGTATCTTTCACTTTGGTCGCAAAGTATTCGGAGTCGAACGCGTCGCTGATGAGTTTCATCTCGTCGCGCAGCCACTGAATAGACGCGCCGGCCATGAACACGGCACCTTCCAGCGCATAGTTCACTTCGCCTGTCGGGCCGCAGGCAATGGTCGTCAGCAGACCGTTTTCGGATTTAACGGCTTTCTCTCCGGTATTCATCAGCATAAAGCAGCCGGTACCGTAGGTGTTTTTCGCCATCCCTTCTTTTACGCACAGCTGGCCGAACAGCGCGGCCTGCTGGTCACCTGCAATACCCGCGATTGGAATACGTGTGCCGCCTTTACCGCCAATGTTGGTCTGACCGTACACTTCAGAAGAACGACGAACTTCCGGCAGCATGGCGCGCGGAATGTCCAGCGCGTCCAGCATTTTGTCATCCCAGTCCAGCGTGTGGATGTTGAACAGCATGGTACGTGAGGCGTTGGTGTAATCCGTGACGTGAACGCGTCCCTGAGTCATTTTCCAGATGAGCCAGGTATCCACGGTGCCAAACAGCAGTTCGCCGCGACGAGCTCGCTCACGTGAGCCTTCTACGTGATCGAGGATCCACTTCACTTTGGTGCCAGAGAAGTACGGGTCAATCACCAGACCGGTATTGTTGCGAACATACTCTTCCATACCATCGCGCTTCAGGCGCTCGCAAATGTCGGCGGTACGACGACACTGCCAGACAATCGCGTTGTAGATTGGTTTACCGGTTTCACGTTCCCAGACGATGGTGGTTTCACGCTGGTTAGTAATACCAATAGCCGCAATCTGATCGGAATTGATGTCTGCTTTCGCCAGCACTTCTACCAGCGTAGAGCTTTGGGTGGCCCAGATTTCCATTGGGTCATGTTCTACCCATCCTGCTTTTGGATAGATTTGCTCAAATTCGCGTTGCGAAACACTTATGATATTTGCATCGTGGTCCATTACGACCGCGCGAGAACTGGTAGTGCCCTGGTCGAGCGCAACAATATATTTTTTCTCAGTCATCATTTTTTCCCGTAGTCACATTACAGCGAAGCTTTTTGTTGTGAAGTCGTCGTGGCGTCTTTCTCTTCCACGACACAGGTATCGCAAGGTAAATGGTGGCCAATCAGTTTGCGATAAGCGAATGCCCCTAAAATGGCGCCCACAATAGGGCCGAACAGCGGCACCAGGAAGTAAGGAATGTCTTTGCCACCGGTAAAGGCAATATTGCCCCAGCCAGCGAGCCAGGCGAAAGCTTTCGGGCCGATGTCACGTGCCGGGTTCATCGCAAATCCCGTCAATGGACCCATTGATGCACCAATAACGGCGATCAGTAAGCCGATGAGCAGTGGTGCCAGTGGGCCGCGAGGCACGCCATTACCGTCATCAGTCAGTGCCAGAATGACCCCCATCAGAATAGCGGTAATCACCATTTCAACCGCGAAGGCCTGCACAAAATTGATATGTGGGTTTGGATAAGTAGAGAACGTCCCTGCCAGATTGAGACTTTCGACGCTGCCACGCACGATATGATTCGTTTGTTCAAAGTCGGCAAAAAGGTTGTAGTAAAGCCCGTAAACTAACGCCGCAGCGCAGAAAGCACCGGCAAATTGAGAAATGATGAAAGGTACAACTTTGCGCTTGTCAAAACACGCAAACAGCCACAGTGCGATGGTCACTGCTGGATTCAGGTGCGCGCCAGAAACACCTGCCGTCAGGTAGATAGCCATCGCTACGCCCAGACCCCAGATGACACTGATTTCCCACTGACCAAAAGTAGCCCCGGCTACTTTGAGTGCAGCGACACACCCCACACCGAAGAAAATCAACAACCCGGTACCGAGGAATTCAGCAATGCACTGGCCTTTTAAGGTTGATGTTTGACTCATGATCGGATCCTGAAGAGAGTTTAATGTTTATTGTATGCGAGGAGGTCACTGACATCCGCGATGCCCTGTAGGCACGCTGTTAATTTAGCGTTAACGAGCAAAAGCGAGAAATATCGAAATTGAAATGTGTGTACTGCGTCAACAAAATGAGCGTTATCGCGCTATGAAGCGCATTTTGAGACAAAGCAAGAGTGTGAGCTGAATCATTTCATTAACCAATATGTTACCACTTTAGCGATATTGAATTGATGTCACCAGGACAAAGATGAAAAGTGTTGCAAACCGCGATCTGCGCGGTATGCCGCTGGACAGCGGCGACGGGGCTTCATACAATCGGCACTATATGTTGTGCGCGTTTACATTAAAGCGTCGCCTTGCAATTCAGGAGAGGTATGACCATGTCATTAGAAGTGTTTGAGAAACTGGAAGCAAAAGTACAGCAGGCGATTGATACCATCACGCTGCTACAGATGGAAATTGAAGAGCTGAAAGAAAAGAACAACAGCCTGGTACAGGATGTTCAGTCTGCACAGCACCAGCGTGAAGAACTGGAGCGCGAGAACCACAGTCTGAAAGAACAGCAGAGCGGCTGGCAGGATCGTCTGCAGGCTCTCCTCGGCCGTATGGAAGAAGTCTAATTCCGAATTTCTTTTAAAAAGCACCCATCATGGGTGCTTTTTTATTTAGCGAGATTAGAATCGTTTCGTACAGTTACCCACAAGGAATGCGAGATGACGGCTAGAAGCGATATTATTGACGATTCAGACAGGTTTATTACTCGAGATATTACACATGGTCTTATTTATACTGATAATTTAGGTTGGATTGACCTGGGGCATGCAAATCCACGTGGTGCTGAAATGTTATGGTCACAAATGACATCTTATCACAGTGGTGATAATGAGTATTTTGAGGTCAGTTACTTTCAAAGCATGTCAAAAAATATTGCTGGATTGAGAACCACTACGGGAATTTACAGGAAGTTTCTGGTGCGAAGAGGGCTTGATGAGAAATTATTAAAAGGAGTAGCTTTATCCATTTTTTTGAGTACTTCTGTGCAATTTGAGTCTTTACAGAATTTTTGGCCGTACGTTTTTATAACAGACAGTAGTTATAGTGCAGAAGATTTGGTTTCAAATCTTTTTGGTTTTTGCCAGGCGGTAAATTACGCAGATTATACCCCTTTCCTTCATATATGTTCGAAAGAAATAGCTTATCGTATATGGGATTACTATGGTCCGGTAGGGCAATTTAAAAACAAAACTGTACTTCCTTTGTTGTTTCCAGACCCTACGGATAAAAATATTAAGTATCAACCTTATTCAGGAAAACTACCCGCGTTTATGTGTTTGATTGCCCCGATATCGGATCCTTCAATCATCCGTGAGATACACATATGAAAAAACATAGGGGTTTCATCATATTATTTATGATGGCTACATTTACGCTATTGTATTTACTTATAATCACCAGGCCATTTATTGATGAAAAGTATACTCAGACTAATATCATCAAATATTATTTGATGACGCCAAAACCACTTAAACAAGCACCGAAAATAACTGATAATTGGTACTTTACTAGTCTGGTAGATGAAGGAAGCGGTCTGCAAATAAGTACTCTCGTGTTCGAGGGTGTGAAGAAACAAGATGTTCAGAATTTAAAGGATAGACTTAATGCTTTTATTGATAATTATCCGGAACGACACGATATGATGAGCGTTTCTGAGGAAGAAGAGAAGGGCGAGATTAAACTACTCATCATTCATTATGAAAAGAATGATGACAAATAAAAAAGGCACCTTTCGGTGCCTTTTTTGATTACTCGATATCTAGGGGGTCTTCGGAAAGGATTATCCCGGTATTGTCGGCATACAGATGGTCGCCGGAAAAGAACGTCACGCCGCCAAAATTGACGCGTACATCGCTTTCCCCGATGCCTTCACCTGCCGCACCCACCGGAATGGCGGCAATCGCCTGAATACCAATGTCCAGCTCTTCCAGATCGTCTACCTGACGCACTGCGCCGTAGATGACCAGACCTTCCCATTCATTCTGTACAGCCAGACGCGCCAGTTCGGCGTCGACCAGCGCACGACGGACAGAACCACCGCCATCGACCAGCAGGATGCGTCCACGGCCATTTTGTTCGAGCAGATCATACAGCAACCCGTTGTCCTCGAAACATTTTACCGTAATGATTTGTCCGCCAAACGACGACCGTCCTCCAAAGTTAGAGAACAGCGGTTCCACGACGTTGACATCTTCCTGGTAGATGTCACAAAGCTCGGAAGTATCGTATTTCATAGGATCAACGTTCAGTTGCTGCGAGAATTTTTAGTATATCGCGCTATGTGTACTGTTGGCAAAATCATCAATTGTTAATTGATATTTGTCAGTTAAACTGGCCACTGACTTAAGAAAATGCCAACCACAAACAGTAGGTTAGTTAATAGCGCGGCTTTGACCGTTCGTTCCAGCATTGGGCGCATCGCAGTCGGTTCCATTTCGCGCATCACATACCGCGCCTGTTTGATCAGTAGCGGCGCCGCCAGAATAAACAACCATCCCCACAGGCTTTGCAAAGAGAGCAGGTTAAACAGCGCCAGGCAGACCAGAGTCCCCATCAGCAGGCAGGCGTGATAGCGACGGGCGTTGACCGCGCCTAAACGCACAACCAGCGTGTTTTTACCGTTTTCTTTGTCACTGTTGATGTCACGCAGGTTATTGATGTTGAGCACCGCTGTTGCCAGCAGACCACAGGCGGTTGCCGGTAGAATCAGTTCAGGAATCAGCGTGTGTGCCTGCAAATACCAGCTACCCATGACGCTCAGCCAGCCAAAGAACACCAGTACGGAAATATCGCCCAGACCGATGTAACCATACGGGCGGTTACCCACGGTGTAGGTAATGGCCGCGATAATCGACAGGCCGCCCAGCACCAGGAAACCGACAAAATCTGTCAGTGTGTTGCATGCCACGAAGACCAGCGCGAGACCGGACAGGCAAATGAGCGCGACGGTGACGATCAACGCCCGCTTCATCTCCTGCTGAGTGATAACCCCTTTTTGCATTCCACGCAGTGGGCCGATGCGGTCAGGTTTGTCGCTGCCTTTGACGGCATCGCCATAGTCGTTAGCGAGATTTGACAGGATCTGCAGCAGCCCTGCAGTAATCAACGCCAACACAGCGACCAGCGGGTCGAAGAATCCTTTCCACCATGCCAGGGCCGTACCGACGATGATCGCCGCGAAGGCGAGCGGTAGGGTCTTGGGTCGTAAACTTTCCAGCCAGGCTTGTGAGCGGCTAATTTGTTGTTGTTCAGTCATATTTAGCGCCAATAAAAATGGGGCTTTTCAGCCCCATCAACAATGATGAAAATGCATTGAACGCGATTATAGGATAAAACGGCTCAGATCTTCATCTGCGACCAGCGCATCCAGATGTTTGCTCACATAATCCGCATCAATTGTTATGCTTTGACCGTTCAGATCGCTTGCATCATAAGAAATATCTTCCATCAGACGTTCCAGCACGGTGTGCAAACGACGGGCACCGATGTTCTCGGTGGTTTCGTTCACCTGCCATGCTGCCTGAGCGATACGTTTGATACCGTCTTCGGTGAACTCAATGTTCACACCTTCGGTCGCCATCAACGCTTTGTACTGGACGGTAATAGAAGCGTTAGGTTCAGTCAAAATACGCTCAAAGTCGCTGGTGGTCAGCGCCTGCAGCTCAACGCGGATCGGCAGACGACCCTGTAACTCAGGGATCAGGTCAGATGGTTTTGCCACCTGGAATGCGCCGGAAGCGATAAACAGAATGTGGTCAGTTTTGACCATACCGTGTTTGGTGGAGACGGTGCAGCCTTCAACCAGCGGCAGCAGGTCGCGCTGTACGCCTTCGCGGGAGACATCCGGGCCGGAGGATTCGCCGCGCTTACAGATTTTGTCGATTTCGTCGATAAACACGATACCGTGCTGCTCAACCGCGTCGATTGCGTCCTGTTTCAGCTCTTCCGGGTTGACCAGTTTTGCCGCTTCTTCTTCAATCAACAGCTTCATTGCATCTTTGATTTTCAGTTTGCGCGGTTTTTGTTTCTGGCCGCCCAGGTTCTGGAACATAGACTGCAACTGGCTGGTCATTTCTTCCATTCCCGGAGGCGCCATAATTTCAACGCCCATCGGTGCTGCGGCGAGATCGATCTCGATTTCTTTATCATCGAGCTGACCTTCACGCAGTTTTTTGCGGAATGCCTGGCGTGCAGCAGACGGCTCAGACGGTTGTTCAGCCTGGCCCCAGTTGTTTTTCGCCGGTGGGATCAGCACATCAAGAATACGCTCTTCCGCCATCTCTTCCGCGCGGAAGCGGTTTTTCTCGATAGACTGGACGCGAACCATTTTGATGGCTGAATCCGTCAGATCGCGGATGATAGAATCAACTTCTTTGCCGACATAGCCCACTTCGGTGAACTTGGTGGCTTCAACTTTGATGAATGGCGCGTTGGCCAGTTTCGCCAGGCGACGGGCGATTTCGGTTTTACCGACACCGGTCGGGCCGATCATCAGAATATTTTTCGGGGTCACTTCATGGCGCAGCTCTTCGTTGAGCTGCATGCGGCGCCAGCGATTACGTAAGGCGATAGCAACGGAGCGTTTCGCTGCGTCCTGGCCAATAATGTGCTTGTTCAGTTCGCTGACGATTTCGCGTGGGGTCATTTCAGACATGGGAGATCCTTACGCTTTAGACGGTAATTCTTCGATGGTATGGAAGTGGTTGGTATAGATGCAGATATCACCTGCAATATCCAACGCCTTTTCAGCGATTTCACGCGCGCCGAGCTCGGTGTTTTCCAGCAGAGCGCGTGCTGCCGCCTGGGCGTACGGGCCGCCTGAGCCGATGGCAATCAGATCGTTTTCGGGCTGCACGACGTCACCGTTACCGGTGATGATGAGAGAGGCATTTTCATCTGCTACCGCCAGCAGCGCTTCGAGTTTGCGCAACATGCGATCGGTACGCCAGTCTTTCGCCAGCTCCACGGCGGCTTTGACCAGGTGACCCTGATGCATTTCTAATTTGCGCTCAAACAATTCAAACAGTGTGAAGGCATCCGCAGTGCCGCCGGCAAAGCCCGCAATGACTTTGTCGTTGTACAGGCGGCGAACTTTTTTCACGTTGCCTTTCATTACGGTATTACCCAGTGTGGCCTGACCATCACCGGCGATGACTACATGGCCATTACGGCGTACGCTTACTATTGTTGTCACGAGCAGACCCCTTGGTTACAAATGCAGAATACTGGCCCCGCACAGTCTACGGGGCATAATGCAAGTATAGATGGGGGGGATTTTGGGGGTTTCAACCCCCAGTAGCGAGTCGAATGCAGTTTGTGTGACCCGCCATCTTCAGGCGGTTGATGGTACCGTCGGCATTTTCTTTGCCTTTCACCGGGCCGATCACCACGCGATTCCAGCCGTTATTGGTGGTAATTCGGGAATCAAAACCTTCAAAGGCCAGCTGCGCACGTACGGTTTCTGCCTGCTCTGCGCCTTTAAACGAGCCGCACTGCACCATCCAGCGGCGCTCATCTTTCTTCTCTGTCGTTGGCTTCGGCGCTTCCGCTGCTCGCGCAATCGGTGCGGCCTGTTGCGTTTTTGGCTGTGAAGCGGTGGTGTGCGCCGGTGTTTGCAACAGATCCTGATAAGGCTGCGCGGCCGCAGTCTGTTTGGGTTGCTGCGTCTGACGAGGCTGCTGTACAGGGGCGGTTTGCGCTGTGCGTGTTTGCTGCTGCGGCTGCTGAGAAGACTGCTCAGTCACGCGAGGCTGCGTACGCGGCTGTTGAACCGGCTGAGTATTGGCCCACTGCTGTTGTTGCACCTGTTGCTGGGCCAGGCGCTGGCGCTGCAATGTTTGCTGACGCTGTTCAGGCGTCTGCTCGTTCCACGGCACTTCGTTCAGCTGTGTCGGCTGCTGGCGCATATCCGCCTGCATCTGTGCCAGTAACTGACGTTGTTCATTGGTGAGCTGGTCCGGGTTCATCACTTCGCCGCCCGCAGAGGGTTCAGTAGGCGCACGTACGCCAGGCTGGCGACTTTCCAGCTCTTTGATGTAGCGCCAGCGCTCTTCCGGTTTTGGCGGCAATCCATTACCGGTGACCTTCTGGCCCTGCAGTGTTTCGGACTCTTCTTTCTTGTGATGAGTAATGAAGTACAGACCACCGATAAAGGCCACAAGAACGGCGGCTGCAATTGCGACCATTGCTGGTGAGACCGCAGGTATGTTGCGTTGCTTTTTCCGTGAGGTGCTCTTTTTGCGCCGCGAAGGTGCCGGTTGGCCGCGACGTACATAATCTCGTTGTGCCACTATCGTTTCGCTGTATTTATTCGTTCGTCAGCCCGCCATGTTACTTAAGCGACGGGCCTTTGACCAGACAGGGGAGTCTTAAAGCGTTTACTTTAAGTTAAAGCGCGCGTTGAACCCCGAATAATAAGCTCGCAGTCCAGTAAACGTGAACCACTGCTGACATTCTGTCCTTGCAGTTGATCGAGCAATAAAAGCATAGCTTCTCGTCCAATTTCAAAGCGTGGCTGTGCAACGGTAGTCAGGGGTGGATCACAAAATTCCGCCAGCGCGATGTTATCGAAACCAATAATGGACAGATCGTCGGGAATTCTCAAACCACGGCGTTTGGCCCAGGAAAGTGCCCCGAGCGCCATAACATCGCTATGGCAGAACACGGCCGTAGGCGGTTGCGGCAGTTCGAGCAGTTGTTGAAGCGCGTTCGCACCGGCTTCATAGGTGAAATCGCCGCGAGCGATATAATGCGGATCAACCGTAATACCGCTACGACGCAATGCCTGAACATAGCCTTGTAAACGGTAGTGGCAAAGCGGCATCTCTTCGGGGCCGGCGATACAGCCAATACGCTGATGCCCTTGTTCATGCAGATAATTCACGGCATCAAAGGCGGCAGTCAGGTTATCGATGTGAACGGTCGGCAACTCCAGTTCGGGTGCAAATTCGTTCGCCATCACCATGGGCGGCAGATTGCGCTGTTCTTCGATACTGGCGTCAAAGGGAAGACGTGAACCGAGCAGCAGCATACCGTCAATCTGCTTGGTGATGATCAGATTGATAAACGTTTTCTCTTGCTGATTCTGGTGGGCGCAATCGCCGATCAACACCAGATAGCCTTGCTTTGCCGCGGTCACTTCGATGCCACGGATAATTTCACTGAAAAATGGATCGCAGATATCCGGGACTATCACCAGGATTGTGCGTGATTCATTGCGTTTAACGTTTCGCCCCATCGATTGCGGTAAATAGCCCACCTCCATAGCTGCCTGTTCCACCCGGCTACGGGTCGACTGGGAGACTTTATCTGGGTTCATTAACGCGCGGGACACGGTTGCCGTTGAGACTTTCGCCTTTAGAGCAACATCTTTCATTGTAGCGGCAGCAACCTGATTCTTCGGTTTCACTCTCTCTCCTCGCCTGGGGCATGCAGGCGCAGACCTATCCCTGGAAAACTAATGTCAGGATCATTTTTATCAGATAGTTAATGGAAGCGGTTACAGAATTTTCATAAAAAGTGTGATGAGTCCTGAATATTTCGATCCACCTCGCATCATGAGGGGGTTATCCCTCAATCGGATCGACATCCAGCACCCATTTGACCTTGCGTGAATCGGGCAGTGTATTGATCAGCGCCATCGTGCCGCTGACGATATGTTGCAGCCGTATCCGGGACGGATGCTGGAGCAAAATTTGCCAGCGATAGCGACCGCCGCGTTTGGGTGCCAGGGCGGGAACCGGCCCCAAAACCCAGAGCTTGTCATCCGACAGCGGGCTGGCCTGAATGAGGTTGCGCAACTGCTGCAGGAATAGCGGTGCCTGCTGATTGTTATGATCTTCCGCCCGTACAATGACATGGCTGGTCCAGGGAGGAAGCTGGAGCGTTTGCCGTTCGGCCAGCGCTTGCTCTGCAAATGCGTCATAACCTTTGTGCAGCAGCGTTTGCAGCAGTGGGTGCTCCGGATGATGTGTTTGCAGCACGACTTCACCCTGCTTACCGGCGCGTCCTGCACGCCCGGAAACCTGGGTATAGAGCTGGGCAAAGCGTTCAGCCGAGCGAAAATCCGCTGAGAACAGCGCGCCGTCAACGTCCAGTAGCACCACCAGGGTGACGTCCGGGAAATGGTGACCTTTGGCCAGCATTTGCGTGCCGATCAAAATGCGTGCACCGCCGCGATGTACTTCCGCCAGATGCTGCTCCAGCGCCCCTTTACGGCTGGTGGTATCGCGATCGATACGGGAAATCGGCACCCCCGGAAAGAAGGGGGCCAATGCGTGTTCAAGTTGCTCAGTGCCTAACCCGACCGGCACCATGTGCGTGGAGCCGCAGGAAGGACACTGGCGCGGCACCGGGCGTTGGCTGTCGCAGTGGTGACAGCGTAAATGGTGTTGTGCCTGATGCAACGTGTAGTAGTGGTCGCAGCGCGGACATTCTGCGGTCCAGCCGCAGTCGTGACACAACAGCGCAGGGGCAAATCCCCGACGGTTAAGGAACAGAATAACCTGATTATCGGCCTGCAGATGCTGACGCATACGCGTGATTAACGCGGGAGCCAGTCCGGCTTGCACCTTCTGGCCTTTCAAGTCGAGCACATGCTGCATGGCAGGACGGGCATTGCCTGCCCGACGGGTCAGGCGCAGCATGCGGTACTTTTTCTGCCGCACATTGCAGAGCGTTTCCAGCGCCGGTGTGGCGGAGCCGAGAATGATGGGGATCTGCTCGCTGTGGGCGCGATAAACAGCAAGGTCGCGGGCATGATAGCGCCAGCCTTCTTGTTGCTTGTAAGAGCTGTCGTGTTCTTCATCAATGACGATGACGCCGAGATTTTTAAATGGCGTAAACAGCGATGAGCGGGTGCCGATAACAATCGCCGCTTCACCATTTTTGGCCTTCAGCCATGCCGAGAGACGTTCGCTGTCATTCAGGCCGGAGTGCAACACCTCGACAGGCGCATTAAAGCGCTCGCGAAAACGGGCAATCGTTTGTGGGGTCAGGCCGATCTCCGGCACCATCACCAGCGCTTGTTTTCCCTGGGCAAGCACGTTTTCCAGCACGCTAAGATACACTTCCGTTTTGCCAGAACCCGTGACACCAGCCAGCAGCCAGGCCGAGAAACTGTCTGACGTGCTGTGAATCGCGCCCACCGCTGTTGCTTGCTCTGTGTTCAGCCGCAGGCGTTCACCCGAGACGGCATAGTGCGTGCGCCAGTCGGTAAAGGCTGGCGTCTCGCTCGCCAGATCGCTCAACCCTTTTTTACGCAGCGCCTGCAGTGCCGCATCAGTAAAGTCGAGATCCGCCACCCGATCGCGCCAGATTTTACCCTGGCGTAGCGCGGCCAGCGCCTGCTGTTGTTTTGGCGAGCGTTTCAGGCTGTTGAGGTCGACAGCCTGTCCCTCTTCCGTGGCAAACCAGTACCACATCGGGGCGTTGCAGGCAGGTCTGCCCTGGCGCAACAAAATAGGCAGGGCATGAAATAGCACATCACCGACAGGATGATGGTAATAATCCGCAGCCCACAGCAGTAAACGCCAGACTGAGGTTGAAAAAACCGGTTCGACGTCCAGCACCTCGACCACCGCTTTGAGTTCATTAAGCGGTAATTCGCTTTGGTCGCTGACGGAGACAACAATCCCAACGCGTTCTTGCTGTTTACCAAACGGCACGCGCACACGACACCCGGCTTTAGCGCTCATGCCCTGCGGCAAGAGATAGTCAAAGGTACGGGGAAGCGGAACGGGTAAGGCAACGTGCGCAACGGGCATGTCATCATCCTGACTTGAAATCTGGCGGGTTAGTATACACATTGTGGTAAGGGAGCGCGGATCAGTTTGCATACGCTGGCTAATTTCTGTATGATTCGCCGCCTTTGATGCAAATTGATTGCGTCAAAACTATACTATCAACATCGCGTGGTGTCTGGCGTTAGGGCTGGAAGAGCGACGCGGCCTTAACTGAGGTTTCCCATGAAAAAAGATATTCACCCGAAATACGAAATGATTACTGCAAACTGCTCTTGCGGTAACTCCATCCAGATCCGCTCCACCGTTGGTCACGATCTGAACCTGGACGTATGTGGCCAGTGCCACCCGTTCTACACTGGCAAGCAGCGTGATGTTGCAACCGGTGGCCGTGTTGACCGCTTCAACAAGCGTTTCAGCATCCCGGGCAGCAAATAAGTTTTGCTCCTCAGAAAAAAGCGCCTTACGGCGCTTTTTTTGTGTCTGCAGATTTAAAATTGAAAAAACCATTTCTTTGTTGAATGAATAATCTTTACCTATAAAATAAAACAGTGTTTCTATTTTATAGGTAAATTATTTCTATTAGTGACCTTCATCGTTTTTATCTTTTCGTTTTTGCCATTTATTTTTTTTGTTGGCAAAATTTAAAAGGTTTTATCTCTCCTGCTTAAATACAATCATTTAGAAATTTAAAATTATTCATAAATCCTTTTTGTCTGCTCCTTTTCGGAGAAGCATGTGGATTGATTTCTTAATTTTGTATAAAAAGGGATGGTCATGAAATTAAAGTCCGCGTTACTACTTATTCCATTATTCTCTGCGGCCGCACACGCAGGTTATGTTGATTATCGTCATGAATATTATGACGATGGACGTAACTATGATCGTGTTTATATGTCTCACCGTTTTGCTACTGGTTTTGGTGTGGCAGTAGAAGCCATTTCACGTTCCGATGATGCGCAATCTAATGATGCGTGGAATAATATGGAAAGCAACGGTAACGAGTATACTGCAAGCTATCAATTCACCTGGCATGATCTTATCTGGCAGCCAGGTATCGCAGTCGAAACGGGTGATAATATCGCGATATATAAGCCTTACCTTCGCGTGCAATATAATATCAATGACAACTGGTGGACGGCGTTCCGCTACCGTCAGGAATATGCGCGTAGAAACGCTGACGGTAAAGATGACCGCATGGTTTATCGTCCAGAAGCCTGGCTCGGTTATAACATCAATGACTGGATGTTTGAACTAAACGGCATTTATAAAATTGCTGATAGTGAAGATTTGTATAATAACAAAAAAGAAGATTATGAATATAACTTCCGTGTTGCTTATAAGATAGGTTCCTGGGTCCCGTTTGTTGAAATTGGTAACGTCTCCTCAGGTTATAACACGACAACGACGGACGATCGCCAGACACGTTATCGTGTTGGTCTTGGTTATAACTTCTAATTGTTAATCCCATTTATATATACAAAACATCATTCGAATTGCATTTCAACACGCATCAGCGTCTTGAACAACGTTTTCCCTGATCATGCAGGCGTGAGACTACAAGCCGAATAACGCAGCAAGGGCGTGAATTCCGATAATAAGCGATTAGGGCGAGCGAGTGCAACCAATGCACATGCAACCAGAAGTATGGCGAGTATAGAAAATAGAGTTAGTGGTAGCGCGTCTTATTATTACCCTGAGTATCAGGACGTACGCATACTTCGCGTGAATAACGTGTCTAAGGAGTTGACATAATGTCTAGTGATGAACATGTTATAGGAAGTACAAGCATTGCCATTAGGCCTTTCGGATTCAGAGATAAAATTGGTTATTTATGTGGTGACCTGGGGAACTGTTTTATTCTTGGGTTAGTGAATAGTTTTTTAATGATTTATTACACTAACGTGCTCGGTGTTTCCGGCGTCATTGTCGGGTCACTCTATTTTGTGACAAAACTCTTTGATGCGTTTGTTGATGTCGCCGTAGGGCGCTTATGCGATACATCTAAACTGACCGCTTACGGGCGTTTTAATCCCTGGGTTCGTCGCATGAGATACCCTTTCTGTATCATTTCGGTCGTTCTTTTTCTGCCGTTTGTTCATGAATTTTCTGAAACGGCGAAAATTATTTATATCTGCTGTTCTTATTTTATTTATGGTTCGTTGTTATCGACCGTTAACATTCCTTATGGTGCCATGTCAGCAGCGATTAGCTCGAATCCGGACGATCGTGTTTCGCTTTCGACCTACCGCAGCATTGGTTCGGCGATTGGTGGCGGGGCAACCGGCTTTTTTATTCCCATTCTGATGTATACAACCCTGGTTGACGGAAGTCAGGTTATTTCCGGGCAACATTTCTTCTGGATTGCGATTGGCTGCTCAATACTGGCTTTTATCTTTTTAACACTGACCTGTCACTTAACGACAGAACGCGTGCGCGTGGAAAAGAAAGAGAGCATGCCCGTTTCTGTTTTGCTGAAGGGATTATTACGTAATAAAGCACTGATCGTTTTAGTCATTGTGGATCTGCTTATTGTTATTAATCAGGGACTCTCCGGCACCAATATGACCTATCTGTTTAATGACTATTTCCACAATAAAGCCGCAATGTCTGTCGCACTCCTGTTTACCTTTGGTTCCCTGATTCTGCTGGCGCCGTCGGCGTCCTGGCTCACGAAGCGGTTTGGTAAAAAAGAAGCCAGCGTCGGCGCGCTGTTATTTTCGGTGGTGATGTATCTGATTATGTACTTCATCCACATTACGGATGCGAAAGTCTATCTGGTCTTCCTGTTCCTTGCGACGCTGGGGGCCGGGTTATTCAACCTGATGATTTGGGCGTTTATGACTGACGTGTGCGATTATCATCAGTATGTCACTGGCGAACGTGAGGATGGCACCGTTTATGGTGTGAACTTCTTTGCCCGCAAAGTGGGTCAGGCATGCGCAGGGGCCATTGGCGGTTTTATGCTGGCTATCATCGGTTATCAATCCTCGTCAACGGGCGGGGCTGTACAAACCAGCGCCGTGCAGGAAAACATTTACACGATGGCGAATCTCATACCGGCCTTATGCCTGTTTCTGGCAGCACTGATTTTGATTTATTTCTATCCACTGGGCCGAAAAGAAACGCTCAAAATGGAGGAAACTCTGAATAAATTCAATGGGATTAGCAAATAACCCGTGAGTATCCTATGAAAGTGATGGGGTTATGAGTCTGAAAGGCAGGGGGGAAACCTCTGCCTTTGTTGTTTCATCGGTAAACGTCCTTGTTACACCTTTAAAAAAAGCGGCAGGGTAACCCCACGCCGCTCTTTACTGCTTTAGTATTCCCACGTCTCCGGGTCGATCCCCAGTTCACGCATAATTTCTTTTGCCGCTTCCGGGATTTCATCACTACGTTCTTTACGCAGATCGTCGTCATTCGGCAAGGGTTGTCCGGTGAACGCGTGCAGGAACGCTTCACACAGCAGTTCGCTGTTGGTGGCGTGACGCAGGTTATTCACCTGACGACGCGTACGTTCATCGGTGAGGATTTTTAACACCTTCAGAGGAATGGAAACCGTAATTTTTTTGACTTGCTCACTCTTCTTACCGTGCTCAGCGTATGGGCTGATATATTCGCCGCTCCATTCAGCCATGAGATACTTAATCCTCTTCGTCATTAATATGAGGCCGGAAACTGAATCCAGGCCATAATTGCGCGTAGTTTACCGTAGTGGCGCGGCCCTTACACGAAGTTAGCCGTCGCGGATGTGCGCTAATGCGTATAATTTTAACGGCTATTTTCCGTTTGCTCAATCTATACGCAAAGAAGTTTAGATGTCCAGATGTATTGACGTCTATTATAACTATGTTTACTCTGAGGTCTGACTTTCACTGACTCAGCCCAGGAACTTCTCAACATGACGCGTAAACAGGCCACCATCGCAGTGCGTAGCGGGTTAAACGACGACGAGCAGTACGGTTGCGTTGTCCCGCCGATTCACCTTTCCAGCACCTATAACTTTACCGGTTTTAATGAACCTCGTGCACACGATTACTCCCGACGTGGCAATCCCACGCGCGATGTGGTCCAGCGCGCGCTGGCAGAGCTTGAAGGTGGCGCAGGCGCGGTGCTCACCAATACCGGTATGTCGGCGATTCACCTGGTGACGACGGTGTTCCTGAAGCCTGGCGATCTGCTGGTAGCGCCGCATGACTGTTACGGCGGCAGTTACCGTTTATTCGACAGCCTGGCAAAACGTGGCTGCTATCGTGTGCTGTTTGTGGATCAAGGTGATGAGCAGGCTCTGCTGGCCGCGCTGGCAGAAAAACCCAAACTGGTGTTAGTGGAAAGCCCAAGTAATCCATTGTTACGCGTGGTGGATATTGCGAAAATCTGCACGCTGGCGCGTGAGGCTGGGGCGGTAAGCGTCGTGGACAACACGTTTTTAAGCCCGGCGTTGCAAAATCCGCTGGCATTGGGTGCCGATCTGGTGTTGCATTCATGCACTAAATATCTGAATGGTCACTCGGATGTGGTGGCAGGCGTGGTGATTGCCAAAGATCCGGATACCGTGACTGAACTGGCGTGGTGGGCGAATAATATCGGCGTAACTGGCGGCGCGTTTGATAGCTACCTGTTGTTGCGTGGGTTGCGTACGTTGTCGCCGCGTATGGAAGTGGCTCAACGCAATGCGCAGGCCGTTGTTGATTATCTGCAAACTCAGCCGCTGGTGAAAAAACTGTATCATCCGTCTTTGCCGGAGAATCAGGGGCACGAGATTGCTGCGCGCCAGCAAAAAGGCTTTGGCGCCATGTTGAGTTTTGAACTGGATGGCGATGAGCAGACGTTGCGCCGCTTCCTGAGCGGGCTGTCTTTGTTTACGCTGGCGGAATCCTTAGGGGGCGTTGAGAGTCTGATCTCTCATGCCGCGACGATGACGCATGCGGGCATGGCGCCGGAAGCGCGTGCCGCCGCCGGGATCTCCGAGACGTTGCTGCGTATCTCCACGGGTATTGAAGATGGCGAAGATTTAATTGCCGACCTGGAAAATGGCTTCCGGGCTGCAAACAAGGGGTAAACATGAGTGTGATTGCGCAGGCAGGGACGACGGGTCGTCAACTGCATAAATTTGGTGGCAGTAGTCTGGCAGACGTGAAATGTTATCTGCGTGTCGCAGGCATCATGGCAGAGTACTCACAGCCTGACGATATGATGGTCGTTTCCGCCGCAGGCAGTACCACCAACCAGTTGATTAGCTGGCTGAAATTAAGCCAGACCGACAGACTCTCTGCGCATCAGGTTCAGCAGACGTTGCGTCGCTATCAGAGCGATCTTATCAGTGGATTATTACCGGCAGAGGTCGCAGACGACCTGCTCAGCGCCTTCGTCAATGACCTGGAACGGCTGGCGGGTTTGCTCGACAGCGGCGTGACCGATGCTGTTTATGCGGAAGTGGTCGGGCACGGTGAAGTATGGTCGGCGCGTCTGATGTCGGCGGTGCTTAACCAACAGGGACTGGCGTCTGCATGGCTGGACGCGCGTGAGTTCTTACGTGCCGAGCGCGCCGCACAGCCGCAGGTAGACGAGGGGCTCTCTTACCCATTATTGCAGCAACTGCTGGCGCAGCATCCGGGAAAACGCCTGGTGGTGACCGGATTTATCAGCCGCTGTAATGCGGGCGAAACGGTACTGCTGGGCCGTAACGGTTCTGACTATTCCGCTACGCAAATTGGCGCACTGGCCGGAGCCTCCCGCGTCACTATCTGGAGCGATGTGGCCGGGGTGTACAGCGCCGATCCGCGTAAAGTGAAAGATGCCTGCCTGCTGCCGCTGCTGCGTCTGGATGAAGCCAGCGAGCTGGCGCGTCTGGCGGCGCCGGTTCTGCATGCCCGTACGTTGCAGCCGGTCTCCGGAAGCGATATCGATCTGCAATTGCGCTGTAGCTACACGCCGGATCAGGGTTCCACCCGTATCGAACGCGTGCTGGCTTCTGGTACAGGCGCGCGGATTGTGACCAGCCATGATGATGTCTGCCTGATTGAGTTTCAGGTACCTGCAAGCCAGGATTTTAAGCTGGCATACAAAGATATCGATCAGATTCTGAAACGGGCGCAGGTGCGTCCGCTGGCCGTTGGCGTCCATAATGACCGCCAGTTGCTGCAGTTTTGCTACACCTCCGAAGTGGCCGACAGCGCGCTGAAAATTCTCGATGAAGCAGGTTTACCGGGCGAGCTGCGTTTGCGTCAGGGGCTGGCGCTGGTGGCTATGGTCGGCGCTGGCGTCACCCGTAACCCGCTGCACTGCCACCGTTTCTGGCAGCAGCTGAAAGGTCAACCGGTTGAGTTTACCTGGCAGTCGGAAGAGGGCATTAGCCTGGTGGCGGTCCTTCGCACCGGGCCGACCGAGAGCCTGATTCAGGGCTTGCACCAGTCGATTTTCCGGGCGGAAAAACGGATCGGTCTGATGCTGTTTGGCAAAGGCAACATCGGCTCACGCTGGCTGGAGCTGTTTGCTCGCGAGCAAAGCACGCTCTCGGCGCGTACCGGTTTTGAATTTGTGCTGGCAGGCGTGGTGGACAGCCGCCGTAGCCTGCTGAACTATGAAGGGCTGGATGCCAGCCGCGCGCTGGCGTTCTTTAACGACGAAGCCATTGAGCAGGATGAAGAGTCGCTGTTCCTGTGGATGCGTGCGCACCCGTATGACGATCTGGTGGTGCTGGATGTGACTGCCAGTGAGCAACTAGCCGATCAGTATCTTGATTTTGCCAGCCACGGTTTCCACGTCATCAGCGCCAATAAACTGGCTGGGGCGAGTACCAGCGATAAGTATCGCCAGATCCATGACGCGTTTGAAAAAACCGGGCGTCACTGGTTGTACAACGCCACCGTGGGTGCGGGTTTGCCGATCAACCACACGGTGCGCGACCTGATCGACAGTGGCGATACCATTCTGTCGATCAGCGGGATCTTCTCCGGCACGCTATCGTGGCTGTTCCTGCAGTTTGACGGCACGGTTCCCTTTACCGATTTGGTGGATCAGGCGTGGCAGCAGGGGCTGACAGAGCCGGATCCGCGCGTTGACCTTTCCGGTAAGGATGTGATGCGCAAACTGGTGATTCTGGCGCGTGAAGCGGGTTACGACATCGAGCCGGATCAGGTGCGTGTAGAGTCGCTGGTGCCTGCGCATTGCGAAGAGGGGTCAATTGACCATTTCTTTGAGAATGGCGATGAACTGAATGAGCAGATGGTGCAGCGTCTGGAAGCCGCCCACGAAATGGGGCTGGTGCTGCGCTATGTGGCGCGTTTCGATGCCAACGGCAAAGCGCGCGTCGGCGTGGAAGCGGTGCGTGCGGAACACCCGCTGGCAGCGTTGTTGCCGTGCGATAATGTCTTCGCCATCGAAAGCCGCTGGTATCGCGATAACCCGCTGGTCATTCGTGGGCCGGGTGCCGGTCGTGATGTGACTGCCGGGGCCATTCAGTCAGACATCAACCGTCTGGCGCAACTGCTGTAGTCCTGTGTCGCCCTCCGGCCTACGTTAAGTACCACTCGTAGGCCGGATAAGCGCAGCGCCATCCGGCGTATTTATTGCTTCGCAAACACCTCTTTTGCGGCGAACAGACCGTTCAACGCGGCCGGAAAACCGGCGTAAACCGCCATCTGCATTATCACTTCAATGATCTCCTCTTGCGTTAACCCGACGTGCAGTGCAGCGGCGAGATGCACCTTCAACTGTGGCGTGGCGTTACCCAGCGCGGTCAATGCGGCGACGGTTGCAATTTCCCGACTGCGTAAATCCAGCCCCGGACGGGAATAGATATCGCCGAAAGGAAATTCGATCAGGTAGCGGGCGAAGTCCGGCGCGATATCTTGCAAACTTTTGACGACGGCATCGCCACCCTTGCCATCCACCTGTTGCAGCATGTCCTGACCCGTTATAAAGCGTTCTGAATGCATCACATCTTCCTCGTTTGTTCAGTAGGTGACGTGAGGATAGGGCGCGCAGAATGATTTGGATAATACCGTTTCCGTGATACCTTTTCGGTATGACAACGCCGCCGCTGTACTCTCTGGATATTCGCCAACTGCGCTACTTTGCTGTGGTGGCGGAAGAGAACAATATGAGCCGCGCCGCACAGCGACTGTTTATGTCGCAGCCGCCGCTCAGCCGCCATATACGCCAGCTCGAAGACCGCCTGGGGGTGACGTTGTTTGTCCGTCATACCAAAGGTCTTACGCTGACGGAGGAGGGAAAGCGGGTGCTGGAGATCATTCGTCCGCTGCTGGCGCAGCAAGAAAAAACGTACGCTGCTCTGCATCAGCTCACACAATCTGGCGTACCGTCGCTGCGGCTGGGATTAACAACGGCATTTGAGCAAGGGGTTTTCGCGTCTCTGGAAACGCCGCTTAATACGCGTGTTGAGACACTGAATATTGTGCGTCATGGTTCACCTGAACTGGTGCGTCAGGTACGGCGCGGGAAGCTGGATGCCGCGCTGGTGGCGCTGCCGCTTGAGGCAGCAGGTCTGGACGTCACACCGCTCAACTGGCATGAGCCGCTGATTGCTGCCATCCCTGCAGCCTGGCCAGAAGCGGGCAGGGAACCCCTCTCTTTAGCGGCGCTTAATCACCGACCACTTTTCTGGTTTAAACGTGAACGTAACCCCGCATTCTTCGACTATACCCGGGATGTTTTTCATCGCGTCGATTACGTTCCTTCCTGCCTTGAAGAGCCACTGGAGCATGACGTACTGCTCGCGCGCATTGCGCATGGCGACGGTCTGAGTCTGCTCCCGGCCTCGTTTGCGGCTATTCAGCGTCAGGGAGTCGTTTTCTGCGCGTTGAACGACAACGAATTGCGTATCACGGCCGGGTTGGTAATGTTGCCTGAAAACGCTGCACGACTGGAGTGGCTTAAAACAGAGATGTTGCAATCCCTTGTCTGTTCGGACTAACTTGAATTATTTTCATCTTCACTGAGGATTCCTCACCGTTAATGGTGATTTTTCAGTTGACGCCACGCCGCTTTTCCGTCATTTTTACATCTAGACGTCTAAATGGATAGATGTTCACAACACAACATATAATGACAAAAGATTGATGAGGTAAGGTATGAGCTTTTTTCACGCCAACCAGCGGGAAGCCCTGAATCAGAGCCTGGCAGAAGTCCAGGGTCAGATTAACGTTTCGTTCGAATTCTTCCCGCCGCGCACCAGTGAAATGGAGCAGACCTTGTGGAACTCCATCGATCGCCTGAGTAGCCTGAAGCCAAAATTTGTCTCTGTGACTTACGGTGCCAACTCGGGTGAGCGCGACCGTACACACAGCATTATTAAAGGGATTAAGGATCGTACCGGTCTGGAAGCGGCGCCGCACCTGACCTGTATCGATGCGACACGCGATGAACTGCGCACGATTGCGCAGGATTACTGGAATAACGGTATTCGCCATATCGTTGCGCTGCGTGGCGATCTGCCGCCGGGCAGCGGTAAGCCGGAGATGTATGCGGCTGATTTGGTGGGATTGCTAAAAGAGGTCGCGGACTTTGATATCTCCGTTGCCGCCTACCCGGAAGTGCATCCTGAAGCAAAAAGCGCCCAGGCCGATCTGCTTAATCTGAAGCGTAAAGTGGATGCCGGCGCCAGCCGTGCTATCACTCAGTTTTTCTTTGATGTGGAAAGTTATCTGCGTTTTCGCGATCGCAGTGTCTCCGCGGGCATCGATGTTGAAATCATTCCGGGCATCCTGCCGGTTTCCAACTTTAAGCAAGCGAAGAAATTTGCTGACATGACCAACGTGCGTATTCCGGCCTGGATGTCACAAATGTTTGAAGGCCTGGACGATGACGCGGAAACCCGCAAACTGGTCGGCGCTAATATCGCGATGGACATGGTGAAGATTCTAAGTCGCGAAGGGGTAAAAGATTTTCACTTCTACACGCTGAACCGTGCAGAGATGAGTTATGCCATTTGCCACACGCTGGGTGTAAGGCCTGGTTTATAAAATGCCTCGCCCTCTTCGGAGGGCTTTTTTTTGATCACATTGATCTACATCCCTGTAACTAAAAATATAAAAGGTATCAGCTATCGAATCTGTGGATTATTTCAACTATATCTTATCTCTGGTGGTGTATATCGTAGTTAGAACACTGTAAAGGGAGCATATAGATGAGCATGTCCGACGATAGCCAGAATAACGTGTCCGCCGGGAAGTGTCCTTTCCATCAAGCAAACCCGGACCAGAGCGCAGGCGCTGGTATGAATAACCGCGATTGGTGGCCAAAGCAACTTCGCGTTGACCTCCTTAATCAACACTCCAACCGTTCGAACCCGCTGGGTGAAGACTTCGACTACCGTAAAGAATTTAGCAAACTCGACTACTCCGCCCTGAAAGGGGATCTCAAAGCGCTCCTGTCCGACTCTCAACCGTGGTGGCCTGCGGATTGGGGCACTTATGCCGGTCTCTTTATCCGTATGGCATGGCACGGTGCCGGGACTTACCGTTCTGTGGATGGTCGCGGCGGTGCCGGGCGCGGACAGCAGCGTTTTGCGCCTTTAAACTCCTGGCCGGATAACGTCAGCCTGGACAAAGCACGCCGCCTGCTGTGGCCTATCAAACAGAAATATGGCCAGAAAATCTCATGGGCCGACCTGTTTATTTTGGCGGGTAACGTCGCGCTGGAAAACTCAGGCTTCCGTACCTTTGGCTTTGGTGCCGGTCGTGAAGATGTGTGGGAACCGGATCTCGACGTCAACTGGGGTGATGAGAAAGCCTGGCTGACCCATCGCGACCCGGAAGCGTTGGCAAAACGTCCGTTAGCCGCCACCGAAATGGGGCTGATCTACGTTAACCCGGAAGGGCCTAACGCCAGCGGGGAACCTCTCTCTGCGGCATCCGCTATTCGCGCCACCTTCGGCAACATGGGGATGGACGACGAAGAAACCGTGGCGCTCATTGCGGGCGGACATACGCTGGGTAAAACTCACGGCGCAGCCTCAGCATCGCATGTGGGCGCGGACCCGGAAGCAGCACCTATTGAGCAACAAGGTTTAGGCTGGAAGAGCAGCCATGGCACGGGTGTCGGGGCGGATTCCATTACCTCCGGTCTGGAAGTGGTCTGGTCACAGACGCCAACCCAGTGGAGCAATTATTTCTTTGAAAACCTGTTCAAATACGAATGGGTGCAGACGCGCAGCCCGGCGGGCGCGATCCAGTTTGAAGCGGTCGACGCGCCTGAAATTATTCCGGATCCGTTTGATCCGTCGAAGAAACGCAAACCTACCATGCTGGTGACGGACCTGACGCTGCGTTTCGATCCGGAATTCGAGAAAATTTCCCGTCGTTTCCTGAACGATCCTCAGGCGTTTAACGAAGCTTTCGCACGTGCCTGGTACAAACTGACGCACAGAGATATGGGGCCAAAAGCGCGTTACATTGGACCGGAAGTGCCGAAAGAGGATTTGATCTGGCAAGATCCGCTGCCACAGCCGGTATTCAATCCGACTCAGGAAGACATTATTAACCTGAAGTCTGCGATTGCAGGTTCCGGGCTTTCCGTCAGCGAGCTGGTGTCGGTGGCATGGGCATCGGCATCGACCTTCCGTGGTGGTGATAAACGCGGTGGCGCTAACGGTGCGCGGCTGGCATTGGATCCTCAGAGATACTGGGATGTTAACGCGACGGCCGCTCGCGTTCTGCCCGTACTGGAAGGCATTCAGAAATCTTCCGGTAAAGCCTCACTGGCCGATATTATCGTTCTGGCTGGTGTAGTGGGTGTAGAGCAGGCGGCAAGCGCAGCGGGCGTGAGCATTAGCGTGCCGTTTACACCAGGGCGTGTTGATGCGCGTCAGGATCAAACCGACGTTGAAATGTTTGAACTGCTTAAGCCTGTTGCAGACGGTTTCCGCAACTATCGCGGCGAGCCCGGCGAGGCGACAACGGAATCTCTGCTGATTGATAAAGCGCAGCAGCTGACGCTTACCGCGCCGGAGTTGACGGTGCTGGTGGGTGGGATGCGTGTTCTGGGCGCCAACTATGATGGCAGCCAGCATGGCGTTTTCACCGAGCGTCCAGGCGTACTCAGCAATGATTTCTTTGTTAATCTGCTGGATATGCGCAACGAATGGAAAGCGACCGATGAGTCTGCGGAGCTGTTTGAAGGCCGCGATCGTCAAAACGGCGAAGTGAAATACACGGCGACTCGCGCTGACCTGGTGTTTGGTTCAAATGCCGTGCTGCGTGCGTTGGCGGAGGTTTACGCGTGCAGTGATGCCCACGAGAAGTTTGTGAAAGACTTTGTCGCGGCATGGGTGAAAGTGATGAACCTGGACCGTTTCGATCTGCTGTAATCACTGGTAGTGATGTAACCGGATAACACTTCAGCGGCGGCGTGATTGTCGTCGCTGAAGTGTATTTGTCAGCGTATAGTATTTGCCGGGAACACCAATTTACTGGATTTATCATGTCAGCCTCAGGAAAGAGTCACTCACTGGCAATCAGTGGTCTTATTACCCTCACCCTTATCTGGAGCTATAGCTGGATCTTTATGAAGCAAGTCACGAGCTATATTGGCGCGTTCGACTTCACTTCACTGCGCTGTATCTTCGGAGCCTTAATCTTATTTATCGTACTGCTCTTACGCGGCCGTGGGCTGCGCCCGACGCCATTCAAATACACGCTGGCGATTGCGCTATTACAGACCTGCGGCATGATAGGACTGGCGCAATGGGCGCTGATGAGCGGCGGTGCGGGGAAGGTGGCTATTCTGACGTATACCATGCCGTTTTGGGTGGTGATTCTGGCGGCGCTGTTTCTGGGCGAACGATTACGGCGTTTGCAATACGCGGCGATTATGATTGCGGCAATTGGTTTACTGCTGGTGATGCAGCCGTGGCAACTGGATTATTCTTCGCTGAAGAGCGCGTTGCTGGCGATCCTTTCCGGGATAAGCTGGGGAGCGAGCGCTATTGTCGCCAAGCGGATGTATGCCCGCCATCCTCGTATCGATTTACTCGCGTTGACCGCATGGCAGATGCTGTATGCGGCGCTGATCATGAGCTTGGTGGCCTGGTGGGTTCCGCAGCCTGAAGTTGACTGGCAGCCCATCGTATTCTGGGCGCTGGGTTATAGCGCGATTCTGGCGACGGCGCTGGCCTGGAGTTTGTGGCTGTTTGTTCTGAGGAATCTGCCTGCCAGTATTGCCAGCTTAAGTACCCTGGCGGTTCCGGTTTGCGGCGTTCTGTTTTCCTGGTGGCTGCTCGGTGAGAATCCCGGCGTCGTGGAAGGCGGCGGCATTGTGCTGATCGTTCTGGCGCTGGCTATCGTCAGCTATAAAAAGCGTGAGGCGCAGGTACAAAAGGTTACGTCATCGTCGTGACGGCCATCTCTTCCTGGTAATTTGCAGTAAAAAGAACCTAAAAAAATGCCCGGACAATGCCTGACACCGTTCACTTAAGCCAATGAATGAGGGGAAACACCGGGATTTGGTTCCCGGAGGGACGCCAAACCCGGTGGTCGCCCCGGATATCTCGGTCTTAAACTAACGGTGTCAGGACAATGCCGGGAACCTCAGTCGGATTTTATTCCCATTCTTGCAGGAAACGCTGACCATACTGGTCGGCAACCAGCAGGGCGGCATAGACTTCATCCGGTGTCGCGCCGCCAGGCATGTTGTGAATCGTTTCGCCTTCTGCGCAAGAGGCTTCTGCAACCGTGCGCATTTTTGCCGGAATATCCTGTTTAATATCCAGTTGCGCCAGGGTGATAGGCAAACCGACGGAATGGCACAGCGCGGCAACGGTTTCGATCTCTTCGACCGGCGCATTTTCCAGAACCAGTTGTGTCAGCGTCCCGAAAGCGACTTTTTCACCGTGATAGTAGTGATGCGCGTCCGGAATCGCCGTCAGGCCGTTGTGTATGGCATGTGCTGCCGCCAGACCGCCGCTTTCAAAGCCCACGCCGCTCAGGTAGGTGTTGGCTTCAATGACGCGTTCCAGAGCCGGTGTCACCACATGCTGCTCAGCGGCCAGCATGGCTTTTTCACCTTCTTCGATCAGTGTGTTGTAGCACAGTTCGGCCAGCGCTAGCGCCGCCTGCGTGCATTTACCGCCTGCCATGGTGGTTGCGCCGCTACGTGAACAGGCACGGGCTTCAAACCAGGTCGCCAGCGCATCACCGATACCTGCAGCTAACAGTCGCGCAGGCGCGCCGGCAACGATTTTGGTATCAACAATGACCATATGCGGGTTTTGCGGCAACAACAGGTAACGGTCGAACTCACCCGCGTCAGTGTAGATAACGGAGAGCGCGCTGCACGGTGCGTCGGTTGAGGCAATGGTTGGCGCAATGGCTACCGGAATTCCCATAAAGTGGGCCAGCGCTTTTGCGGTGTCCAGCGTTTTACCGCCGCCGATACCCAGCACCGCGCCGCACTGCGCTTTTTCCGCCACGCCACGCAGGCGATCAATTTCATTTTGCGAACATTCGCCGCCAAATGACGCAATTTCCAGTACCAGTCCGGCATCTTTAAAGCTTTTTTCCAGGGCTGCCTGGGCAAAACCTAAGACAAATTTGTCGCCGACAACCAGCCAGCGTTCCGCCATCGGTTTGAGGTAGTCGCCAAGACGGGTGATGACATCAGCACCCTGGATGTATTTACCAGGTGATTGAATAATGCGATCCATACTCTATTTCCCTCACAGGTTGATATGACCAAATGCGTTTTTCCAGTCCTGCTCAAACTTCTCTATAGCCGACTCTACCGCAGGGGTATTCAGCATTTGTTGCGCTACATCTAATGGCAGGGTGATTGCTTCGCATCCTACCAGCATGCAATCCAGCGCCTGGCGCGGGGTTTTGAAGCTGGCGGCGAGCACCATGCTTTCTGGCGCGTGAAGTTCCAGCAAGGTTTGCAGTTCCTGTACCGTACGAATACCATCGCCACCTTGAGCATCAATGCGGTTCACATAGGGTGCGATATATTTCGCGCCAGCCAGCGCGGCAAGTAGCCCTTGCGCTGCGCTGTACACGGCGGTACCCAGCGTCGTGATGCCTTCTTTTTTCAGCTGTTTTATAGCGGCTAACCCTTCGGACGTGACCGGGATTTTCACCACGATCCCTGGAACCGCATCGCTCAGGCGTTTGGCCTCTTCCACCATGCCTTGCGCGTCGCGGCTCATTGTCTGGGCAAACAGCGTTCCTTCTTCACCAATGGCTTTTTGCAGCCGGGGCAGCACATCCCAGATAGACTCTTTGCTGGCTGCCACGATGCTGGGGTTCGTCGTCACCCCAGCGATCGGAAAGAGACGCGCCAGACGTTTAACTTCCGCCACGTTGGCGGTATCCAGATACAGTTCCATCATTTGTCCTTTTACAGTTCCAGTTCGTGTTGCAGCGGGCTGGCAATCGTCTCGGCAGAGGCTGCGTTAACCAGCGGGTGGCGGAATGATTGGGTATTGCCTCTCCCCATAACCGTTTTCTGGTTACAGGATAAAAGAGTTGTATCAGGCTACGCTATGTGACAAATCTGCCAAAAACTGGACAAATGTAATGTAAGTATCAAAATGCGATATGCTTCACAAGTCGCCATATTGCAGATGTCATTCTTGTTTTGATATTACAAAAATCCAGTAAATAACATTTTTATCCACTGTCTTCGTCACGTTGGATTACCTGTTGTTTGCTACAACAACATGATGGGCATGGGGGGAGTTGGTGCAGATCCTGAGAAAGACTCGTTAATCGTTTAGTGGAAGTGGATATCAGCCAGGCATTAGCCGCAGCATACCCACATCATTCTGGATTAACGTCCTTCTCGGTGAGTTGGCTGTGGTATTGCCGACGATACTCTGACGGTGAACGCTCCGTATTTTTACGAAACAGACGACAGAAATAGTTGCTGTCGACAAACCCGCAGGTGTGGGCCACTTCTTTGACTTTAAGATCGTAACCTTTGAGCAGTGTCTTCGCATGCTCCAGCCGTGTGTGGTTCAGGTATTCGTTAAAGCCAATAGCGCCGGTTTTTTGAAACAGGTGCGAGAGGTAGTTTGGCGAGATGTAGAAGGCCTGGGCGACCGATTCCCGGGTGAGCGGTGTGGCGTAGTGTTCATCAATATAATCGCGAATAGCTTCGAACAGCGCGTGGCTTCGTGATGCGGTTTGGATCTGACTGCCGAGCAGGTCGCGGCAATGGCTCAGCAGACTGGCCACGATCAGTCTGGCGGTCTGCTGTTCCTGCGGCTGCATTTGCATTTCATTCAGCGTTTGCAGCAAGAAAGAGCCAATGCGGGGGCCACGGCGCGCCACATTCTGTGTGGCCAGATTTTGGTAGTGTTTTCCGTCCCAGTGAACCACGCTAAAACCTAACTGCTGCTTGCCAAACAGAATACTGAGCGTGGTGACGGGCGCTCTCCATTGCGGAAAGTTCCAGCCGCCAGCCGGGACGTACAAAACGTCTCCTGGCGTCAGTGCAGCAGGAGTTCCAGAGATCCCTGCATCGGCGAACTCACCGTCCAGCACAATCTCCAGGCGCGGAAAATCAACCCGATAAGCCAGCTCAGGGATCGGACCGTTGGCCGTAGCGAAATAAATCTGACGTAGCGCCGTGGGACCATTAATGAGACGAGAAAGAAGGTGGCTGACGTCGTGATACATGATGTTCCCTTACCTGGCGCTGACAGGGCAACATTAACTGGCATCATAAAAAAAGGCCACTCTAAAAAGAGTGACCTTCAATCGAACGATGACGTCTGTTACTGATTTGCGACCTGATCCCCATACGGGAGGGTGTCGTAATCTATCAGCGCGTTTTTCTTGTAGGGATTACCAATCCAGCGCGTCACTTCTTTAAATTGCGGGCTGGTGATGGAACGCGTTGGGTCATAACCATCGTAGGTTAATCCTGCTAAGTCAGACCAGGTGTGAATAAACTCGGAGCTGCTGTACTTACGGTCGACATCCTGTGAGAGATCACGCGGATGCGCAGCCTGCCATTTTTCCGACGTCCACAACAGGAAGGGGACGGTATACATATGGCGCGTTGGATTTTCTTCGTTACGCCCCTGTGTTTTATGCGGCGGCGTGTCGTACACCTCTTCGCCGTGATCAGAGAAGTAGAGCAGGAAGCCGTTCGGATCGGTTGCTTTGTAGTCATTAATCAGACTGGCAATCACGTGATCGTTGTACAGATTGGCATTGTCGTAATCGTTATACGACTCCAGCTCATCGTCGCTCAGCCCGGCAGGGACGTGGTCGGTCTTACCATCAAACGTGCCCTGGTTTTCCGGGTAACGAAATTTGTACCTAATGTGCGTACCCAGCAGGTGAACGATAATGAATTTCTTCGGTGCCGGGTCGGCTAACACTTCTTTAAACGGTGTCAGCACGTTGGTGTCATATTCGCGTGCACTTTGAGTGCGTTGCTGGTTCATATAGAACTGCTTGTCGGTCTGTTTTGAGAACACGGTCAGCATGGTGTTACGGGCGGTCATTGTCTGTTGGTTGGTGATCCAGAAGGTCTTATAACCTGCCTGTTTCATCATGTTCATCAGTGACGGCTTCGACAGATACAGATCGGGCTCCTGTTCATTGGCGAAAGTCAGTGCCTGTTGCAGGATCTCAATCGTGTATGGCCGTGAGGTCACTACGTTAGTGAAGACGCTCAACTTAGGGTCTGAGTTGCGCAGGGCGTCCAGTTCCGGCGTGGTTTTACGCGGGTAGCCGTACAAACTCATGCGACCACGTTGGGTGGACTCGCCAATCACCAGGACAAGTGTGCGCGGAGCATCACCGGAATTGTCTTTAAAGTTCTCCAGCGGCGGCAGCGCGTGGTTCTGGCTCAACAGATTGTTTAGCGCGGTCAGCTGGCGCTGATACTCAGAATAGCCAATAACAAATTGCCACGGGGCCGCAGGTTCCATGCGCGAGTACAGGACATTTAGCGTCTTTTCATACGGTGCGCCGTTAACTGCTGACTTGACCACGAACGGGTTCAGAAAAAGGCCGTACAGCAGAGCAAAGGAGACGAACCAACGCCAGCGTCCCGGAATATAAATGGGGCGAAGACGTGTCCACAGCAGCACCGCTACAGCGGTATAGGCTATCGCAATGACAATGATTTTCAGACTGAAATACTGACCCAGAAACTCGCTGGCTTCGTTGGCATTGGTTTCAAACATCACGAACAGGACGCTTTGTGAAAACTCCTGACCGTAAATGACGTAATAACAGAGCGTTGCCAGTGATGCTGCCCACAGTACGATACCTACCACGGCGGCAATAACACGCGTCCGGCTGGGAAACAGCAAAATCGGGATCAGCCAGAGCGAACTGTACAGCAACGAGTCACGTAGCCCGTTTGTGCCGCTGAACCCGGTAATGCAGATAATCGCTTGCAGTAACGTTGAGAAAAAACAGAAATAGAGAAGTGCCCAGCCCAGAGCTTTCCAGCTGAATGCTGGCTTAGGCTGGAAATTTAAGGATTGCATAGAGTAAGCCTGTCTTTAATAGTGGCGCCAAACGTAGCACCCAAACCTTAAGAAAATCTGAACCATCAAGATGAATAATAAATATCCACTCAGTGAATGAAATGCAGACAGAATAGAATGAATCTATGGAGACTATAACATCAGTTTGAAATGCCCGCCCTGGACTATGTCACAGGGCGGTTTACTGGGGGGAATTAACCGGTATTACGCATGCCGGCAGCCACGCCAGCGATGGTGACCATCAGCGCTTGTTCAACGCGTGGATCAGGTTCTTTGCCTTGTTCTTCCGCCAGGCGCGAACGGTGTAACAACTCTGCCTGCAGGACGTTCAGCGGGTCAGTGTAGACGTTTCTTAACTGGATAGACTCGGCAATCCACGGCAGATCAGCCATTAAATGGGCGTCGTTGGCGATCGCCAGCACCACCTTGATGTCTTCCTCCTGCAGATGGCGCAACTCTGCACCCAGCGGCCACAGCTCTTTTTTGACCAGACGCTGGTCGTAGTATTCTGCCAGCCACAGGTCCGCTTTTGAGAACACCATTTCCAGCATCGCAAGACGTGTGGAGAAGAACGGCCAGTCACGACACATGGTTTCCAGTTCGCTCTGCTTGCCATCTTCGACCACTTTTTGCAGTGCGGTACCAGCACCTAACCAGGCCGGGAGCATCAGGCGGTTTTGCGTCCAGGCAAAGATCCACGGGATGGCGCGCAGTGATTCAACGCCCCCGGTGGGTCGACGTTTTGCCGGACGCGAGCCAAGCGGCAACTTAGCCAGTTCCTGTTCTGGCGTTGCCGAGCGGAAATACGGCACAAAGTCTTTGTTTTCACGTACGTAGCCGCGATACATATCGCAAGAGATGACAGACAGCTCATCCATAATATGACGCCAGTCTTCTTTCGGCTCTGGCGGCGGCAACAGGTTAGCCTCCAGAATCGCGCTGGTGTACAACGACAGGCTGCTAATGGTCACTTCCGGCAGACCGTATTTGAAGCGGATCATCTCGCCTTGTTCGGTGACGCGCAGTCCGCCTTTCAGACTGCCTGGCGGTTGGGAGAGGAGTGCGGCATGAGCCGGGGCACCGCCGCGACCAATGGAGCCACCGCGCCCGTGGAACAGTGTCAGTTCAATGCCTGCTTTTTCACAGGTTTTGATCAGAGCGTCCTGCGCCTGATACTGCGCCCAGGATGCGGCCATCACACCGGCATCTTTCGCGGAGTCAGAGTAGCCGATCATGACCATCTGCTTGCCCTGGATAAGCCCGCGATACCAGTCGATATTCAACAGCTGCGTCATCACGCTATCGGCATTGTTCAGGTCATCCAGCGTTTCGAACAGTGGCGCGACAGGCATGGCAAAGCCAATACCGGCTTCTTTCAACAGCAGATGAACGGCCAGTACGTCAGACGGTGTTTTTGCCATCGATATGACGTAAGCGGCAATAGAACCGAGAGGCGCTTCGGCGATGACCTGACAGGTATCAAGCACTTCGCGGGTTTCATTGCTGGGTTCCCAGTTACGTGGCAGCAGCGGACGTTTGGAATTCAGTTCGCGGATCAGGAAGGCCTGCTTGTCGGCTTCTGACCAGTTTTCATAATCGCCAAGACCGAGGTAACGGGTCAGTTCGCCCAGCGCTTCAGTATGACGGGTGCTCTCCTGACGGATATCAATGCGGACCAGCGGTACGCCAAAGCATTTTACGCGGCGAAGGGTGTCGAGCAGTTCGCCGTTGGCGATGATGCCCATGCCACATGCCTGAAGTGACTGATAACAGGCGTACAGAGGCTCCCATAGCTGTTCGTTTTGGGTCAGTAGACCTGCCGGTTTCGGCAGCTTCTCACCTTTCAGACGTGCTTCCAGCCAGGCCTGAGTTGCCATCAGGCGCGCGCGCAGGTTTTTCATCAGATAGCGGTAAGGCTCCGATGCACCTTCTTCGCCGACCATCGCTAACAGTTCCGGCGTGGCATCGACCATGGACAGTTCGGAAATTAAAAATTGAATGTCTTTCAGGAAGAGGTCGGTGGCTTTCCAGCGGCTTAGCAGCATCACATGGCGGGTAATATCTGCCGTTACGTTCGGGTTGCCGTCACGGTCACCGCCCATCCAGGAGGTAAAACGGACGGGAACGAAATCAACGGGCAGCGTGTAACCCAGATTCTCTTCGAGCTGTTCGTTCAGCTCACGCAGGTAGTTAGGTACCCCCTGCCACAGACTGTTTTCTACAACGGCAAAGCCCCATTTGGCTTCATCCACCGGGCTTGGGCGTAGCTTGCGGATCTCATCGGTATGCCAGGACTGGGCGATCAACTGACGCAAACGGCGCATCAGTTGATGACGTTCGTAATCGACGATGTCTTTGTTATCAAGCTGCTTCAGGCAGGTGTTAACTTCACCCATTTTATGGATCAGCGTGCGGCGAGTGATCTCTGTCGGGTGGGCGGTGAGCACCAGTTCCAGGGACAAGGACTCCACGGCCTTTCTGATGGTGGCATCGTCGAGATCGGGTTGGTTTTTTAGTTTACGCAGGGTGCGGGCGATCACTTCCGGGTTGCTGGCAGCTTCGCCATGCGGCGAAATACTGTGGTATTGCTCAGCGGTATTGGCCAGATTCAGAAATTGACTGAACGCACGGGCAACCGGCAAAAGCTCGTCGTTAGACAGATTCTGTAACGTAGTGAGCAATTCCTGGCGGTCGGCTTCATTGCCAGCGCGAGAAGATTTCGACAGCTTACGGATTGTTTCTACGCGATCAAGAATGCTCTCTCCCAACGCATCTTTGATGGTTTCTCCCAGCACTTTGCCGAGCATACTGACATTACTACGCAACGCGGAATATTGTTCGTTCATATGACCCCAGACACCCCATCTTTAATTTGATTGCCCTGTATCTTTCACGCCGCAGCGGTGTTGGCTGCGCTCGCCCATCGGGGTCACTGGCTTATGTCAGTTCCCTGAGATGTGCTGGTGCGCGGCCTTGCTGCAATATGGAATCTTTCGGACATTGTTCTTTGTCGTCTTTTATAAAGCCACGTAAAAGACGTGACGTCAATTGCTGCGAAATCGGTTCAGCAAACGAATAAATGGCGGCAATTTACGTTATTTAATTCAGCAAGAATCAGATAAGTATTGCTTATGAAAATGTAAAAATATCGCCTCGCGTATTCCCTTCGGATGGGCGAGGCGAGGGATCGTTAGTGCCAGCAGAAGTGATGTATCACTTGAGTGATTAATTCACGGGTTGGCTTAATGAAGCGTGTTTCCAGATATTCATCCGGCTGATGGGCCTGGTTAATGGAACCCGGTCCGAGCACCAGCGTTGGGCATAGCGTCTGGATAAACGGCGCTTCGGTGCAGTAGTTCACCACGTCCGTTTTCGTCCCCAGCAGCTTTTCGACCACTTCAACCAGTTGATGATTGGGCGGACACTCATAGCCTGGGATGGGCGGGTGCAATTCTGACACCGTCAGGCGACCCGGCCAGCGTTCGCTCACTGGCGCCAGGGCATCATTGAGCAGGCCGTTAAGATCATTCAGCGTCATGCCCGGCAGCGGGCGGATATCCATATGCAGTTCACAACAGGCGCAGATGCGGTTCGCCGCATCACCGCCATGAATATGACCCAGATTTAACGTCGGGTACGGGACGGTAAACGCTTCGTAGTGATAACGTTCTTTCAGGTCGTCGCGCAGTTGCATGATGTGGCCAATAGCGTCATGCATCAGTTCAATCGCATTAACGCCACGCGCCGGATCGCTGGAGTGTCCCGACTGACCCAGAATACGTACCGCGTTTGAAATATGGCCTTTGTGGGCGCGTATCGGTTGCAGCGATGTTGGTTCGCCAATAATCGCGCAGTCCGGGCGCAGAGAGGAGGTCTCTGCAAAATAGCGTGCGCCCGCCATGCTGGTTTCTTCATCGGCGGTCGCCAGAATGTAGAGCGGTTTCTTCAGCTTTGTCACATCCACGTCGCGCAGGGCGTCGAGAATAAACGCGAAGAAACCTTTCATGTCAGCCGTGCCCAGACCGTAGAGCTTATTGTCGTGTTCGGTCAGCGTGAAAGGGTCGCGCGTCCAGCGTCCATCATCAAACGGTACGGTGTCGGTATGCCCGGCCAGCAACAGACCACCCGCACCTTGTCCAATACTTGCGAGCATATTGAATTTATGACGGGTTCCGGGGACGGGCTGAACGTCAACCTGAAAGCCCAAATCCTTAAACCATTCAGCCAGCAGAGTGATTAAAGACGCATTGCTTTGATCCAGTGATTCTTCGGTTGCGCTAATCGATGGTGTGGCAATCAGAGCGCGGTAAATCTCGATAAATGGCGGTAAATCGTTTTTCATTGTTGACACACCTTAGGTCATGATAGTATCAATATTCATGCAGTATTTGTGAATAAAAATACAATAACGTTAAGCGTAATAAAACCCACCAAGTGTAAGGTGAGGTGAAAAACCTTAACCCGGTGAGGAAGATTCCCGTCTTCCCGATCACATAGACGTAAGAAGGTGAACAGCCCCGATGTTGAATACGCTGATTGTGGGTGCCAGTGGTTACGCTGGCGCAGAGCTTGTGACCTATGTAAATCGCCATCCTGATATGACCATAACCGCTTTGACCGTCTCAGCGCAAAGCAATGATGCAGGAAAATTAATCTCTGATTTACATCCGCAGTTAAAGGGCATTGTCGATTTGGCGTTGCAGCCGATGTCTGATATTAGCGAGTTTAGCGCAGGGGTGGATGTGGTGTTCCTCGCCACTGCCCATGAGGTGAGCCACGATCTCGCGCCGCAATTTCTGGCGGCAGGCTGTGTGGTGTTCGACCTCTCCGGTGCGTTCCGCGTTAATGATGGCGCCTTCTACGAGACATATTATGGTTTTACGCATCAGCACCCTGAACTGCTGGAGCAGGCGGTGTACGGTCTGGCTGAGTGGAACGCCGATAAACTGAAAGAGGCAAACCTGATTGCCGTACCGGGGTGTTATCCCACGGCAGCGCAGCTTTCGCTGAAACCACTGATTGATGCCGATCTGCTGGAACTCTCCCAGTGGCCGGTGATCAACGCCACCAGTGGCGTGAGCGGAGCCGGGCGCAAGGCTGCAATCTCGAATAGCTTCTGCGAAGTGAGCCTGCAACCGTACGGCGTGTTTACTCACCGCCATCAGCCGGAAATCGCAACGCATCTGGGGGCAGACGTGATCTTCACGCCGCATCTGGGTAACTTCCCACGGGGCATTCTGGAAACCATTACCTGCCGCCTGAAACCGGGTGTCACGCAGGCTCAGGTAGGGAAGGTATTGCAGCAGGCGTATGGCGATAAACCGCTGGTACGTCTGTATGACAAAGGCGTTCCGGCGCTGAAAAACGTGGTTGGGTTACCGTTCTGCGATATCGGATTCGCAGTACAGGGCGAGCACCTGATTGTTGTGGCAACCGAAGACAACTTATTGAAAGGCGCAGCGGCGCAGGCCATGCAGTGCGCTAACATTCGTTTTGGCTTTGCCGAAACGCAGTCTCTTATTTAAGGGTGCAATGATGAATCCATTGATTATCAAGCTGGGCGGCGTATTACTTGATAGCGAAGAGGCGCTGGAGCGTCTGTTTACCGCGCTGGTGAACTATCGTGAGTCGCATCAGCGTCCGCTGGTCATTGTGCATGGCGGCGGCTGTGTGGTGGATGAGCTGATGAAAGGGCTCAACCTGCCGGTGAAAAAGAAAAACGGCCTGCGTGTGACGCCTGCCGACCAGATCGACATCATTACCGGTGCGCTGGCGGGGACGGCAAACAAAACCCTGCTGGCGTGGGCGAAGAAACATCATATTGCCTCTGTGGGTCTTTATCTTGGCGACGGTGACAGCGTAAAAGTGACTCAGCTCGACGAAGCGTTAGGCCATGTTGGACTGGCGCAGCCGGGTTCGCCTGTGCTGATTAACACCCTGCTGGAAAGTGGTTTTCTGCCGGTGGTTAGCTCAATCGGTGTGACCGAAGAAGGCGAGTTGATGAACGTCAACGCCGATCAGGCGGCGACAGCGCTGGCGGCAACGCTCGGTGCGGATCTCATTCTGCTCTCCGATGTGAGCGGAATTCTCGACGGGAAAGGCCAGCGTATTGCCGAGATGACCGCCGACAAAGCGGAACAACTGATTGAACAGGGCATCATTACTGATGGCATGATTGTGAAGGTAAATGCGGCTCTGGATGCGGCGCGTACGCTGGGCCGTCCGGTGGATATCGCCTCCTGGCGTCATGCGGAACAACTCCCGGCGCTGTTTAATGGTACGCCTATCGGTACGCGTATTCTGGCGTAAGATTCTGTGCCGGATGGCGCTTCGCTTATCCGGCCTACGTGGGCTTGTAGGCCCGGTAAGCGCAGTGCCACCGGGCAAAAATTTGATTATTAAGGAAATTTGTTATGGCACTTTGGGGTGGGCGTTTTACACAGGCAGCGGATCAACGGTTCAAACAGTTCAACGACTCTTTGCGCTTCGACTATCGCCTGGCGGAGCAGGATATCGTCGGCTCTGTGGCCTGGTCCAAAGCGCTGGTAACCGTTGGCGTGTTGACCGCAGACGAGCAGTTGCAGCTTGAAGAAGCACTGAACAATTTGCTGGAAGAGGTACGTCTTGACCCGCAGCAGATCCTGCAAAGCGATGCCGAAGATATTCATAGCTGGGTCGAAGGTAAGCTTATCGACAAGGTCGGCCAGTTAGGCAAAAAGCTGCATACCGGACGTAGCCGCAACGATCAGGTCGCGACCGATCTGAAGCTGTGGTGCAAAGATACCGTCGCGGAGCTGCTGAACGCTACCCGTCAACTGCAAAGTGCGCTGGTGGAAACCGCGCAAAATAACCAGGACGCGGTGATGCCGGGTTATACCCATCTTCAACGCGCGCAGCCAGTCACGTTTGCCCACTGGTGCCTGGCTTACGTTGAAATGCTGGCCCGCGATGAGAGCCGCTTGCAGGATGCGCTTAAGCGTCTGGACGTCAGCCCATTAGGTTGCGGCGCGCTGGCGGGTACTGCTTATGAGATTGACCGTGAACAGCTGGCCGGTTGGCTGGGCTTTGCATCGGCAACCCGTAATAGCCTGGACAGCGTTTCCGATCGTGACCATGTCCTTGAACTGCTGTCCGACGCATCTATCGGGATGGTCCACCTGTCACGCTTCGCAGAAGATCTGATTTTCTTTAATACCGGCGAAGCGGGCTTTGTTGAGCTTTCCGATCGCGTGACTTCCGGCTCTTCTCTGATGCCGCAGAAGAAAAACCCGGATGCGCTGGAACTGATCCGCGGCAAATGTGGCCGTGTGCAGGGCGCACTGACCGGCATGATGATGACGCTGAAAGGTCTGCCACTGGCGTATAACAAAGATATGCAGGAAGACAAAGAGGGGCTGTTCGACGCGCTCGACACCTGGCTGGATTGTCTGCATATGGCGGCGCTGGTGCTGGATGGCATTCAGGTGAAGCGTCCTCGCTGCCAGGAAGCAGCGCAGCAGGGTTATGCCAACGCGACGGAACTGGCGGATTATCTGGTCGCCAAAGGCGTACCGTTCCGTGAAGCGCATCATATTGTGGGCGAAACGGTGGTCGAAGCGATTCGTCAGGGTAAGCCGCTGGAAGCGTTGTCGCTGAATGATTTGCAGAAGTTCAGTGCGGTGATTGGCGATGATGTCTATCCGATCCTGTCGCTGCAATCCTGTCTGGATAAACGGGCGGCAAAAGGAGGCGTTTCGCCGCAGCAGGTTGCTCAGGCGATCGACTACGCGAAAGCGCGCCTGAGTTAACGATTTCTACTCACACTCTCCGGAATACGGGAGAGTGTGAGTTTTCTGTCATATCTGAAATCTCTGCCATTCACGATACTCCTCAATCTTAACCATCCACCATCAGATTAGATAATTAAATCATTATTTGGCATGTCATCACCCTTTCTTTATTACTTCATCTGCTAATGGTTTTTCATCTCTTTTATTGCCGTATGAATTATCAAACTTAAAGTGTTTTAATAAAGGGAGTTATGAATTTTATTGTTGCGGCAGTATTAAGTGGTGTCTATTGGTGATGGCTTGTTGGTAATAACGAAAACCTGTAACGTGTTATTTTAATGATTACTTAGAATAGGGTTAGAGATTCACTTACTATTATTTCTATTATCGGATAGGTCATTTTTTATGTGATCAGTCTTCTGTTTTCAATTTTTTAATCTTGTATGGTAGTAGGTTAAAAGCATAGCATTTTAAGTGCTTATTTACATTTCAGGAAATAAACAATGAAAATTGTAGGCGCTGAAGTTTTTATGACTTGTCCGGGGCGTAATTTTATCACGCTCAATATGACGACTGATGATGGAGGCGTTGGGCCAGGTCTCTCATTTGGCGAAAAGAGAGCAGCAAAACCCCCGCATAAGCCCACATGTTTACCGGTAGCACGTCTGGAAGACGGTACGCTATGGAATGGGTAATTCTTTAAAACACAACGAATAACAACCTCCTCATCCTCACTATTGTTATTGGTTCAGTGTGTAAATCATATTCAAAATAGTAATTGCATTTATTAATCCGCCCGGAGGAACTAAAAATGGATGTTGAAGTATCAGTTGATGCAATTAAAAATAAACCAAAACGAATTAACAATATCCAGACGGTAACATTAGTTTTATTATTCATGGCTGGAATAGTTAATTTCTTAGATCGCTCTTCTCTGAGCGTAGCAGGTGAAGCTATTCGTGGTGAGTTGGGATTATCGGCTACAGAATTTGGTGTGCTACTTTCTGCATTTTCACTTTCTTATGGGTTTTCACAGCTTCCCTCGGGCATTTTGCTCGATCGCTTTGGTCCAAGAATTGTATTGGGTGCTGGCTTAATTTTCTGGTCGTTAATGCAAGTATTAACCGGCATGGTTAACTCATTTAGCCATTTTATCATCATGCGTATTGGTCTTGGCATCGGTGAAGCCCCTTTTATGCCTGCGGGTGTGAAATCCATTACGGACTGGTATGCGCAAAAAGAGCGAGGGACTGCGCTAGGAATTTTTAACTCCTCCACGGTTATCGGCCAGGCTATTGCACCTCCTGCACTGGTTCTTATGCAAATTGCATGGGGGTGGAGAACCATGTTCGTCATTATTGGTGTCGCGGGGATTTTGGTTGGCCTCTGCTGGTATGCCTGGTATCGCAATCGTGCGCAGTTCGTTTTGATGGATGTTGAGCGGGCCTGGCTGTCTGTACCTGCTAAGCCTCGACCTAAACTGCATTTTAGAGAATGGCTGGCGCTTTTCAGGCACCGTACCACCTGGGGGATGATTCTTGGATTCTCAGGCGTCAACTATACAGGCTGGCTCTATATTGCCTGGTTGCCGGGGTATTTACAGGCAGAGCAAGGATTTAGTTTAGCGAAGACGGGCTGGGTGGCAGCCATCCCTTTTCTTGCTGCTGCGGTGGGAATGTGGGTAAACGGGATTGCCGTAGACCGATTAGCTAAACATGGATATGACCTTACGAAAACGCGTAAAACGGCAATTGTTGTAGGTCTGATAATGTCAGCGCTGGGGACTCTGCTGGTTGTTCAATCTTCTACGCCTGCGCAGGCTGTCGCCTTTATTTCAATGGCGCTATTCTGCGTACATTTTGCTGGCACGTCGGCCTGGGGACTGGTTCAGGTTATGGTGTCTGAAACAAAAGTGGCCTCGGTGGCTGCGATTCAAAATTTTGGTAGCTTCATTTTTGCCTCTTTTGCTCCCGTCGTTACGGGGTGGGTGGTGGATACGACCCATTCCTTTAATCTTGCACTGGTGATCGCGGCCTGCGTTACGTTTACCGGGGCGGTTTGCTATTTCTTCATTGTGAAGGATCGCATTGAGTGAAGATCGCTATTTAATGCTTCTCAGGCCCCCTTTATCGGGGGCTTTCCTGCTTACAGCAGGTCGTAATTGACGGCAGTGGTAATGTTTATGCAAAAAAAAAGCGGACCACGGGGTCCGCAAAAGTTCACGTTGGCTTTCGTTATGTCGAGTATGAGAGAAACTCTCTGAACGGGCAGTGGCTTCAAGGGGTTAAAGAGGTACCGCTCCGTTTCTGTGATGTATTATTAGTCAGAAAGCTTGATAGGGATAATCGTTCGTTGCTATGCTACCTATCGCCATGAACTATCGTGGCGACGGAGGATGAATAATGAATATTCGTGATCTTGAATACCTGGTGGCATTAGCCGAACATCGTCACTTCCGGCGGGCGGCGGATTCCTGTCACGTTAGCCAACCGACGCTGAGCGGGCAGATCCGCAAGCTGGAAGATGAGCTGGGCGTGATGCTACTGGAGCGTACGAGTCGTAAAGTTCTGTTCACTCAGGCAGGTTTGCTGCTGGTGGATCAGGCGCGTACCGTACTGCGTGAGGTCAAAGTGCTCAAGGAAATGGCAAGCCAGCAAGGCGAGACAATGTCTGGGCCGCTACATATTGGTTTGATCCCAACGGTTGGCCCTTATTTGCTGCCGCATATTATTCCCATGCTGCATCAGACCTTCCCGAAGTTAGAAATGTATTTGCATGAGGCGCAGACGCATCAGTTGTTAGCGCAACTGGATAGCGGCAAACTCGACTGCGTTATTCTGGCGTTGGTGAAGGAGAGCGAGGCGTTTATCGAAGTCCCGCTGTTTGATGAACCGATGATGCTGGCGATCTATGAAGATCACCCGTGGGCGAACCGCGATCGCGTGCCGATGTCCGATCTGGCGGGTGAAAAGCTGCTGATGCTGGAAGATGGCCACTGTCTGCGCGACCAGGCGATGGGCTTCTGTTTTGAAGCCGGTGCGGATGAAGATACCCATTTCCGGGCGACCAGTCTGGAAACATTACGCAATATGGTAGCGGCAGGAAGCGGGATTACCCTGTTGCCTGCGCTGGCGGTTCCGCGGGAACGTAAGCGTGATGGCGTGGTTTATCTGCCTTGTATTAAGCCTGAACCGCGTCGTACGGTTGGGTTGGTTTATCGTCCAGGATCACCGCTGCGCAGCCGTTATGAGCAGTTGGCGGAGGCCATCCGTGGTTCGATGGATGGCCATTTTGACAACGCGTTAAAACAGGCGGTTTAAACCATTTAACGCCGCTACCCGGTAGGCTTCCGCCATGGTCGGGTAGTTAAAGGTGGTGTTAACGAAGTACTCGATCGTGTTACCACCACCTTTTTGTTCCATGATCGCCTGGCCAATGTGAATAATTTCTGCCGCACGCTCGCCAAAGCAATGGATTCCCAGAATTTCTTTGGTTTCACGATGGAACAGGATTTTCAGCGTTCCGACATTCATCCCAACGATTTGCGCCCGCGCCAGATGTTTAAACTGGGCACGTCCTACTTCATATGGCACTTTCATCGCTGTCAGCTGCTGTTCGGTTTTACCGACAGAGCTGATTTCCGGAATGGTGTAAATCCCGGTGGGGATATCTTCGATAAGATGGGCGGTGGCTTCACCTTTGACCAGCGCGTGTGCTGCGATACGTCCCTGATCGTAAGCTGCAGAGGCAAGACTCGGGTAACCTATCACATCGCCCACGGCATACACGTGCGGTAAAGCCGTTTGGTACATGCTGTTGACTTTCAACTGACCGCGGCTGTCCGTTTCCAGACCAATATTTTCCAGCGCCAGCGAGTCCGTGTTACCGGTGCGACCGTTGGCGTACAGCAGGCAATCCGCTTTTAGTTTTTTGCCGGATTTCAGGTGCATGATCACGCCATCGTCACACCCTTCGATTTTCTCGTACTCTTCATTGTGGCGAATGACGACGCCGCTGTTCCAGAAGTGGTAAGAGAGGGAGTCGGACATTTCCTGATCGAGGAATGCCAGCAGACGATCGCGGGTATTGATCAGGTCGACTTTGACATCCATTCCCCGGAATATTGAGGCGTATTCACAGCCAATGACCCCCGCGCCATAGATCAGCACGTGGCGCGGTTCATGTTGCAGGCTGAGAATGGAATCGCTGTCATACACTCGGGGGTGCGAGAAATCGACATCGCCAGGGTGATACGGACGAGAACCGCAAGCGATGACAAATTTCTCGGCCGTCAACGTTTCTACCGTACCGTCACGGCATTCCAGTGCAAGCGTGTGTTCGTCAACAAAATGGGCGTTACCTTGCAAAATTTCGCAGTGATTACGCTCATAAAAACCCTGCCGCATGCGAGTTTGCTGATTTATTACGTTATCGGCATGGTTGAGAATATCGGCAAAGGAAGAACGAAGCAGTCGGGAATGGTCGCTGTAAAGAGGGTTCTGATTGAATTCGATGATACGGCTGACGGCGTGACGGAGCGCTTTTGACGGGATGGTGCCCCAGTGGGTACAACCGCCGCCAACGTTATGATAGCGCTCAATGACGGCGACGCGCGCTCCAAGCTTAACCAGACCCATTGCAGCGCCTTCGCCGCCGGGGCCTGAACCTATTACTATTGCATCGTAATCGTAGGAATGTGGCATGGTAAGGCTTACCTGTTCTTATACATAAAAGCAACAGGATAGTAACATTATTGCCGGGATAACCCAATTATCGTTGTGCTTTTTTGCGAAGTCGAAGCACAAACTGCGCGTAAACAATCATTCACAATCCGGCGTAAACCCGTTACTTTTAATCTCTGGTATAGTGCCAGACAAGGCATACGGAAGGATTCAGACATCGTGATGGGCGTTAGAGCGCAACAAAAAGAAAAAACCCGGCGTTCGCTGGTAGAAGCCGCATTCAGTCAACTGAGTGCTGAGCGAAGTTTCGCCAGTCTGAGCCTGCGTGAAGTTGCGCGGGAAGCGGGCATTGCGCCAACCTCGTTTTACCGCCATTTCCGTGATGTGGATGAGCTTGGTCTGACGATGGTCGATGAAAGCGGTTTAATGCTACGCCAGCTGATGCGCCAGGCGCGTCAGCGTATTGCCAAAGGCGGGAGTGTGATCCGCACCTCGGTCTCCACATTTATGGAGTTCATCGGCAACAATCCAAACGCCTTCCGTTTATTATTGCGTGAACGTTCGGGTACCTCTGCCGCATTTCGTGCGGCCGTTGCGCGTGAAATTCAACATTTCATCGCGGAACTTGCGGACTATCTTGAACTCGAAAACCATATGCCACGTGCGTTCACTGAAGCTCAGGCCGAAGCCATGGTGACGATTGTCTTCAGTGCGGGTGCGGAGGCATTGGATGTTGGCGCAGAACAGCGTCGGCAATTAGAAGAGCGACTGGTATTGCAACTGCGCATGATTGCGAAAGGGGCATATTACTGGTATCGCCGTGAACAAGAGAAAATGTCACATCACTCCGAGTAACGTGAAGGATGAGCAATGAAACAGTCAGGTCAAGATAAAGGTACGTTATTGCTGGCGCTGGTCGCTGGCTTGTCAATCAATGGTACATTTGCGGCGCTGTTTAGCTCCATTGTGCCATTTTCTGTCTTCCCGTTAATTGCGCTGATACTGGCGGTGTATTGCCTGCATCAACGCTATCAAAATCGCACGATGCCTGTAGGGCTACCAGGTCTTGCTGCCGCCTGCTTTATTCTGGGTGTGCTGCTTTACAGTACCGTGGTACGTGCGGAATATCCGGATATCGGCTCCAACTTCTTCCCGGCGGTGCTGTCGGTGGCTCTGGTGTTCTGGATTGGCTTTAAGGTTCGCAATCGTAAGCAGGAATTGGCAGAGTAATGCAGTAGGCCGGATAAGGCATTTATGCCGCCATCAGGCAATGTTGCCGGATGGCGCTACGCTTATCAGGCCTACAACGGCAACATGTTTTACTTCGCTGTCAGCAAGACCCCGCACTCCATATGGTGCGTATACGGGAACTGATCGAACAACGCCAGGCGTGACACATTGTGCGTCTGGCTTAATGTTTCCAGGTTCTTGCAGAGCGTCTCCGGGTTACAGGAGATGTAGAGGATACGCGGATACGCCTGCACCATTTTTTCGGTTTCACTGTCCAGACCGCTGCGTGGCGGATCGACAAAAATGGTTTCGCACTGATAACTCTTCAGATCAATGCCCTGCAGACGGTTGAATTCGCGCACGCCGTTCATCGCCTGGGTAAACTCTTCCGCAGCCATACGAATAATTTGCACGTTATCAATGTGATTCGCAGCAATATTGTACTGTGCTGCTGCCACTGACGGTTTGGCGATTTCCGTCGCCAGTACGCGGTCAAAATTGCGCGCCAGCGCTAACGAAAAGTTACCGTTACCGCAGTACAGCTCAAGCAGGTCGCCCGCCGATCCTTTGGTGGCATCCAGCGCCCATTCCAGCATGTGAATGTTCATTGCAGCGTTGGGTTGGGTAAAGCTGTTCTCTACCTGGCGGTAAATCATCTCTTTCCCGGCAACCGGTAGACGTTCGTCAATGAAATCCTGGTCCAGCTCAATTTTGGTTTTCGTCGCCCGACCAATCAGATGCACATTCAGATTTTTTGCGCGTAACGCATCCCGTAAGGCTTCGGCTTCTGTACGCCAGGCATCATCCAGTTTTTTATGGTACAGCAGCGTTACCACCGCCTGATTGCTCATCGTCGTGAGGTAATCAATCTGGAACAGCTTGTGGCGTAGGGTGTGATTGTCACGAACGCCTTCAATCATGGCGGTCATCAGTTGGTTAATCAGCTCGCTGGCGGCCGGGAAGCTGTCGACGCGAATGCGGTTTTTGGTCTGCTGATCAAACATGATGTGGTACAGGTCAGCACCGTCATGCCATAAACGAAATTCGGCACGCATACGGTAATGACTGACCGGCGAGCGAAACACTTCCGGCATCAGGTCAGAAAACGGCGCCATCATACTCTGCAAACGGACGACTTTCTCGGCAAGCTGCGCGTCATACTGTTCTGTCGGAAGGTGTTCGGGGGTCATGATGCATCCTGAATAATAAAAGTACGCGGGGATTGTAGGGATTGCTCATCAGATGTCCAGTCATTGATGATTACGGATTTGTGATATCCAGCCTGGACAATAGGTTATAGCAGAATGTAGCATCCGTGCTCCGGTCCTGTGAGTTAAAAGGGAACCCAGTGTAAATCTGGGGCTGACGCGCAGCGGTAAGGAATGATGAGATGGATGCGTAAGCAGACACTGCCGTCAGGTGGGAAGTCTTCATCTCTTTTTATCTTGTATATGGATAATCTTCCAAGCCCGAAGACCTGCCGGCTAACGTCGCATCTGGTTTTCATCATCGCGTACTATCGATGGGGCCTGCGGCATCCTTCTTATATTGTGGATGCTTTACAATGATAAAAAAAACCTCGCTGTTGACGGCGCTCTCCGTCACAGCATTTTCCGGGTGGGCGCAGGATGTTAACCCGGACACCATGGTCGTTACTGCAAACCGTTTTCAACAACCCCTCAGTGCCGTGCTTGCTCCTGTGACTGTGGTCACGCGTCAGGATATTGATCGCTGGCAATCGACTTCCGTGAACGATGTACTACGTCGTCTGCCTGGGGTAGATATTTCTCAAAGCGGTGGATCCGGACAGCTCTCTTCCATTTTTGTTCGCGGGACGAATTCCAGCCATGTGCTGGTGTTGGTTGACGGTGTCCGTTTGAATTTGGCGGGGGTTAGTGGTTCTGCGGATCTCAGCCAGTTCCCGGTGGCTCTCGTTCAGCGTATTGAATACATCCGAGGCCCGCGTTCAGCTATTTATGGTTCGGATGCAATTGGCGGCGTGGTAAACATCATTACAACGCGCGAGAAATCAGGCACAGAGTTGTCTGCCGGATGGGGAACGAACAGTTATCAGAACTATAATATTTCAACGCAGCAACAGGTTGGTGAAAACACACGCGTCACGCTGATGGGAGATTACGCTTATACGCGTGGTTTTGATGTTGTCGCTTACGGTGGTACAGGCGTCCAGCCGCAATCCGATCGGGATGGCTTCCAGAGCAAGACGCTTTATGGTGCGCTGGAGCATAATTTTTCCGAGACATGGAGCGGGTTTGTGCGTGGCTATGGCTATGATAACCGTACTAATTATGACTCTTACTACTGGCCAGGCACACCGCTGATCGACACTCGTCAACTCTATAGCCAGAGCTGGGATGCCGGATTGCGCTTCAACGGCGAGAGCATTCAATCTCAACTGGTTTCCAGTTATAGCCATAGCAAGGACTATAACTACGACCCTGAATATGGTCGTTATGATGATTCCGCGACGCTGGATGATATGAAGCAATATAATGTCCAGTGGTCAAACAGTGTCGTCGTTGGTCACGGTAATGTGGGGACAGGTATCGACTGGCAGAAACAAACCACGACGCCCGGAACGGGTTATGTGGCTGAAGGTAATGAACAGCGCAACACGGGTCTCTACCTGACAGGGCTGCAGCAACTCGGTGACTTCACCTTTGAAGGTGCAGTGCGCAGTGATGATAATTCCCAGTTTGGCCGTCATAGTACCTGGCAAACCAGCGCCGGATGGGAATTTATTGAAGGCTATCGTTTTATTGCTTCCTACGGCACCTCTTACAAAGCCCCGAATCTGGGCCAACTGTATGGCTTCTACGGCAATTCAGATCTTAATCCTGAAGAAAGTAAGCAGTGGGAAGGCGCGTTTGAAGGGTTAACGGCAGGCGTTAGCTGGCGTATTTCAGGTTATCGTAACGATATCGATGACATGATCGATTATGACGATCATGCCCAGAAATATTACAACGAGGGGGAGGTCCGTATTAAAGGGGTTGAGGCAACCGCAAACTTTGATACGGGACCGTTGGCGCATACGCTCAGCTACGATTATGTTGATGCCCGTAATGCCATTACCGACCAACCTCTGCCTCGTCGCTCAAAACAACTGGTCAAATACCAACTTGACTGGCAGGTGCATGATTTTGACTGGGGCCTGACGTACCAGTATTTAGGTACCCGTTACGATACTGACTTTGTCACTTATGAGAATGTCAAAATGGGTGGCGTGAGTTTGTGGGATCTTGCCGTTTCATATCCACTCACCTCACAACTGACAGTTCGTGGTAAAATAGCTAACCTGTTCGACAAAGATTACGAGACGGTTTATGGCTACCCAACTGCAGGACGGGAATACACCTTGTCTGGCAGCTACACCTTCTGATCCACGTCCCACCGTGCTGGTGTTTGATTCCGGCGTTGGTGGGCTGTCAGTTTATGATGAGATTCGGCATCTCCTGCCGGATCTCCACTATATATACGCATTCGATAACGTTGCTTTTCCCTATGGGGAAAAAAGCGAAGAGTTTATCGTTGAGCGCGTTGTTGAAATTGTCACTGCAGTTCAGCAGCGTTACCCTCTCGCGCTGGCCGTGATTGCCTGTAACACGGCCAGTACGGTTTCACTGCCTGCATTACGTGAAAAGTTTGCTTTCCCGGTTGTAGGGGTCGTTCCTGCTATTAAACCGGCAGCGAGACTGACGGCGAATGGTGTGGTGGGGCTACTGGCGACGCGAGGGACGGTTAAACGCCCTTATACCCATGAGCTGATTGCGCGCTTTGCTAATGAATGTCAGATCTCCTTGTTGGGCTCTGCAGAGTTGGTAGAACTGGCTGAAGCCAAGTTACACGGCGCTCCTGTTCCCCTGGAAGAGTTGCGACGCATTCTGCGTCCCTGGCTTCGCATGCAAGAGCCGCCGGATACGGTGGTATTGGGATGCACGCATTTCCCTCTATTACAGGAAGAATTATTACAGGTGCTTCCTGAAGGGACGCGGCTGGTCGATTCCGGTGCTGCAATTGCGCGTCGTACTGCCTGGCTGTTAGAACATGAAGCGCCAGATGCAAAATCAACGGATGCGAATGTTGCGTTTTGCATGGCGGCAACGCCGGAGACTGAACAGTTATTACCCGTTTTACAGCGCTATGGCTTCAAAACGCTCGAAAAACTGGCTGTTTAAATGTGTTTTGCTTAAAAAGAAAACACTTGGAAAATTATTTTAAATTTCCGCTTGTCAGCCTGAAATAACTCCCTATAATGCGCCTCCACTGACACGGAACAACGGCACGCA
>NZ_JBWKPZ010000011.1:0-133529 GCF_059418505.1 Citrobacter sp. GW821-FHT07H02 | reverse complement strand
GGGTTACCACCCAACGAATCGGAAAATCGATACTGGAAAAACTCTAAAGTGGTGGCCAGTTTTTGTTGACCACTTCATCAATAAGAGACGCGAGGGTCAGAGCTTTAGGTTCAGGGACTTCAGGCTCCGCCAATACAGATAGGGAGACAGACGGGCTTAGGCTGCTAGGCTCAAGGTAAGACAACAGGCCAGAGCTATCACCCTTGAGTCTATCCTGACAGGCTTTAAGTACGCCGATAACGTCATTGATATAGCGATGCTGGTCTACAGTCAGACGCTCAGTCGCTACAGCTTCCCGAAGGTTGGACTTAATGTCATCGTACTGGTCAACGTAAAGCTGGTAGGACTCTGGGTCGTTCAGGTCATCACGGCTGACACTAAGCTCCCACTCGACAATGGTCTTCAGGTGCTCCCGTAGCTCCTCATAAGAGGCGTTAGGGTTGTCTGCGTGGATTGCTTTAAGTGCTGACTTGATGTGCCGTGAGTGAGCCATAGCGGTACGTCTATCCTTGGTCCGTAAAGATACTGACGCTAGTTTATAACGGTTGTGAGAAGGAAGCGAAGCGGTCAGGCGACTAGTGGTCTTCATCCTAAGACGGATGTAAAAGACACCGTTACGCTGATAAAGGTAGGTTCTTGAATTGAGCATGTACTGAGACCTTAGGTCTGCTCACTACTTCAACAAAGTTAGTCACAGTGTTGGTTACAGTGAGTAAAACTATCGGAAGGCTTTAAGCCGTATCCCTTAGGATTCAGTAAGTTATTGAACTTTAAGAAGTGTGATGGAGCGGGCGAAGGGAATCGAACCCTCGTATAGAGCTTGGGAAGCTCTCGTTCTACCATTGAACTACGCCCGCTTTGAATTGCGTAAGGCATTATAAACCTTACGCTCTTGTTAGCAAGGGACTCTCACACTGACTGGCGATTAATTCACCGTCAGCATTTTGGTTTACTTCCTTGCGGCGGTAAATATCGCAGAGGATCGATCGCCGTAGCGCGATAGCGGATCTGGAAATGCAGCCGCACGGAAGCGGCGTCAGAGCTCCCCATCGTGGCAATTTTCTGCCCGGCTTTCACGCTTTGCCCGTTATTCACCAGCATCGTGTCGTTATGCGCGTACGCAGTGATGTATTCCTCATTATGTTTAATCATGATGAGGTTTCCGTAACCACGTAATTGGTTGCCGACATACACCACCTTCCCGGCACCCGCTGCATAGATAGGGGTTCCAGACGCGGCGGAAATATCAATCCCTTTATTACCGCCATCCGCTGTCGAATACCGCAGAATAACTTTACCGTTGGCAGGCCATACCCAGCAACGTTGCCCCACCGGAGGCCAGGAAGACTGCGGCACCGCAGAAGACGGTGTAACAGCAGCCGTTTTTGTCGAGGATTTCGTTGTCTTTTTGCTGGATGCAGTACTGGTTTTTGCCCCGCCGCTGACTTTCAGTTTTTGCCCTACTTCGATGGTATAAGGCGGCGAAATTCCGTTAAGACGCGCGATTTCTTTAACGCTGGTGCCCGTCACACGCGAAATACGATAGAGCGTATCCCCGCGCTTCACAGTATAAACAGAACCAGAATAGCTGCCTGCATCAGAGGATTGATCGCTGGAGCAACCGGCTAATAGCAGCCCCGCGCACAGTAACATCGCAATACTCAGGCTATTTTTGTTCAGGCATCCCGCACTCAAAACCATTCCTCGCAATATTTCCAGACACCCTATAATAACAGCCAGAAGCCGGATGCCCAATGTATTGCGTCCGGAAAGGCTCGCCATGAGCGGTATCACGACGTGACGCCCGTGTATCACAATGATTTGATTAAACTCATAATGATAAGTGGAGTAGACAGAATTCTGCGGTTATTACCATCATGGCAGCGTTATATTTTTAACATCATCACACTTCCCTGACATCCTGCCGCCAATTTGGGCTTCTGGCGTAATTCTTGCCTGATTTGACGAATACATGGCCTTAAGAACCAAATGTTCAAATCAAGGGGACGTCTATGGAAGCGCGGGAAGCAACCGCAACCGGGGAATCATGCATGCGCGTGGATGCCATTGCGAAAGTCACCGGGCGGGCTCGATACACTGATGATTATGTTATGGCGGGCATGTGCTACGCGAAATACGTTCGTAGCCCTATTGCCCATGGTTATGCCGCCAGCATCAACTGTGACCAGGCCAAAAATTTGCCTGGGGTGCTGGCCGTCTTTACCTGGGAGGATGTGCCTGATATTCCGTTTGCGACAGCAGGTCATGCATGGAGCCTGGATGACAAGAAACGTGATGTTGCCGACCGTTATCTGCTGACCCGCCACGTCCGCCATCACGGAGATGCTGTCGCTATCGTCGTGGCAAGAGATGAATTAACCGCAGAAAAAGCAGCGCTGCTGGTCAGCGTCGAATGGCAATCGCTACCTGTGATTACCACGCCGGAAGCGGCTCTGGCGCCTGACGCCGTCGAGATTCATGCCGGTGGAAATCTGCTTAAACAGAGCGAAATGACAACCGGTAATGTACAGCAAGAGATTGATGAGGCGGACTATAAGATTCAGGGCCGCTATCAGACTCCCGTCATTCAGCATTGCCATATGGAAAGCGTGACCTCTTTTGCCTGGATGGAAGAGGATTCCCGGATTTCAATCGTCTCCAGCACACAGATCCCCCATATTGTGCGTCGGGTAGTTGGTCAGGCGCTTGGTATTCCGTGGTCGTGCGTTCGTGTTATCAAACCGTATGTCGGCGGTGGTTTTGGCAACAAGCAGGATGTGCTGGAAGAACCGATGGCGGCATTTCTGACCAGCAAACTCGGCGGCATTCCAGTGAAAGTGTCTCTCAGCCGCGAAGAGTGTTTCCTCGCTTCGCGCACCCGCCATGCGTTTACGATTAGCGGGCAACTGGGCATTAACCGTGACGGCACGCTGAAAGGCTACAGTCTTGATGTCCTGTCAAATACCGGTGCCTACGCCTCGCACGGCCACTCCATCGCTTCCGCCGGTGGTAATAAGGTCGCGTATCTTTATCCTCGCAGCGCTTACGCTTACCGCTCCACGACGTGCTACACCAATCTCCCCTCCGCAGGCGCGATGCGCGGATATGGCGCGCCACAGGTGGTATTCGCCGTAGAATCCATGTTGGATGACGCCGCCGCCGCATTGGGCATCGATCCGGTAGACATCCGTTTACGTAATGCTGCCCGAGAGGGAGATTCGAATCCAATAACGGGAAAACGCATCTACAGTGCAGGACTCCCGGAATGTCTGGAAAAAGGCCGCGAGCTGTTCGAGTGGGATACGCGCCGCGCTGAATGCCAGAACCATCCGCAGGGTAATATCCGTCGGGGGATTGGCGTCGCCTGCTTTAGTTATACGTCCAACACCTGGCCTGTAGGGGTCGAGATCTCCGGAGCCCGTCTGTTGATGAATCAGGACGGAACGATCAACGTTCAGAGCGGCGCTACCGAAATTGGTCAGGGGGCCGATACCGTGTTCTCGCAGATGGTGGCTGAAACCGTCGGCGTACCGGTCAGCGATGTGCACGTCATTTCAACACAGGACACCGATATTACGCCGTTCGACCCAGGCGCATTCGCCTCTCGCCAGAGTTATGTTGCCGCTCCGGCACTGCGTAAAGCGGCATTGCAGTTGCGGGAAAAGATCCTGGCGCATGCAGCTGAAATAGTGCACCAGTCAGCCATGAGTCTGACGCTGAAGGGCGGCAATATCGTCCTCACCGATCGTCCAGACGATCCGTTACTGTCATTAAAAGATCTGGCCATGGATACGTTTTATCATCCGGAACGCGGCGGTCAACTATCGGCAGAATGCTCGGTAAAGACAACCTCGAATCCGCCCGCGTTTGGCTGCACGTTTGTCGATCTGACGGTCGATATCGCGTTGTGCAAGGTCACCATCAACCGAATCCTTAACGTCCACGATTCCGGGCACATCCTGAACCCGTTGCTGGCGAAAGGTCAGGTCCACGGCGGTATGGGGATGGGCATTGGCTGGTCGCTGTTTGAAGAGATGATCATCGATGCAGACAGCGGCATTGTGCGTAATCCCAACCTTCTGGATTACAAAATGCCCACCATGCCCGACCTCCCGCAGTTGGAAAGCGCCTTTGTCGAAACGCAGGAGCCGCAATCCGCTTACGGACATAAATCGCTGGGTGAACCCCCCATCATTCCCGTCGCAGCGGCCATTCGCAATGCAGTAAGAATGGCAACAGGCGTAGCGATAGACACGCTGCCCCTGACGCCGAAACGTCTGTTTGAGGAGTTCCATCTGGCAGGTTTGATTTGAGGATATCACCATGTTTGATTTTGCTTCTTACCACCGCGCTTCGGCTATTTCCGATGCCATCAGCCTGCTGACATGCTATCCGCAAGCGAAACTGCTGGCTGGTGGGACCGACGTGCTGATTCAACTTCATCATCACAATGACCGCTATCGCCATATTGTCGATATTCACAATGTGGCGGAGCTGAAAGGGATTACGCTTACCGATAATGGCGCACTGCGAATAGGCTCCGCCACCACCTTTAACGAACTGATTGAACACCCTTTAACGCAACGTCATCTCCCTGCGTTGTGCGCCGCAGCCGCCTCCATCGCCGGACCGCAAATCCGTAACGTCGCCACCTACGGCGGCAATATATGCAACGGCGCGACCAGCGCAGACTCTGCGACGCCAACCTTAATCTATAACGCCACACTTGAGATTCACTCACCAAAAGGGGTGCGTTTCGCCGCGATTAACGGTTTTCACACCGGTCCTGGCAAGGTTTCTCTTGAGCATGATGAAATTCTGGTCGCCTTCCACTTCCCACCGCAGCCTGCAACCCATAGCGGCAGCGCGCATTTTAAATATGCAATGCGTGACGCCATGGATATATCCACCATCGGTTGCGCAGCATTCTGTCGACTAGATAACAGTAATTTCAGTGAGTTAAGGCTGGCTTTTGGCGTCGCTGCACCAACGCCAATCCGCTGTCAGCATGCCGAACAGACAGCGCAAAATGCACCATTAACCCAGCAAACGCTGGACGCCATCAGCGAAGCCGTCATACAGGACGTCGCTCCGCGCTCTTCCTGGCGTGCCAGTAAGGAGTTTCGTCTACATCTCATCCAGACAATGACGAAAAAAGTGATCAGTGAAGCCGTCGTCGCGGCGGGGGGAGTACTGCAATGAACCACACCGACAGAATCGCGATGGAATGCGAAATCAATGGCATCCCTTTTCAGCTAAGCATCATGCCAGGGATGCCGCTTTCCGAACTGTTACGCGAACAGGGATTGCTCAGCGTGAAGCAAGGGTGCTGTGTGGGTGAGTGCGGCGCTTGTACCGTACTGGTCGACGGAACTGCCATCGACAGCTGCCTGTATCTGGCCGCGTGGGCGGAAGGAAAGCATATCCGCACTCTGGAAGGCGAATCGGTTGGCGGTCAGCTTTCCCGCGTTCAAATGGCTTACGCGAAATCCGGCGCCGTACAGTGCGGCTTTTGCACGCCAGGTTTGATCATGGCAACAACCGCGATGCTGGCTAAACCGCGTAATAAGCCGCTAACCATTCTTGAGATCCGCCGTGGCCTGGCAGGGAACCTGTGTCGTTGCACCGGTTATCAGATGATCGTCGATACCGTTCAACGCTGTGAAGAGCAGAAATGATCTACTATCCGGCCTGAGTGCAGGCCGGATAGTAAAAGATTTATACGTTCAACAGCTCATACTTTTTGATCTTGCGATACAGCGTGGCGATACCGATGCCGAGCTCATCTGCCACCTGCTTTTTACTCGAGTGTCGGGACAGCGCTTCACGGATCATCTGTTTTTCCATCTCTTCCAGCGCAGTACCTCCGGCATCATCAGACAGCAGATGCGTGGCGCTGGTGACAACCCCTTCTGTGTCTGGCGCTTTACCATTGCTGGTAAGATTCGGTGGTAAAAGCGTACTGTCTATTACTTCACCAGAGGGAACAACGTTAACCAGATACTCCATTAGATTACTCAACTCGCGCAGGTTGCCCGGCCAACGATGGTGCCTGAGCAGAGCCACAACATCCGGTGCGATACCCGGATAAACCAGTCCCAAACGGCGAGTATGCAGATGCAGGAAGTAATGCACCAACAGTTCGATGTCCTCCTGGCGTTCGCGTAGGGGTGGTAACGTGAGCGGAATGACGTTCAGGCGGTAGAAGAGGTCTTCGCGGAACTTCCCCTCAGCAATGAACTGCCCAAGGTTCTGGTTAGTGGCCGAGATAATACGAATATCGACCTGTACCGGGCTACTGGCACCAATGGGCAAAACCTCCCTCGCTTCAATAGCTCTTAGCAATTTCGCCTGCAACATTAACGGCATATCGCCAATCTCATCCAGAAACAGCGTTCCGGTGTTAGCCGCCTGAATCAGACCTGTTTTTCCGTTAGCAGATGCGCCGGTAAACGCGCCTTTCACATAACCAAACAGTTCACTTTCCAGCAACTGCTCCGGAATAGCAGCACAGTTAATGGCGATAAAGGGCTTATTTCGTCGCTCACTCAGTTTGTGGATAGCCCTGGCAACAACCTCTTTTCCTGTACCACTTTCCCCCACAATCATAATGCTGGAAGGACTGGGGGCGATGCGGCCAATCAACCGCTTAAGCTGGCGCATAACCCGACATTCGCCAACCAGTTGCTCAATATGCGGTTCGTCCGGCGCAATCGCTACAGACGAACTGGTATGCGACTGGTGGAATGCCATCAGGAATAATTGCCGCCCCTGAACGCTATGTAACTGACCAATAATCAGCTCACTTTTATCATCCCAGGAGACAATATGTTGCATATGTCCATGGGTGAAATTACTTTCAAACGTTAACGGCCTGAACCTGACTGATTTGCCAACCATATTATTCTGTACAACGCCGAGTATTTTCAGCGCCGTTTGATTAGCAAACTGCACACGGTTATCTTCATCAATAACCAACACGCCCTGGTCCATATTCTCAATCATCGTAGAGAATATTTTACTGATACTGTCACTCCCTCCCTGATCCTCCAGAAGCTTCGAAACAAAAATCGTGGATATATGGCGAACGTAATCTGAAAATTCCCGTAGGTTGTCATTGATATGTTCTTGCTGCTCATGCGTTACGGCAATCAGGCTTATCACTCCCACACATCGCTCCTGTAAAATAACCGGGGTTCCCAGGAAGGCTTTCTCACGGCAATTTTCTTTGCTGTCGCACCCTTCGCACAGCGGATCAAATCGGGAATGTGTGACGACTTTTTCTTTTTTTGTTTCCAGAACATAGCTCAGCAGTCTGGAATTTCCACTCAATTGACGACCGAGAAATTTTCCATAAGCGCCAGTACCTGCGACGCGGCACAGGTTCTCATCAACGATCTCAACCTCAAGTTGCAAAACGCTGGCAAGCATTCTGGCGAAACGCTGAATTGTCGGTTGAATATGCATCAAAACGGACTGCGTAGTTGCAAGCACCATGTTTTACCTTCCGAATCGCTTAAATGACTGATCATTTAGGACATTTATGGTTCGTAAAATATAATGATATTAACTCAGACAGAATTTACTTTGATAGAAACACGGGCTGTTTATCATTTTCTAATGAAATTATGGAAGAGAAATCACATTTCCATATCAATATGAGAATTACCGGCATTAGTTTATCAAACTGACGAGTCGTAACGTACGCACCAACATTAATTCTTACGACGACCCACAGTGACGAACGCAATATTTAAAAGCCAAACGTTTTCGTTTATTCATTCCTTTAGGATGCTTCAGCATAATTTGTGATCAGGAGCACATATAGTCTGACAAAATACCCTTTCGCCGCCATTTATATAATTCTGGCACACTTATTGTTAGTCCCAGGTATGGCTGTGATAACCCCAATCAGGAGGCTTAGTCACAGTGAAACAAAATAAACCGTTTTTTGCCTGTCATTCCACTACCGGGACCTTACGATGAAAACTGTTAATGAGCTGATAAAGGATATCAATTCGCTGACCTCACACCTTCATGAGAAGGACTTTTTGTTAACGTGGGAGCAGACGCCGGACGAACTAAAACAAGTACTGGATGTTGCTGCGGCGCTGAAAATACTGCGTGCCGAGAATATCGCGACGAAAGTCTTCAATAGTGGATTAGGTATCTCTGTTTTCCGCGATAACTCCACCCGTACTCGCTTCTCTTATGCCTCCGCCCTCAACCTGCTCGGTCTGGCTCAGCAGGATCTCGACGAAGGAAAATCACAAATCGCTCACGGTGAAACCGTGCGTGAAACGGCCAACATGATCTCTTTCTGTGCCGATGCTATCGGCATTCGCGACGACATGTATCTTGGCGCAGGCAACGCCTATATGCGCGAAGTTGGCACCGCACTTGATGACGGTTACAAACAGGGCGTCCTGCCGCAGCGTCCAGCGCTGGTCAACTTACAGTGTGACATCGACCACCCGACCCAGGCGATGGCCGACCTTGCCTGGCTGCGCGAACACTTTGGCTCGCTGGAAAACCTGAAAGGTAAAAAAATCGCCATGACCTGGGCTTACTCACCCAGCTACGGTAAACCCCTTTCCGTACCGCAGGGCATTATTGGTCTGATGACCCGCTTCGGTATGGACGTCACGCTGGCGCATCCTGAAGGCTATGACCTGATCCCAGATGTTATCGAAGTCGCGAAAAACAACGCCAATGCCTCAGGCGGCAGTTTCCGTCAGGTCACCAGTATGGAAGAGGCATTCAAGGACGCCGACATCGTGTATCCGAAGTCATGGGCCCCGTACAAAGTGATGGAAAAACGCACGGAACTTCTGCGCGCTGACGATCACGCAGCCCTGAAAGATCTGGAAAAACAGTGTCTGGAACAGAACGCGAAGCATAAAGACTGGCACTGCACTGAAGAGATGATGAAGCTCACCCGCGATGGTGAGGCACTTTACATGCACTGCCTGCCAGCAGATATCAGCGGCGTCTCCTGCAAAGAGGGGGAGGTCACCGAGGAAGTGTTCGAAAAATACCGCATTGCCACCTACAAAGAAGCCAGCTGGAAACCGTACATCATCGCCGCGATGATCCTGTCCCGTAAATATCCAAAACCAGGCGCATTGCTTGAGCAATTGCTGAAAGAAGCACAAGTACGCATGAAATAAAATCCCGAGCCGACCTGCCGGTCGGCTCTCCATTCCTGGAGGCCAAAAGGATAGGATATGTCCGTGTTCTCATTGAAGATCGATATTGCCGATAACCATTCTTATACTGGCGAAACGTCACCGCTCTTTTCGCAGAAACAAGCCAGAGTGGCACGCCAGTTCCACCAAAAAATTGCAGGATATCATCCGACGCCGCTCCGCGCGCTGGACGGCCTTGCCAGCCTCTTTGGCGTGAAAAAAATCCTCGTCAAAGATGAATCACAACGTTTTGGACTTAACGCATTCAAGATGCTCGGTGGTGCCTACGCCATCGCCCGACTGCTCTGCGAAAAATATCATCTTGATATAGAGACGCTGTCCTTCGAGCAGCTCAAAAAAACCATTGGCGAAAAAATGACGTTCGCCACAACCACTGACGGTAACCATGGTCGTGGCATCGCATGGGCAGCCCAACAACTCGGGCAAAATGCGGTTATTTACATGCCTAAAGGCTCAGCCCAGGAACGGGTTGATGCCATTCTCAACCTCGGGGCAGAGTGTATTGTCACCGACATGAACTATGACGATACCGTTCGCCTGACCATGCAGCATGCCCAACAAAATGGCTGGGAAGTGGTGCAGGATACCGCCTGGGAAGGCTACACAAAAATTCCCACCTGGATTATGCAGGGTTACGCCACTCTGGCTGATGAAGCGGTGGAGCAGATGCGTGAGATGGGCGTTACACCTACCCACGTTCTGCTGCAAGCTGGCGTTGGCGCAATGGCGGGCGGCGTACTGGGCTACCTGGTGGATGTCTACACTCCGCAACAGCTACGCAGCATCATCGTCGAGCCGGATAAAGCCGACTGCATTTATCGTTCAGGCGTAAAAGGCGACATCGTTAATGTCGGCGGCGATATGGCCACCATCATGGCCGGTCTGGCCTGTGGTGAACCGAACCCGCTCGGCTGGGAAATTTTGCGTAACTGCTCAACACAATTTATCTCCTGCCAGGACAGCGTTGCCGCGCTGGGGATGCGCGTGTTGGGCAATCCATTGGGCAACGATCCGCGAGTCATCTCTGGCGAGTCAGGCGCTGTTGGCTTAGGCGTTCTGGCGGCGGTTCACCACCACCCGCTACGTCAGACCCTGATGGAAAAACTGGCGTTGAATAAAGACTCCGTCGTGCTGGTTATCAGTACTGAAGGCGATACCGATGTGAAGCACTATCGTGAAGTCGTCTGGGAAGGCAAACATCCGGTCGCACCGTAATCACCCTATTGGAACAGACTCCGTAGGAGATACGGGGTTAAATACTGGAGAAAAATAATGGCTAAGCACATTCCATTCAAATTGATTCTGGAAAAAGCAAAAGACTACCAGGCCGATATGACGCGCTTCCTGCGCGATATGGTCGCCATCCCCAGCGAAAGCTGTGATGAAAAACGCGTCATACATCGTATTAAAGAAGAGATGGAAAAAGTCGGCTTCGATAAGGTAGAAATCGATCCGATGGGCAACATCCTCGGCTATATCGGTCACGGCCCACGCCTGGTCGCGATGGACGCCCACATTGATACCGTAGGTATCGGTAATATCAAAAACTGGGAATTCGATCCCTATAAAGGGATGGAAACCGATGAACTGATCGGCGGGCGCGGTACGTCTGACCAGGAAGGCGGTATGGCGTCAATGGTTTACGCTGGCAAGATCATTAAAGATCTCGGTCTGGAAGATGAATACACGCTGCTGGTCACCGGTACGGTGCAAGAAGAGGACTGCGACGGCCTGTGCTGGCAGTACATCATCGAGCAGTCAGGCATCCGTCCGGAATTCGTCGTGAGTACCGAACCTACCGACTGCCAGGTGTATCGCGGGCAACGCGGCCGTATGGAAATTCGCATCGATGTACAGGGTGTCAGTTGCCACGGTTCGGCGCCGGAACGCGGAGATAACGCCATCTTCAAAATGGGCCCGATCCTCAACGAATTACAGGAACTCTCACAACATCTGGGCTATGACGAATTCCTCGGTAAAGGCACGCTGACCGTTTCTGAAATCTTCTTCACTTCACCAAGTCGCTGTGCCGTCGCAGACAGCTGCGCTGTTTCTATCGACCGCCGCCTGACCTGGGGTGAAACCTGGGAAGGCGCGCTGGATGAAATCCGCGCCCTGCCTGCGGTCAAGAGCGCAAACGCCGTGGTCTCCATGTACAACTACGACCGTCCATCCTGGACCGGGCTGGTTTACCCGACCGAATGCTACTTCCCGACCTGGAAAGTAGAAGAAGATCATTTCACCGTTAAAGCGCTTGTCAGCGCCTATGAAGGGCTGTTTGGTAAAACGCCGGTCGTTGATAAATGGACCTTCTCCACCAACGGTGTCTCGATCATGGGACGTCACGGAATCCCGGTCATCGGCTTTGGACCAGGCAAAGAACCAGAAGCCCATGCGCCGAACGAGAAAACCTGGAAATCTCATCTGGTCACCTGTGCTGCAATGTACGCGGCTATTCCACTGAGCTGGCTGGCAACACAATAATTATCCTTCTCGCGTCTCCCTCCGGTTCGCCGGGGGGAACATGGAGTCTGCTATGCGCGTATTAATCAAAAATGGCACTGTCGTTAACGCTGACGGACAAGCAAAACAAGACTTACTGATTGAGAGCGGCATCGTACGCCAACTGGACACAGAAATTACGCCACAGCTCCCCTGTGAAGTTATTGACGCAGCTGGCTGTTACGTTTTCCCCGGTGGCGTGGATGTACATACACATTTCAATATTGACGTAGGACTCGCCCGTAGCTGTGATGATTTTTTTACCGGTACCCGCGCGGCGGCGTGTGGCGGTACAACAACCATTATCGACCATATGGGATTTGGGCCGACAGGATGCCGGTTGCGTCATCAACTGGAGGTTTATCACGGTTATGCCGCGCACAAAGCGGTGATCGATTACAGCTTCCACGGCGTCATTCAGCATATCAATCACGCCATCCTCGATGAGATCCCGATGATGGTTGATGAGGGGATCAGCAGTTTCAAACTGTATCTGACGTATCAGTACAAACTCAACGATGACGAAACGCTGCAGGCGCTGCGCCGTTTGCATGAGTCTGGCGCGCTGACCACCGTACATCCGGAAAATGACGCCGCTATCGCCAGTAAACGCGCTGAATTTATCGCAGCAGGGTTAACGTCCCCACGCTATCACGCGCTGAGTAGACCGCTGGAGTGTGAAGCTGAAGCTATCGCCAGGATGATCAATCTTGCTCAGCTCGTCGGCAACGCACCGCTGTATATCGTCCACTTGTCCAACGGATTAGGGCTGGACTATTTACGTCTGGCCAGAGCCAATCATCAGCCGGTATGGGTTGAGACGTGTCCGCAGTATCTCCTGCTCGATGAGCGTCGTTATGACGCAGAAGACGGCTTGAAATTCATACTCAGCCCACCGTTACGCAATGTCCGCGAGCAGGACAAACTCTGGTGCGGCATCAGCGACGGCGCGGTCGATGTGGTAGCAACCGATCACTGTACATTTTCGATGGCGCAGCGCCAGCAGATCTCCGGCGGAGATTTCAGCCGTTGCCCCAATGGGTTACCCGGTGTGGAAAACCGTATGCAGCTCCTCTTCTCCCACGGCGTAATGAGCGGACGCATTACGCCAGAGCGCTTTGTCGATTTAACCAGCGCAATGCCCGCCAGACTGTTCGGTCTGTGGCCGCAAAAAGGGCGGCTGGCGCCAGGTTCTGATGGTGATGTGGTCATTATCGATCCGCGGCAACGCCAGGAGATTCGCCATGCCGACCTGCACGATAACGCCGGTTACTCCCCCTGGGAGGGGTTCCACTGTCAGGGAACGATTGTCAGAACACTCTCCCGTGGCGAAACCCTCTTCTGCGATGGTGTCTTTACCGGTAAAGCGGGTCGTGGGCGATTCCTGCGACGCAAACCATTTACGCCTCCCGCGATGTCACACAGCCCGGGATTCATGAAACAGACAACGGAATAAAATGAGTGAGGAAAAATGAGTAAGAAAATTGTTCTCGCGCTGGGTGGGAATGCGCTGGGAGACGATCTGGCGGGACAGATGCAGGCGGTTAAAATTACCTCTCAGGCCATTGTGGATTTAATTGCGCAAGGCCATCAGGTGATTGTCACCCACGGCAATGGACCTCAGGTCGGAATGATCAACCAGGCTTTTGAAGCTGCAGCAAAAACTGAAGCGCATTCCCCGATGCTGCCGATGTCCGTCTGTGTGGCGTTGAGCCAGGGCTATATCGGCTACGATCTGCAAAACGCGCTACGCGAAGAGTTGCTCTCTCGCGGTATGCACAATCCGGTTGCAACGCTGGTGACTCAGGTAGAAGTCGACGCCAACGATCCCGCCTTCCTCAACCCGACCAAACCGATCGGTTCGTTCTTCACTCAGCAGGAAGCAGAACAACTGGAGAAGCAAGGTTATACGCTAAAAGAAGATGCGGGACGTGGTTACCGCCGCGTAGTCGCATCCCCTAAACCGGTAGACATTATCGAAAAAGAGACGGTCAAAGCGTTGGTTGAAGCGGGTCAGGTCGTCATTACGGTTGGCGGCGGCGGTATTCCGGTGATCCGTGAAGGTTTACATCTACGTGGTGCCAGCGCTGTCATTGACAAGGACTGGGCCAGTGCCCGACTGGCAGAGATTATCGATGCGGATATGCTCATCATCCTGACTGCTGTTGAAAAAGTGGCGATTAACTTTGGTAAAGAAAATGAACAGTGGCTGGATCGCCTGTCGTTAAACGATGCAGAGCGCTTTATCAACAAAGGCCATTTTGCCAAAGGATCAATGCTGCCAAAAGTCGAAGCAGCTGCCGCATTTGCCCGTTCACGTCCAGGACGCGAATCCTTGATTACGGTGTTGAGCAAAGCGAAAGAAGGGATTGAAGGGAAAACCGGCACGGTCATTTGCCAGTAACCCGTTCGCCAGGTAGCAACTCTAACACGTCTTATCGGGCCTACATTGCGAACATATGCTGTAGGTCCGATAAGATAAGCACAGAACCCGCCGGCGATTCGGCGTCAGGCAACTTCCAGTACTTTCTTAGTCGATTTCACGCCCTGATGCATCAGCATCATTAAGGCCTCCAGTACACCGCCGCCAATCGCCCTTGCTTTATCGGATACGCTGGTAAAATCAGCCGTCTCGCCACGGGGGTCAATATCGCCAATTTTAAAACCGCCTACGACCGCCAGACCGTCATTTAACAATCCACGCACCATTCCCGACAGCGGCGCTTTAATTTCACTTTCGCCAACCCAGGCAATCACGTCCCCCTCTTCCACCAGGTCGCCTAATTTAACGTGGGTTCGCATAATGCCCGCAGCTGGCGCACGGATCACGCGCCGGGAAGTATGCCCCATAATATTTCCAGGAACGCCGGTATTTTCCTGCGCGCAACCGGCGTAAATGACTTGTCCGAGCCAGTGCCCGCGATTTGTTTCAATCACCGCATCACAGTCTTCGCCTGCAGTAAATCCAGGCCCAAGAGCAATCGTCACTGGTGCCATATCAGAGCGTGTACCGAGGTTTTGTTTTGCCAGAATAGCATCCACCACGCAAACAGGTTTCAGCGTATCAATCAGCGTACAGGCAGGATCAATCAATACGGGAATAAAACCGCGATCCGACAGCATGACGGCGTCCTCTGAGGTGGTTGCCAGCCGCGCCGTTACGCCTTCTACCGTCATCTCCCCATCGAATACAGCCTGAGCAAATGCTACGCTACGGCGAATCACCGTCGGTTTTTCCGCCTCCAGCATGATCACTTTGAATCCGGCATGGAACAAACGCAACGCCACACCACTGGCGATATCCCCCGCGCCACGAATCACCACACGTTGATGTCCAGACGGATGCGCCGCCCGCATCATCAACCCACCAGGCGCATTGTTTTTAACCTGTAGGATCTCCGCCAGCACGCTTACAGCAATCTCCTGCGGCGTTTCAGCGCCAATGTTATAACCCACCGGAGCATGCAGGCGGGCAATGTGTTCTTCACTGACGCCTTTTTCCCGCAACTGGCGCATGAAAAGTTGGACCTTGCGGCGACTCGCCAACAAGCCGAGCCATGCAATGGGTCGTTCGATCAGCTTATCCAGCGCTTCCCGATCCTGATTGTTCGTCGCGATGAGTACAAAATTATCTTCCCGGATATCCAGTGCATCCACTGCGGCGGCAAAGGAGTCGGCATGCAACAAGTGGACAGAAGGAGGAAAGGAATCCGGGTTTAAACTGTCGCGATAGATATCCGCCACGGCAATATCAAACCCCAGCAGCGCTGCGCCCTGCGCGATTGCGCGATTCACATGCCCGGCACCAATTAATACCAGACGAGGTCGCAGACCGTGCACACTAATAAACACTGACATCGCGCCCCCGCAATCCGATCCCACGGCATCAGCGCCGTTACGCGCCATCCGCCCATGAAACAGACGCGGTTTTCTTTCTTGCAACGCCTGTAGCGCTTCATCAATAACTTTTCGTTCTACCATCCCACCGCCAATGGTACCGATGATAGACCCATCCTGACGTACCAGCATTTGTGCGGAATGGCGGGGTGTTGAACCCCGGCTATCAACAATTTGCGCCAGCGCAAATGGACAATTTAGCGATTCAAGTCTTGCAGCCTCTGTGAAAATATTCATAAAAACCTCAATGGATATCCTTTCGGTAACCCGGTTTCCCGGGGTCGCTATCTCACAAATCTGCGTGTGATTGCAGGGCGTTCCTGGGCATCCCCCAACCAGACGGCATCAACATCTCCCTGTAATAGCGGTTGAATCAGTTCATTTTCATCAACGTTATTCTCACATTGAGAAAAACGGTTGATGAACCAGATCCGTCGACTGGCTGGCGGTGCGTTCTTAAATGCGCCCTGCGGATGTTGAACCAGCCGGATTAGCTCCCTCAGCTGTAGGGGAACATCTGCCCTCAGGCCAGTGATCCCCGCAAACTGCGGCCATCGATGCACATTGTTTGCCCCTGTTTTTTTCCCCAGGGTATGCCCGCCCATAACGGCAATCACACTGCAACTGCATTCAGGTATGCAAGGTTCGTGCTCATCCGGCGCTTTCAGCGGGAATCCACGAGCGCCATCAGCCTCGACGAGAATCACGTCACATTCTGGCCGTTCAACCAACGCATCAATCACCGCGGGCTGAAAGCCACGTGCTTTTCCCAATGGCGCTTTCCACGCGTGAAAACAAACCTGTATGGGTTGCATGAGTTGTTGACGAGGTAATTTCGCGGGTTCGTGGCAGAAGATGATCGGCCAGGGCGTCTGGGGCAGAAACATATGCGTGGTCGTTGTGATCAATATCCGTCGGCCACAGGCGTGAAAAAGTTGAGCCAACCAGAAAAGGGTGCTGGTTTTCCCCCCCGCACCGACAACCGAAATAATCGACGGGTGTTTCTGTACACCCAAATCAAAGAATAAAGATGTGGGGGTTATTATACTCTTCACTATCCTTCATGAGCCTCTGTGGTGACGACATTCTCTGGTCATGCCATAACAACCAAATAAAGGAATCACTATGCCAGATATCGACTGCATAATTACTGCCGCCGGATTATCATCAAGAATGGGAAAATGGAAAATGATGTTACCCTGGCAAGAGGGAACAATTCTTGATGCAAGTATCAAAAATGCGCTGCAATTTTGCAGCCGAATTATTTTAGTCACCGGCCATCGCGCCGATGAACTTCATCATCGTTATGCAAACCTGTCGAATATCACTATTACTCATAACCCAGAGTATGCCCATGGATTATTTTCGTCAATACAAACGGCAGCCACCGCGGTGAGCAGCGAATACTGCTTTATCACTCATGGCGATATGCCCAGTCTGAATGTGAATATCTTTAGCAAACTCTGGTCGTTACGTAACAATGGCGCCCTCATTCCATGCTATAAAGGAATGCCAGGACACCCTGTTTTATTGCCAAAATCGTGTCTGATACAGGCTATATCTCAACCGAATGTCAGCAGTATGCGCCAGGCATTACTGATGGGCGAACATTATACGATTGAAATGACAGATGCTGGCATTACTTTAGATATCGATACTCCCGAGGATTTTATTAATGCACAGAAAAAGCAATATAAAAAATCGACCAACTGAGTTAAACGATTGCGTTCAAATATTTTCACCGCATCCTGCTCCCTTATCATAATGATAAGAATTCGCTAATTTTGAGAAAAATAAGCAACCTCATGAAACACCCCTTGCCAATATCCGCTCAGACTGATTTTAATTCTCATTTGGTATCTGTGAGATATTTCACAAAGCACGACCAAGATTAGAACCCCCTCACAAAATTTTATTTTTATGCCGTTGACTCGGCAGACTGGTGCGAATGTTGCTCTATATCCCCAAACCGCCGGATTTATCTCTACCGGTCAACCAATGATATCTGTATAAGCTAAGGAGAGGGTTATGGGGGATATTATGCGTCCCATTCCGTTTGAGGAGCTTTTGACGCGCATATTTGATGAATACCAACAACAACGCTCTATCTTTGGTATTCCCGAACAACAGTTTTACTCGCCAGAAAAAGGGAAGTCGGTCAGCGTATTTGGTGAAACCTGCGCCACCCCCGTCGGCCCCGCCGCTGGCCCGCACACTCAGCTTGCCCAAAACATCATCACCTCCTGGCTAACCGGTGGTCGCTTCATTGAACTCAAAACAGTCCAGATTCTGGATCGTCTGGAGCTGGAAAAACCCTGCATTGATGCTGAAGATGAGTGCTTCAACACCGAATGGTCCACCGAGTTCACACTGCTAAAAGCCTGGGATGAATACCTCAAAGCCTGGTTTGCCCTGCACTTGCTGGAACAGTTACTGCAGCCTTCCGACTCAAATGCGGGTAAGTCATTTATCTTTAATATGAGCGTCGGCTACAACCTTGACGGAATTAAACAGCCGCCGATGCAACAGTTCATCGACAATATGATGGACGCATCGGCGCATCCTAAGTTTGCGCAATACCGCGACACGCTCCACCAGTGGCTGCATGACGACGCATTTTTGGCTCTTCACGACCTGACCCAGCAACGAGAAAATCTGCAGGCATTACTTGCCCGCATCCCTGCCAGCATGGTACAGGGGGTTACGCTTTCGACCATGCACGGTTGTCCGCCGCACGAAATCGAAGCCATCTGCCGCTACATGTTAGAAGAGAAAGGGCTGAATACCTTCGTGAAGCTCAACCCAACGCTACTGGGCTACGAGAGAGTGCGTGAAATTCTTGATAACTGCGGCTTCGGTTACATTGGACTGAAAGAGGAATCGTTCGAGCACGATCTTAAGCTGGCTCAGGCCCTGGAAATGCTGCAACGGCTGATGGTACTGGCAAAAGAAAAATCGCTCGGTTTCGGCGTAAAACTGACTAACACGCTGGGGACTATCAATAACAAAGGCGCCCTTCCCGGCGAAGAGATGTACATGTCTGGTCGGGCGCTGTTCCCACTCTCCATCAATGTGGCCGCCGTACTTTCCCGCGCCTTCGACGGCAAATTACCGATCTCCTATTCCGGCGGAGCAAGTCAACTGACGATCCGCGATATCTTTGATACCGGTATTCGCCCTATCACCATGGCAACCGACCTGCTGAAACCCGGTGGTTACCTGCGCCTGAGCGCATGCATGCGGGAACTGGAATCATCAGATGCGTGGGAGATGAAACATGTCGATGTCGCACGCCTGAACAAGCTGGCGGAAGACGCCATTACCATGGAGTACACGCAGAAACACTGGAAGCCGGAAGAGCGTATCGACGTTGCTGAAGGTTTACCGCTTACCGACTGCTATGTTGCACCATGCATTACAGCCTGTGCCATCAAACAGGACATTCCGGAATACATTCGCCTGCTCGGCGAGCACCGCTATGCCGACGCGCTGGAACTCATCTATCAACGCAACGCCCTCCCCGCCATCACGGGCCATATCTGCGATCACCAGTGTCAGTACAACTGCACCCGACTGGACTATGACAGCGCGTTGAATATCCGTGAACTTAAAAAAGTCGCGCTGGAGAAAGGCTGGGAAGAGTACAAACAGCGCTGGCATAAACCGGCCGGTTCCGGTTCACGTCATCCTGTCGCGGTGATTGGCGCGGGCCCTGCGGGACTCGCTGCGGGTTACTTCCTCGCCCGGGCTGGGCATTCAGTTACCCTGTTCGAACGTGAAGCAAACGCGGGTGGCGTGGTTAAAAATATCATTCCTCAGTTCCGTATTCCGGCGGAGTTAATTCAGCACGATATCGACTTTGTCGCCGCTCACGGCGTGAAGTTTGAGTATGGCTGCGCGTCGGATCTGACCGTTGAACAGTTAAAAAATCAGGGCTACCAGTATGTTCTGATCGCGACCGGTACGGATAAAAACAGCGGCGTGAAGCTGGAGGGGGATAATCCACACATCTGGAAATCACTCCCCTTCCTGCGCGAATACAACGCGGGTGCAGACCTGACGCTGGGCAAGCATGTGGTGATCGTCGGCGCAGGTAACACCGCGATGGATTGCGCTCGTGCCGCGCTACGCGTACCCGGCGTGGAAAAAGCCACCGTTGTTTATCGCCGTTCATTGCAGGAAATGCCCGCATGGCGCGAAGAGTACGAAGAAGCGCTGCATGATGGCGTTGAATTCCGCTTCCTGAACAATCCGGAACGTTTTGATGCCGACGGCACGCTAACGCTGCGTGTGATGTCACTTGGCGAACCCGATGAGAAAGGTCGGCGCCGTCCCGTTGAAACCAGCGAAACCCTGACCCTTCATGCTGATAGCCTGATCACTGCCATTGGCGAACAGCAGGATACAGAGGCGTTAAATGCAATGGGTGTACCGCTGGATAAAAATGGCTGGCCGGAGGTCAACAATAGCGGTGAAACACGTCTTACCAACGTCTTTATGATTGGCGACGTCCAGCGCGGTCCCTCTTCCATCGTTGCGGCTATCGGCTCTGCACGTCGGGCTGCGGATACTATCCTCTACCGGGAAAATATTCGTTCCCACCACGGAGATAAGCACTGGAGCAACGTCAGCCCCGCAGAGATCTACCAACGCAAAGGCGCGATATCCGTGGCGATGGTCGACAAAGACGATCGCGACGCGTTTGTTGCACAGGAAGCGGCGCGCTGCCTTGAATGTAACTATGTCTGCAGCAAGTGCGTTGACGTCTGCCCGAACCGCGCCAACGTTTCGATTCCGGTTCCCGGCTTCCAGAACCGCTTCCAGACACTGCACCTGGACGCGTACTGCAACGAATGCGGCAACTGCGCCCAGTTCTGCCCGTGGCAAGGGAAACCGTACAAAGACAAGGTCACTGTCTTCAGTCTTCCACAGGATTTCGACAACAGCAGCAACCCGGGATTCCTGGTGGTAGATGATCAGGTGCGGGTACGGCTGAACAGTCAAAACTGGGTATTAAACATGAACAGCGAAGGTCAGTTCGCCAGCATACCGCCAGAGCTGGATGAAATGTGTCGCATCATCAGCTATGTCCACCAGCATCATCATTACCTGCTGGGTCGCGTGGAGGCGTAATCATGTTGATTCTGAAAAATGTCACCGCCGTACAGCTCTACCCGGCAAAAGTGCAGGAAGGCGTTGATATTGCCATCGAAAAAGACGTTATCGTCGATGTCGGCGATGCACTGACGCAGCGCTACCCTGCAGCGCAGTGGAAAGAGATGCATGGTCGGATTGTGATGCCGGGACTGGTCTGCGCGCATAACCATTTTTACTCCGGTTTATCACGCGGGATCATGGCGAACATCGCCCCCAGCCCGGACTTTATCTCGACGCTGAAAAACCTCTGGTGGCGACTGGATCGTGCGCTGGATGAGGAATCGCTCTACTACAGCGGGTTGATTTGCTCAATGGAGGCCATTAAGAGCGGATGCTCAGCAGTCATCGATCACCATGCGTCCCCGGCATACATCGGCGGGTCGCTCTCCACGCTGCGCAGCGCATTTTTAAACGTTGGCCTGCGCGCCATGACCTGCTTTGAAACCACTGACCGTAATAATGGAATCAAAGAGTTACAGGAAGGCGTCGAAGAGAATATTCGTTTCGCTCGCCAGATAGATAACGCGCGTAAAACTGGAACCGAGCCGTATCTGGTGGAAGCGCATATTGGCGCTCACGCCCCCTTTACGGTACCGGACGCCGGACTGGAGATGCTACGCGAGGCGGTCAAAGCGACGAAGCGTGGGTTACATATCCATGCCGCAGAAGACCTTTATGACGTTTCTCACAGCCACCACCTGTACGGCAAAGATTTGCTGGTGAGGCTGGCCGAATACGACCTTATCGACAGTAAAACGCTGGTGGCGCACGGCCTGTATCTGTCTGCAGAGGATATCGCCCTGCTGAATCGGCAGGATGCCTTCCTGGTGCATAACGCCCGCTCCAACATGAATAACCATGTCGGATACAACCATCACCTTACCCACATCCGCAATCTGGCGCTGGGAACTGACGGTATCGGCTCCGACATGCTTGAAGAGATGAAATTTGCCTTCTTCAAGCATCGCGACGCGGGCGGACCGCTCTGGCCAGACAGTTTTGCTAAAGCGCTGGCTAACGGTAACGAACTGTTGAGTCGTAACTTCGGAGCGAACTTTGGTCGACTGGAAGCGGGCTACAAAGCTGACTTAACCCTCTTCGATTATTCAGCGCCCACCCCACTGGTGGCGGAGAATGTCGCCGGGCATATCGCTTTCGGTCTCGGTTCAGGCAGCGTGCATAGCGTCATGGTAAATGGCGTGATGGTCTATGAGGACCGCCAGTTCACTTTCGATTGCGATTCAATTTATGCGCAGGCCAGAAAAGTCGCCGCCAGTATGTGGCGCCGGATGGATGCACTGGCATAGCCCACGCCCTCTCCTTCTGAGGAGAGGGATTGATGAGGAAAGATGATGATTGATCAATTTTTCAGGCCCGACTCCGTAGAACAGGCGCTGGAACTTAAGCGCCGCTATCAGGATGATGCCATCTGGTTTGCCGGGGGCAGCAAACTCAACGCCACGCCAACACGTACCGAGAAACGTATTGCCATTTCCTTGCAGGATCTGGAGCTGGATTGGGTGGACTGGGACAACGGCGCATTGCGCATCGGGGCGATGACTCGCCTGCAACCCTTACGTGATGCCCGCTATCTCCCGGCAGCGCTACGGGAGGCGTTAGGTTTTATCTACTCCCGCCATTTACGCAACCAGTCAACAATCGGCGGTGAGATCGCCGCCCTGCAGGAAGAATCCGTTTTACTCCCCGTGCTGCTGGCTCTGGATACGCAGTTGGTTTTTGGTAACGGCGAAAACCTGTCACTGGAGAGCTATCTGGCCGATCCGCGCGATCGCCTGCTGACTGAAATTATCATTAAAGATCCTTACCTCCCCTGCGCCACCCGCAAAGTCAGCCGTTCGCAGGCAGGATTAACCGTCGTGACCGCTGCCGTTGCGCTGACAGAACACGACGGCATGCGCATCGCGTTGGATGGCGTGGCGGACAAAGCGCTACGGTTACGTGATGTGGAAACGCAAAAACTGGAAGGCAGTGCGCTGGAACAGGCCGTCGCAAACGCTATTTTCCCACAGGACGATGTTCGGGGCAGCGTGGCCTATAAGCGCTATATCACAGGAGTTCTGGTGGCCGATCTGTTTGCCGACTGCCAACAGGCCGGGGAGGAAGCCGTATGATGATTCACTTTACGTTAAACGGCGCGGCGCAGGAGATGAAAGTGAATCCTGGCGAAAACGCGCAAGCACTGCTGTTCAACCTGGGTATGCACTCAGTACGCAACAGTGACGACGGCTTCGGCTTCGCCGGTTCCGACGCGATTCTTTATAACGGTCGCATCGTCAACGCCTCCCTGTTGATAGCGGCTCAGTTAGACCAGGCAGAGATCCGCACTACAGAATCCCTGGGTAAATGGAATGAACTGAGCCTGGTGCAACAGGCAATGGTGGATACCGGCGTAGTGCAATCCGGGTACAACGATCCGGCCGCCGCCCTGATTATCAGCGATCTGCTCGATCGTATCGCCATCCCCACCCGTGAAGATATCGACGATGCACTCTCTGGTTTATTCAGCCGCGATGCGGGCTGGCAGCAATACTATCAGGTGATAGAACTGGCGGTGGCGCGTAAAAACGACCCGCAGGCCAGTATCAATATTGCGCCCACCTTCCGTGATGACCTCGCCGTGGTTGGCAAGCTCTTGCCGAAAACAGATGCCGCTAAAATGGTGCAGGCCAAGCCCTGTTATGTGGAAGACCGCATTACGCCAGACGCTTGCACCATCAAAATGTTGCGTAGCCCACACGCTCACGCGCTCATTACGCATCTGGACGTCAGTAAAGCACAAGCGCTGCCCGGCGTGGTTCACGTCATCACCCATCTTAACTGCCCGGACATCTATTACACACCTGGCGGCCAGAGCGCGCCGGAACCCTCTCCGCTCGACCGCCGTATGTTTGGTAAGAAACTGCGTCACGTCGGTGATCGTGTTGCCGCAGTGGTCGCGGAAAACGAAGAGATTGCGCTGGCGGCATTGAAGCTCATCCACGTCGAGTATGAAGTGCTCAAGCCGGTCATGTCGATTGATGAAGCCATGGCGGAAGACGCGCCAGTGGTTCACGATGAACCGGTCGTGTATGTCGCCGGTGCGCCGGACACGCTGGAAGAAGATAACCGCCACGCGGCGCAGCGCGGCGAGCACATGATCATCAACTTCCCAATTGGCTCACGCCCCCGGAAAAATATTGCGGCCAGCATCCACGGTCATATCGGCGATATGGAAAAGGGTTTTGCTGATGCTGATGTCATTATCGAACGCACCTATTCCTCCACTCAGGCGCAACAGTGCCCGGCAGAAACTCATATCTGCTTTACACGTATGGACGGCGACCGCCTGGTGATCCACGCTTCAACCCAGGTTCCGTGGCACCTTCGCCGTCAGGTTGCGCGTCTTGTCGGCTTGAAGCAGCACAAGGTGCATGTCATTAAGGAACGCGTGGGCGGCGGCTTTGGCTCCAAGCAGGACATCCTGCTGGAAGAGGTCTGCGCCTGGGCCACCTGCGTGACCGGACGCCCGGTTTATTTCCGCTATACCCGTGAAGAGGAGTTTATTGCCAATACTTCCCGCCATGTCGCGAAAGTGACGGTGAAACTGGGGGCGAAGAAAGACGGTCGTCTGACAGCGGTAAAAATGGATTTCCGCGCCAATACAGGGCCTTATGGCAACCATTCGCTCACCGTACCGTGTAACGGTCCTGCGCTTTCGCTGCCGCTGTACCCCTGTGACAACGTCGATTTCCAGGTCACCACCTACTACAGCAACATTTGCCCTACCGGTGCTTATCAGGGTTACGGCGCGCCAAAAGGCACGTTTGCCATGACCATGGCGCTGGCGGAGCTGGCTGAACAGTTGCAAATAGACCAACTGGAGATTATTGAACGCAATCGGGTTCACGAAGGGCAGGAACTGAAAATACTCGGTGCGATCGGTGAAGGTAAAGCCCCGACCTCTGTCCCTTCCGCCGCCAGCTGTGCACTGGAGGAGATCCTGCGCCAGGGGCGTGAAATGATTAACTGGTCTTCCCCCAAACCACAGGACGGTGACTGGCACACAGGTCGTGGGGTCGCCATCATTATGCAGAAATCGGGGATTCCGGATATCGATCAGGCCAACTGCATGATCAAACTGGAATCGGATGGCACCTTTATCGTTCACTCCGGTGGCGCTGATATTGGGACCGGACTCGATACCGTGGTGACGAAACTGACAGCGGAAGTGCTGCGCTGCGCGCCGCAAGAGGTTCACGTCATCTCAGGCGACACCGACCATGCGCTCTTCGACAAAGGTGCCTACGCCTCGTCCGGTACCTGCTTCTCGGGTAATGCGGCGCGTAAAGCGGCGGAGAATCTGCGGGAAAAAATCCTCTTCCACGGCGCGCAAATGCTGGGAGAGCCACTGGCCGACGTTCAGCTGGCCGCGCCTGGCGTCGTACGCGGTAAACAAGGAGAGGTCAGCTACGGTGAAATCGCCCATAAAGCGGAGACAGGCACCGGCTTTGGTACCCTGGTTGCCACCGCCAGCTATATCACCCCCGATTTCGCCTTCCCGTATGGCGCAAACTTTGCCGAAGTCGCAGTCAATACGCGTACTGGTGAAATCCGCCTGGATAAATTCTACGCACTGCTGGATTGCGGCACACCGGTAAACCCAGAGTTAGCACTGGGGCAGATTTACGGGGCGTCGATGCGTGCTATCGGCCATAGCCTGACCGAAGAAATTATCTATGATGCGCAAGGCCATCCGCTGACCCGCGATCTGCGCAGCTACGGCGCACCCAAAATAGGTGATATTCCGCGTGATTTTCGTGCCGTCCTGGTGCCGAGTGACGATAAAGTCGGCCCCTTTGGCGCTAAATCCATCTCTGAAATCGGTGTTAACGGTGCCGCACCCGCCATCGCTACTGCGATTCATGATGCCTGTGGCGTCTGGTTGCGGGAATGGCATTTCACACCGGAGAAAATACTGACCGCACTGGAAAAAATGTAACAACGTGGGCCGCTTCGGCGGCCCGTTTCCATGATTCAATAACGATTAAATGTCGTCTGCGGAAATGAGATAAGCCGTTCTCAGGGCGTCCTACGCCTTAAATTCGCAGAATTTAATCCTGCTGATTCAGATGATCAAATTTGCTTATAAGGAGTGAAGGGATGTCTGATTTAACTCGTGCAGGCTCAGACCTTATTTACGAACTGGAGGATCGCCCTCCCTTTCACCAGGCCATTATTGCCGCTATTACCCATCTGTTGGCCATCTTCGTGCCGATGGTCACGCCAGCATTAATCGTTGGCACCGCGCTACAGCTCTCTGCAGAAACGACCGCCTATCTGGTCTCAATGGCGATGATCGCCTCCGGCATCGGCACATGGCTACAGGTAAACCGTTACGGTATTGTCGGGTCCGGCTTACTCTCCATTCAATCCGTTAATTTTTCGTTTGTGACTGTCATGATTGCGCTTGGCAGCAGTATGAAAAGCGACGGTTTTCATGAAGAGTTGATCATGTCGTCTCTGCTCGGCGTTTCTTTCGTCGGCGCCTTTCTGGTGGTGGGTTCCTCTTTTATCCTGCCTTATTTGCGCAGAGTGATTACCCCAACCGTCAGCGGGATTGTGGTGCTGATGATTGGCCTGAGCCTGATTAAGGTTGGCATTATCGATTTTGGCGGCGGTTTCGCGGCAAAAAGCAGCGGAACCTACGGGAATTACGAAAATATTGGCGTCGGTTTGCTGGTACTGGTCGTGGTCATCGGATTCAACTGCTGTCGCAGCCCGCTACTGCGCATGGGCGGTATCGCGATCGGGCTGTGCGTTGGATATATCGTCTCCTTATGTCTTGGCATGGTGGATTTCAGCAGTATGCAAAACCTGCCGCTGGTCACCATACCTCTCCCCTTCAAATATGGTTTTCAGTTCAATTTTCATCACTTCCTGGTCGTCGGCACCATCTACTTACTGAGCGTGCTGGAAGCGGTGGGCGATATCACCGCGACGGCGATGGTGTCCAGACGCCCTATTCAGGGAGAGGAGTATCAGTCGCGCCTGAAGGGAGGCGTGTTGGCAGACGGTCTGGTATCGGTCATCGCCTCGGCGGTAGGTTCTCTACCGTTAACGACCTTTGCACAGAACAACGGGGTGATTCAGATGACTGGCGTCGCCTCACGCTATATCGGACGCTCGATCGCCGTGATGCTGGTGATCCTCGGGCTATTTCCGATGATCGGCGGGTTCTTTACCACCATTCCTTCGGCGGTACTTGGCGGCGCAATGACGTTGATGTTCTCGATGATAGCCATCGCCGGGATCCGCATCATTATCACCAACGGGCTTAAACGTCGCGAAACGCTCATTGTCGCCACCTCGCTAGGGCTTGGACTGGGTGTCTCCTATGACCCGGAAATTTTCAAAATATTGCCTGCCTCAATTTACGTGTTAGTGGAAAACCCCATCTGCGCTGGCGGGCTGACAGCCATTCTACTGAATATCATCCTCCCCGGCGGCTACCGACAAGAAGAAGTCTTATCGGGCATCGCTGCGGTGGAAGAGACGGATTAACTGTAAAGGAGTATACGATGTCAGGAGAACACACGTTAAAAGCAGTACGAGGCAGCTTTATTGATGTCGCCCGTACCGTTGAAGACCCCGAAGAGATCGCGTCGGAGCTGCGGTTTATTGAAGACGGACTGTTGCTGATTCGACAGGGGAAAGTCGAGTGGTTTGGCGAGTGGGAAAAGGGAAAACATTTAATTCCTGACTCCATCCGCATCCGCGACTATCGTGGAAAACTGGTCGTGCCGGGGTTTGTCGATACCCATATCCACTATCCACAGAGCGAAATGGTGGGCGCTTATGGCGAGCAATTGCTGGAGTGGCTGAATAAACACACTTTCCCCACAGAGCGTCGCTACGAGGATCTGGAATACGCCCGCGAGATGTCCTCTTTTTTCATCAAGCAGTTATTACGTAACGGCACCACCAGCGCTCTGGTCTTCGGTACGGTTCATCCACAATCGGTCGATGCGCTGTTTGAAGCCGCAAGTCATATCAATATGCGCATGATTGCCGGCAAAGTGATGATGGATCGCAACGCGCCGGATTATCTGCTGGATGATGCCGAAAGCAGCTACCTGCAAAGTAAGGCGCTGATTGAACGCTGGCACAAAAATGGTCGCCTGCTGTACGCCATCACGCCGCGCTTCGCACCGACCTCCTCGCCACAGCAGATGGCGATGGCTCAGCGCCTGCGGGAAGAGTATCCCGATACCTGGGTGCATACCCATTTATGTGAAAACAAAGACGAAATAGCCTGGGTGAACGCACTCTACCCCGACCATGACGGCTATCTGGATGTGTATCACCAGTATGGTTTAACCGGTAAAAATTGTGTTTTTGCCCACTGCATACATCTGGAGGAAAAAGAGTGGGATCGCCTGAGTGAAACCGGCTCCAGCATCGCCTTCTGCCCGACCTCCAACCTCTACCTCGGCAGCGGTTTATTTAATCTGCAAAAAGCCTGGCGTAAGAAAATTAAAGTCGGCATGGGCACTGACATTGGTGCAGGAACAACATTCAACATGCTGCAGACGCTTAACGAAGCCTACAAGGTCGTGCAATTGCAGGGATATCGACTCTCGGCCTATGAAGCGTTCTACCTTGCCACGCTGGGCGGGGCGAAAGCGCTGGGGCTCGACAACCTGATCGGCAATTTTATTCCAGGTAAAGAGGCGGACTTCGTGGTGCTGGAGCCTACGGCGACGCCTCTCCAACAGCTGCGCTATGACAACTCGGTATCTCTGGTCGACAAATTGTTCGTGATGATGACGTTGGGCGACGACCGCTCAATTTATCGCACCTACGTCGACGGTCGTCTGGTTTACGAACGGACCTGATTTAACACTTACTCTCTGCTGAGGACATTATTATGTCTGGAGATCTACTGCAAAACACCGACTCACCGAAATCTCGCGGCGCGTTGGATGCTTATTTCAAAATTTCAGCCCGGGGCAGCACGGTTCGCCAGGAGGTGCTGGCCGGATTAACCACTTTTCTTGCCATGGTGTATTCCGTCATCGTTGTCCCCGGAATGCTGGGTAAAGCGGGTTTCCCGCCTGCCGCAGTATTCGTCGCCACTTGTCTGGTCGCTGGATTCGGCTCATTGCTGATGGGGTTATGGGCAAACCTGCCTATGGCGATCGGCTGCGCGATCTCTCTGACCGCCTTTACTGCGTTTAGTCTGGTACTGGGACAACATATCAGTATTCCTGTCGCCCTTGGTGCCGTCTTCCTGATGGGCGTAATTTTTACCGCCATCTCCGTCACCGGCATACGCACCTGGATCCTGCGTAATTTGCCGATGGGGATCGCCCATGGTACGGGGATCGGTATTGGGTTGTTCCTGCTGCTCATCGCGGCTAACGGTGTTGGTATGGTCATTAAAAATCCGCTGGAAGGGTTGCCGGTGGCGCTCGGTGCATTCACCTCATTTCCGGTCATGATGAGTCTGCTGGGACTGGCGGTGATTTTCGGTCTGGAGAAATGTCGCGTCCCCGGCGGGATCCTGCTGGTCATTATCGCCATCTCCGTTATCGGCCTGATTTTTGATCCTGCAGTCAAATACCAAGGTCTGGTCGCGATGCCCAGTCTGAGCGATGCAGATGGAAAATCACTGATTTTCAGTCTTGATATCATGGGCGCATTACAGCCAGCAGTATTGCCCAGCGTGCTGGCGCTGGTCATGACGGCGGTGTTTGATGCCACCGGTACGATCCGCGCCGTCGCCGGCCAGGCGAATCTGTTAGACAAAGACAACCAGATAATCAATGGCGGCAAAGCGCTGACCAGCGACTCCATTAGCTCCGTGTTCTCCGGGTTGGTGGGCGCTGCGCCTGCCGCCGTGTATATCGAATCTGCGGCGGGCACCGCTGCCGGTGGCAAAACCGGGCTGACCGCCACTATCGTCGGCTGTCTGTTCCTGCTGATTCTGTTTTTATCACCGCTCTCGTACTTGATCCCAGGTTACGCGACTGCCCCTGCGCTGATGTATGTGGGGTTATTGATGTTGAGTAACGTATCGAAGCTGGATTTCAACGACTTTATTGATGCCATGTCCGGACTTGTTTGCGCCGTCTTTATCGTCCTGACGTGCAACATCGTTACAGGGATTATGCTCGGTTTTGTCACCCTGGTCGTGGGTCGCGTTTTCGCACGCGAGTGGCATAAGCTGAATATCGGAACCGTCATCATCACCGTCGCACTGGTCGCATTTTACGCAGGTGGGTGGGCGATATAAATAAACAGGCTCCGCGCAAGTCTGCGCGGAGCCTGTCCCTGAAGATATCCGTCAGCCCCCCTGTCGTTCGAACATGGCCAGCATATCGCGTGCGGCCTGTCGCCCGGCGGCCATTGCTGTAACAACCAGATCCGCGCCATGAACCGCATCACCGCCAGCAAACACGTTTTCCAGATGCGTCTGGGTGGATAAACGCCCTGCTTCACCCGTTTTGATAAGACCATGTTTATCGAGCTGAACGCCGCTCCCCTGCAACCAGGGCATGGCATGCGGCTGAAAACCAAACGCCATAATGAGAACGTCGGCAGGCAGTTCGAACTCAGAGCCTGCCACAGGGCGTGGCCGACGACGGCCATCCGGGCCAGGTTCCCCCATCGCGGTACGAATCAACCCCACCGCGGCGACCCGTCCGTCATCATCACACGCGATATATTGCGGCTGAACATTAAACAAAAATTCGACGCCTTCCTCGCGGGCATTGACCACCTCTTTACGCGAGCCTGGCATGCTGACTTCATCCCGACGGTAGGCGCAGGTCACGCTGGCAGCGTTCAGCCGTATAGAGGTACGCAGGCAATCCATGGTGGTGTCGCCGCCTCCCAGCACCACAACCCGTTTCCCGTCGACAGGGGTAAGCGGATACTCCGCAACCTCGGGCAATCCCATAAGCTGTCGGGTATGCGCGGTCAGGAAGGGCAGCGCCTGGATCACGCCCGGGGCATCTTCCTGCGCCAAATTGGCCTGCATAAGCCCGTAAGCTCCCACCCCGATAAAAACGGCATCGTACTTTTCGGTGAGAAGATGGAAGGGAATGTCACGACCAATTTCGCAATTCAGGTGAAAATCGATACCCATCGCACTAAAGATCTCCCGCCGCTGGCTCAGAACGCTTTTTTCCAGCTTAAAAGGCGGGATACCAAATGTCAGCATGCCGCCAATTTCTGGATGGCGATCATAAACATCGACCTGCACGCCCGCACGCGTCAATACGTCTGCACAGCCGAGACCTGCGGGTCCTGCGCCAATCACCGCCACTTGCTGGGGGCGAGAAGCAACATGGCTAAGATCGGGGCGCCAGCCCATTGCCAGTGCGGTGTCAGTAATGTATCGCTCAAGGTTGCCTATTGAGACTGCGCCAGAGAGATCCTTCAACGTGCAGGCGCCTTCGCAGAGACGATCCTGCGGGCAAACCCGACCACAGATCTCCGGCAGAGAACTGGTCTGGTGGCAGAGTTCCGCCGCCTCGATGATGCGTCCCTCACGCACAAGACGCACATAACCGGGAATCGCGTTATGCAGGGGGCAGTGCCAGTTACAATTCGCTTTTTCAGCACAATAGACACAGCGCCCGCTTTCATAAACGCTCTGCTGCTGATCCAGACCGTAATAAATTTCGCCAAAATGTGTTTTCCGCTCCGCAGCGGAACGTTTCTCCGCCCCCTTACGTGGCTCAGCGGAAAGTAACATTTCACGACGGGAAAGCCTGCTGCCTCCCGCTACATCACCTTCTGCACTCCTGCGCTGTCGAACCTTTTGCAATTGCAGCAATCCCTTGTCATCCATCAAGCGCAGCGCCTTTGTGGGGCATGCCTCAACGCAGGCTTGTCCACCCGAAACACGTTGATGGCAAAGGTCACATTTCTGCGCAACAGCATCGACCATCTCGATAACCCCAAAGGGGCAAGCGATTGCGCAGCTTTTACAACCGATGCAGCGCCGCTCGTCCAGTTGTACGCTATCAGCATGAAAAGTGAGCGCATCCACCGGGCAGGATGCAACACAGGGGGCGTTAATACAGTGATGACATGTAACAGTGCGGGTGATCTCTCCTTTCCCCACAAGATGGATTCGGGGTAAAAAGTCACACCGATTTTGTGGCCAGTTTTCCTGATGATGAGCCAAAACGCAGGCGATTTCGCAAGCATGGCAGCCTATACATTCCATCGCATCGGCAACAATAAATGTGTTCATTTGCGTCCTTTTCATCTGATTGGTTATTTTTTCAGATACCGCGATGCAATAAATGGGCATATCTTTGCAAGCAGGGAAAGTTATTTGATATTTTGCGACTTACATCAAACTAAAAAATGGCTGCCTGTGAAGCCTTCTTTAATTAACCTCATTGCTGATTCTTAAAAGTTCATAGAGATAGGTCTGGAAATATAGGCTTACAGGGTTATAAAAAATGAATCACCCTATCCCATAATGATTAAATACTTATCAATATGAGAAAACAAAAGATCAAATCCTGGTCGTCACTCTTTACCAGATGTTTCCCAAATTAGTCATTGTGTGATTTCTTCCGCATTTCCACCCTATACCTTTCCGCACAGACTAAAACTGGCATCCCACGAGCATGTCCTTTTACTGTTTTAGCAAACGTAAACGGTTGCTTTTTACTCAGGCGAGTTAAAGGAGAAAAACGCATGAGCGCCATAGATTCTCAATTGCCCTCATCCTCGGGTCAAAACCGCCCTGGCGATGAGGTTGACCGCATACTATCTCCAGGAAAGCTTTTCATACTCGGTCTCCAGCATGTCCTTGTCATGTACGCTGGCGCGGTCGCGGTACCGTTGATGATTGGCGACAGACTCGGGCTCAGCAAAGCGGAAATTGCTCTGCTCATTAGCTCCGATCTTTTTTGTTGTGGTGTCGTAACGCTTCTGCAATGTATCGGCATCGGTCGCTTTATGGGAATTCGCCTGCCGGTGATTATGTCGGTTACGTTTGCCGCCGTTACGCCAATGATTGCTATCGGTATGAATCCGGATATCGGTTTGCTGGGTATTTTTGGCGCGACAATTGCGGCGGGTTTTATCACAACGCTATTAGCACCACTTATCGGGCGTTTAATGCCATTATTCCCCCCCCTGGTCACCGGCGTGGTGATTACCTCTATTGGACTGAGTATTATTCAGGTCGGCATCGACTGGGCGGCGGGAGGGAAAGGAAATCCTGAATATGGCAACCCGATATATTTAGGCATTTCTTTTGCCGTATTAATTTTTATTTTACTCATTACCCGTTATGCCAAAGGTTTTATGTCCAACGTTGCCGTTTTACTCGGAATTGTATTTGGCTTTGCGTTATCGTGGATGATGAATGAAGTTAATCTGTCAGGCCTGCACGATGCCTCATGGTTCGCTATTGTTACACCGCTGGCCTTTGGCACACCGGTTTTTGATCCCGTCTCAATTCTGACGATGACGGCAGTACTGATCATTGTTTTTATAGAATCGATGGGGATGTTCCTGGCGCTCGGGGAAATTGTTGGTCGTAAACTCTCCTCACAAGACATTATTCGCGGGTTACGTGTGGACGGCGTAGGAACGATGATTGGCGGGCTTTTTAACAGCTTCCCTCATACCTCATTTTCGCAGAACGTCGGTCTGGTCAGCGTGACGCGCGTGCACAGCCGTTGGGTTTGCATTGCTTCCGGTATCATTTTAATTCTGTTTGGCATGGTGCCTAAAATGGCAGTACTGGTCGCCTCAATTCCGCAATTTGTCCTCGGCGGCGCGGGTCTGGTGATGTTTGGCATGGTGCTGGCAACCGGGATTCGCATTCTGTCACGCTGTAACTACACCACCAATCGTTACAACCTCTACATTGTGGCGATTAGCCTTGGCGTCGGCATGACTCCCACGCTGTCCCATAACTTTTTCTCCCAGCTACCCGCCGTCCTCCAGCCGCTACTCCACAGCGGCATAATGCTGGCAACGGTCAGCGCTGTCGTACTGAATGTCTTCTTTAACGGCTATCAGCATCACACCGAGCTGGCGCAAGAATCGATCTCCGACAAAAAATTAAAGGTCAGGACCGTCCGTATGTGGTTGCTGATGCGCAAACTGAAAAAAAACCAGCAGGATGAATAAAATGCATATTTTATTGCGCTGTATTCTGAGTGTTCTGCTGCTCATGCTGATCTCGATACCCGCCATTTCTGAAGGTATTGCTCTGGGCATTGAAAGTCGGTTCAATTTCATGCTGCTGTTTTTCTAAATCCTCTTTTTCTCCCGACACCCGCGTCAAATGACGCGGGTGCCGAATCCCTCACCATCACATACATTCTTGAGAAATCATTCTGTCGCGATATTTCATACCCTATAATGGTGTGTGCTTAACATTCACGGCGAGACATTATGCAACAGGAACACATTATTTTATTGGATGAGCAGGCCAGGCCTTCCGGTACGCTGGAAAAGTATGCGGGGCACACCCTCAATACCCCTTTACATCTCGCCTTCTCTTGCTGGTTGTTCAACACGCAAGGCCAGCTTCTGGTCACCCGCCGCTCGCTATCGAAAAAAGCGTGGCCTGGCGTCTGGACGAATTCGGTTTGCGGCCATCCACAGGAAGGAGAAAGCATTGAAGACGCCATTATTCGACGCTGCCGTTTTGAGTTGGGCGTAGAGATCTCCAGCCTGACCCCCGTCTATTCTGCCTTTCGTTACCGCGCTACCGATCCAAACGGGATCGTGGAGAACGAAGTTTGCCCGGTCTATGCGGCGCGAATGGTCAGCGAGCTCAGCGTGAATAACGATGAGGTGATGGAGTACCAGTGGAGCGCTCTGGAGAATGTTCTGGAGGGGATTGGCGCCACGCCGTGGGCGTTCAGTCCGTGGATGGTGATGCAGGCATCGAACGAAGCCGCGCGTGAAGCATTATTAAATTACAGCCGCCAAAAATAAAAAACCCCGACGCATTTGCCAGGGTTGGTTTTATCTAACGCTGTGAGGCTTATTTAACCGGACGCATCGCCGGGAACAGGATCACGTCGCGGATAGTGTGGCTGTTGGTGAACAGCATAACCATACGGTCGATACCAATGCCCAGACCCGCCGTCGGCGGCAAACCGTGTTCCAGCGCCGTCACATAGTCTTCGTCGTAGAACATCGCTTCGTCATCGCCCGCATCCTTCGCGTTAACCTGATCCTGGAAACGCTGTGCCTGATCTTCGGCGTCATTCAGCTCGCTGAAACCGTTGCCGATTTCACGGCCACCGATGAAGAATTCGAAGCGGTCAGTAATTTCTGGGTTTTCATCGTTACGACGCGCCAGAGGAGAGACTTCTGCCGGATATTCAGTGATGAAGGTCGGCTGAATCAGGTGTGCTTCCGCCACTTCTTCAAAGATCTCGGTCACGATACGGCCCAGACCCCAGCTCTTCTCGATCTTAATACCGATGCTTTGGGCAATCGCTTTAGCAGAATCGAAACTGTCCAGATCCGCCATATTCGTCTCTGGACGATATTTCTGGATGGCTTCACGCATGGTCAGTTTTTCGAACGGTTTACCAAAGTCGAAGACTTCATCACCGTAAGGCACTTCAGTAGTACCCAGAACGTCCTGCGCCAGCGTACGGAACAGAGATTCAGTCAGTTCGATCAGGTCTTTGTAATCCGCATAAGCCATGTAGAGTTCCATCATGGTGAACTCTGGGTTATGACGAACGGAGATCCCTTCGTTACGGAAGTTACGGTTGATCTCGAATACACGTTCGAAACCACCTACCACCAGACGTTTCAGATACAGTTCCGGCGCGATACGCAGGTACATATCCAGATCCAGCGCATTATGATGGGTGATGAACGGGCGTGCAGCGGCACCACCTGGGATCACCTGCATCATCGGGGTTTCAACTTCCATAAAGCCACGACCCACCATGAACTGACGGATACCCGCCATGATCTGTGAACGCACTTTAAAGGTGTTGCGGGATTCATCGTTAGAGATGAGATCCAGATAACGCTGACGGTAGCGTGCTTCCTGATCCTGCAGACCGTGGAATTTATCCGGCAGTGGGCGCAGCGCTTTGGTCAACAGACGCAACTCGGTGCAATGGATCGACAGTTCACCCGTTTTGGTTTTGAACAGCTTACCTTTCGCGCCGAGGATGTCGCCGAGATCCCATTTTTTGAACTGCTCGTTGTAGATGCCTTCCGGCAGATCATCACGGGAAACGTACAGCTGAATACGGCCGCCGACGTCTTGCAGCGTAACAAACGACGCTTTACCCATGATGCGACGTGTCATCATACGACCCGCCACAGACACTTCGATGTTCAGCGCTTCCAGTTCTTCGTTTTCTTTCGCGTCGAAGTCAGCATGCAGTTGGTCTGAGGTGTGATCGCGGCGGAAATCATTCGGGAACGGGATACCCTGCTCGCGCAGGCCAGCCAGCTTCTCGCGGCGCGTTTTCAGTTCATTATTAAGATCGGCTACCGCGTCAGCGCCCTGTGCGTGTTGTTCAGACATGTTGGTTCCTCATAACCCTGCTTTCAAACTTGCTTCGATAAATTGATCCAGGCTGCCATCCAGCACCGCCTGCGTGTTACGGGTTTCAACCCCGGTACGCAAGTCTTTAATGCGGGAGTCATCAAGGACATATGAACGAATCTGGCTACCCCAGCCGATGTCAGATTTATTGTCTTCCATCGCCTGTTTCTCGGCATTCTTCTTCTGCATTTCCAGTTCATAAAGCTTCGCTTTCATCTGCTTCATGGCCTGGTCTTTGTTTTTGTGCTGAGAACGGTCGTTCTGGCACTGGGTGACCGTCCCGGTCGGAATGTGGGTAATACGCACCGCGGATTCCGTACGGTTAACGTGCTGTCCGCCCGCGCCGGATGCGCGATAGACGTCGATACGCAGGTCAGCCGGGTTGATATCGATATCGATATCATCGTCCACTTCCGGGTAAACAAACGCAGAACTAAACGACGTATGGCGACGACCGCCGGAGTCGAATGGGCTCTTACGCACCAGACGGTGAACGCCTGTTTCGGTGCGCAGCCAGCCATACGCGTAATCGCCAGAGATCTTGATGGTCACGGATTTGATCCCTGCCACTTCGCCTTCCGACTCTTCGATAATTTCTGTTTTAAAGCCGCGCGCTTCTGCCCAGCGCAAATACATACGCTCCAGCATGCTTGCCCAGTCCTGCGCTTCAGTACCGCCGGAGCCCGCCTGAATGTCGAGGTAGCAATCCGCGCTGTCATACTCACCGGAGAACATACGACGGAATTCCAGCTGCGCCAGTTTGTCTTCCAGCGTATCAAGTTCAGCAACGGCTTCGTTAAAGGTTTCTTCGTCGTCGGCTTCTACAGCCAGTTCCAGCAAGCCGGAAACATCTTCCAGGCCCTGCAACATTTGATCGAGCGTATCGACAATGGCCTCAAGGGAAGAACGTTCTTTCCCCAGCGCCTGAGCGCGTTCAGGTTCGTTCCAGACGTCCGGCTGTTCCAGCTCGGCGTTTACTTCTTCCAGACGCTCTTTCTTGGCATCGTAGTCAAAGATACCCCCTAAGAACGTCGGAGCGTTCCGTGAGGTCCTGAATGCGGTTATTTACCGGATTAATTTCAAACATGGTCTGATTTCTTTTATTGGACGAGTCAAAATGCGGTTATAAGGGCGGAATAGTAGCGGATTTCGCCCTTTAATTACAGTGAAAGTGATGCTAAATCGGCCAGATGTTATCAATGATAATCTGTAAACTGCGATTGCCGCGAAACTCATTAATATCCAGCTTGTAGGCCAGTTCCACTTCGCGCACACCGTTGTCCGGCCAGCACGTCGTGTCGACGTTAAACGCGATACCGTCAAGCAATGGACCGCCGCCAACGGGTTCGACCATCACCTTCAGATGGCGCTCACCCACCAGCCGTTGCTGCAACAGACGAAAACGTCCGTCAAACAACGGTTCAGGGAACATTTGTCCCCACGGTCCGGCATCGCGCAACAGTTGCGCCACTTCCATCGTCATCTCATCCGCGCTTAGCGGACCGTCGGATACCACTTCTCCCTGCAAGAGCGCGGGATCAAGCCACTCAGTGACCAGCTCGCCAAAACGTTGCTGGAAGCGTTCAAACTGGGCTTCCTCAAGGGATAATCCTGCCGCCATCGCATGGCCGCCAAACTTCAGCATCATGCCCGGATAGAGCGTGTCTAAACGCTCCAGCGCATCACGCATATGCAGTCCCTGAATCGAACGACCGGACCCTTTTAGGGTGCCGTCGCCTGCAGGGGCAAAAGCAATCACCGGGCGGTGAAAACGCTCTTTAATGCGAGAAGCCAGAATCCCAACGACCCCCTGATGCCACTCGGGATGGTACATCGCCAGACCGCCGGGAAGCGTTTCGCCGCTGCGCTCCAGCTTTTCGCACAGCGTCAGCGCTTCAGCCTGCATGCCCTGCTCTATTTCTTTACGGGTCTGATTCAGCGCATCGAGTTCGTTGGCCAGTACGCGTGCTTCACCAATGTTGTCGCACAGCAGCAACGCCACGCCAACGGACATATCATCCAGTCGACCTGCCGCATTGAGTCGCGGTCCCAGAGCAAAGCCCAGGTCGCTGGCAGCCAGTTTTTGCGGATCGCGATTTGAGATCTCCAGCAGCGCTTTAATACCCGGACGGCACTTGCCCGCCCGAATACGGCTCAACCCCTGCCATGTCAGGATGCGGTTATTCACATCGAGCGGCACCACGTCCGCCACCGTCCCTAACGCGACCAGATCCAGCAGATCCGCCAGATTCGGCGGCGCAATGCCGCGCTCGTCAAACCACCCTTTATCACGCAGGAAAGTCCGCAGCGCCAGCATCAAATAAAATGCAACGCCGACGCCCGCCAGTGACTTTGACGGGAATGTACAGTCCCGCAAATTCGGGTTGATGATGGCCTCTGCGGCGGGCAGTGTGTCGCCCGGCAGGTGGTGATCGGTGACGACGACAGGGATACCCAGCGCTTTCGCATGTTCCACGCCCGCATGGGAGGAGATGCCGTTATCGACAGTTACGATCAGTTGCGCGCCACGGGCATGCGCCTGATCCACCACTTCTGGACTTAAACCATAACCATCTTCAAAGCGATTAGGCACCAGATAGCTGATGTTGTCACAGCCCAGCGCGCGCATTCCGAGCACGCTGAGCGCAGTACTGGTCGCTCCGTCCGCATCAAAGTCGCCCACAACGATAATGCGGGTCCCCTCACGAAATGCGTTATAGAGGATCTCAACGGCCTTTTCGACGCCACTCAGTTGCTGCCACGGCAGCATGCCTTTAACGCTACGCTCAAGATCCTGCGCGCAGCGCACTCCCCGGCTGGCGTACAAACGTCGCAGCAAAGGCGGCAAATCGTCTGGAAGGTCCGCCGTCTCATCGGCTTCACGCCGACGCAGTTGTATCTGTTGTTTCACGCGAATTATTTACCGCTGGTCTGTTTCTGGTGCTCGTCAAGAAACGCTTTCATCTCTTTCGGGCCCTGATATCCGGGAACGACATAGCCGTTGCTTAACACGATTGCCGGCGTACCGCTGACGCCAAACTGCACGCCCAGCGCATAGTGGTCAGCGATATTCACATCGCAACTGGCGGCGGCGACGCTCTTGCCAGCCATCGCATCGTCAAAGGCTTTATTTTTGTCTTTTGCGCACCAGATGGACTTCATATCTTGCTCGGCCTGGCTTGCCAGCCCCTGGCGCGGAAAAGCCAGATAACGCACGGTGATCCCCAGCGCGTTATAGTCTTTCATCTCTTCATGCAGCTTGTGGCAGTAGCCGCAGGTGATGTCGGTGAAAACGGTAATGACGTGTTTTTCCTGCGCCGCTTTATAGACGATCATCTCTTTTTCCAGCGCGTTCAGGTGATTCATCAGCAATTTATTGGTGACGTTTACCGGATGGGCGCCGCTGACGTCATACATTGGCCCCTGGATGATGTGTTTACCGTCTTCGGTAACATACAGCACGCCGCTATTGGTCATCACCGTTTTCATTCCGGCAACCGGCGCCGACTGAATCTCCGTGCTCTGTACACCCAGTTTGGCCAGCGACTGGCGAATCGCTGCGTCGTCGGCGTGGGCCATACCCGTAAACGCTGTCGCCAGCAGGGTGAACATCACAATACTTTTTTTCATAACCTATCCTTTACTGTCAGCATTCACGCCCTTGGGTGATGCTGTTGATGAAGTTGACGCAAGCGCTCGGTCGCGACATGAGTATAGATTTGCGTCGTCGAGAGATCGCTATGCCCGAGCAACATCTGCACAACGCGTAAGTCCGCGCCATGATTGAGCAAATGCGTGGCAAAGGCGTGACGCAAAACGTGTGGCGACAATTTCTCGCTGTCGATCCCCGCCAGCACGGCATAGTGTTTAATTCGGTGCCAGAACGTCTGGCGCGTCATCTGCTGCGCACGCTGACTGGGAAACAACACATCAATCGACACACCGTTCAACAACCAGGGGCGGCCGTGTTCGAGATACGTTTCCAGCCAGTACACCGCCTCTTCGCCCAGTGGAACCAGCCGCTCTTTGTTTCCCTTACCGATGACCCGCACAACCCCCTGGCGCAGGCTGATGTCGCTCATCGTTAGCCCCACCAGTTCAGAGACACGGAGTCCCGTTGCGTAAAGCACTTCCAGCATGGCTTTGTCGCGTAGCTCCAGCGGTTGTTCAATCAGCGGCGCTTGCAGCAAACGCTCTACCTGCGCTTCACTGAGATCTTTTGGCAAACGCTGCGGAAGTTTAGGTGACGCCAGTTGCGCGCTCGGATCGTCTTCACGAAACTTTTCACGATAAAGATGTTGGAAAAAACGTCGCATGGCGCTTAACAAACGTGCAGAACTGGTGGCTTTATAGCCGCCATCCATCCGTTCCGCCAGTAAGGCTTGCAGATCGTCGCTTTGCACCGTCGCCAGCGATACCCCACGATGATGCAACCATTCGACCACCATCGACAGGTCGCGACGATACGCGCTTAACGTATTTTCCGCCAGATTTCGCTCCAGCCACAGGGCATCAAGAAACTGCTCGATGCGTGCCAGATCCTGTTCCACTTTCGCCCCTTATTCCACTCTCATTTTTGATGCATTATGCCTCATTGTGCCGTGAATGCAGCGATTCTGGTACACTACCCGCAACGCTACAGCAGAATCGAGATGTTACGTAATGAACATGGGTCTTTTTTACGGTTCCAGCACGTGTTACACCGAAATGGCGGCAGAAAAAATCCGCGATATTCTGGGTCCAGAGCTGGTGACATTGCACAACCTCAAGGATGACGCCCCCACCTTAATGGAGCAGTACGATGTGCTCATTTTAGGTATCCCTACCTGGGATTTCGGTGAAATTCAGGAGGACTGGGAAGCCGTCTGGGAACAGCTGGACTCTCTCAATCTGGAAGGCAAAATCGTCGCGCTTTACGGTATGGGCGACCAGTTGGGATACGGTGAATGGTTCCTGGATGCGCTTGGCATGCTGCATGACAAACTCGCCACCAAAGGGGTGAAATTTGTCGGCTACTGGCCAACGGAAGGATATGAGTTCACCAGCCCTAAACCGGTGATTGCCGATGGGCAACTGTTTGTCGGCCTGGCGCTGGATGAAACCAATCAGTACGATCTTAGCGACGAGCGCATTCAGGTCTGGTGCGAGCAAATTCTCAGTGAGATGGCTGAACACTATTCCTGAAACCATCGCCATGAAAAGATCGCTTTCTGACGCTTCTCACTGACGAATCAGGCATTCCGCCCGTTCGTCAGTGCTTCTCTTGTTCCGTTTGCTGCAACATTACCCGACGCAACTCACGCCATTCTTTTTCGTCCATGCTGTCCGCCGCCAGCCATAAATGCTGACGTCGACCGCTATCCGAGCGCAAACGCAACATCATGCCCGTTTTGAGCATCCAGGGTGCTCTCTGAATCACCCACTCCAGCCCCTGCCAGCGCAAACGCCCATCCATCAGTAATTTAATCTCACCCTGACGAGTATTGATACGCCGCTGGCTGCGTACGCAATCGAACACCACCAGTGAGAGCAATATCAGCCACAGAGGGGTATAGCTCAATGGCCAGGGCATCAACAAAATCAATGCGGCGACCAACCCATGAAGAAGCAGGGACAACCACTGTGCGCGCCATGAGACGCGTAAATCAGATTGCCACAGGACCACGTTCCCGATTCCGTGTCTGGATGAGTCTCACCATCTGCTCCAGCTCTGCATCTGCCGGTTTACCATGATTCATTAACCAGTTGAATAAATCCGGATCATCGCATTCCAGCAAACGAATAAAAATGCGTTTTTCATCATCACTGAGGCTATCGTACTCATGTTCGAAAAACGGCATGATGGAAATGTCGAGCTCACGCATACCACGACGGCATGCCCAGTGAATACGTGCTTTGTTGTTAATATCCATGTTCTTCTTCCTGTCTCGCGAAAATGAAGTACCCGGCTATTGTAACGTGTTTTTCATGTTATTTTGCGGGAATCTCCATCATCGGAAGCACGATCGCTAAATATAAAGACATTGAGTCAAATGCTTCATCCATTTTGCATGGCGCTTCGCAAAGCAGACGAAAGGGCACAAATGGAATGTCTAAAGCGCTTGCAATGGGCAATAGCTCTTTTACCATTAGTCATTATTACGGCGTTAAGCAAATCAGGACATTATTATGGCTTTTACACCTTTTCCTCCTCGTCAGCCTTCAGCGTCGGCGCGTTTGCCTCTGACGTTGATCACATTAGATGACTGGGCGCTGGCCACCATTACCGGTGCAGACTGCGAAAAATATATCCAGGGGCAGGTCACTGCCGACGTAAGTCAACTGACAGAGCATCACCATGTCCTGGCCGCCCATTGCGACGCCAAAGGAAAGATGTGGAGCAATCTTCGTTTGTTCCGTGATGGCGACGGATTTGCCTGGATTGAGCGCCGCAGTCTGCGCGATGCCCAACTGACTGAACTGAAAAAGTACGCCGTGTTCTCTAAAGTCGTCATAGCGCCTGATGATGAACGCGTTCTGCTTGGCGTCGCTGGTTTTCAGGCACGCGCAGCGCTGGCACCTCTCTTTAGTGAACTGCCGGACGCCGAAAACCAAGTGGTGACGAAAGGGGCTTCTACTTTGCTGTGGTTTGAACATCCGTCAGAGCGCTTCCTGCTGGTAACCGATGTCGCCACGGCAGAAACGCTGACCGAAAAATTACGTGGCGAAGCCGCTCTCAACAACAGCCAGCAGTGGCTTGCGCTGGATATTGAAGCTGGTATCCCGGTCATTGACACGGTAAATAGCGGACAGTTTATTCCCCAGGCAACCAACCTTCAGGCGCTGGGGGGAATTAGCTTTAAGAAAGGCTGCTATACCGGTCAGGAGATGGTTGCTCGTGCGAAATTCCGCGGCGCGAACAAACGCGCGCTGTGGTCTCTGGTGGGTGTTGCCAGTCGGGTGCCGGAAGCGGGAGAAGATCTTGAACTGCAGATGGGTGAAAACTGGCGTCGTACCGGTACGGTTCTCGCCGCAGTACAGCTAGACGATGGCCGGTTGCGGGTACAGGTTGTGATGAATAACGACATGGAAGCCGACAGCGTATTTCGCGTCCGCGACGATGCCAACACATTGCACATCGAACCGCTACCGTATTCGCTGGAAGAGTAAGACATTAATGCCGGATAGCGGCTTACGCCTTATCCGGACTACGATGAAATTTTGTAGGCCGGATAAGCGCAAGCGTTATCCGGCAACAACGGCTCATGCCTGTCCGACATACAGATAAATCGCCAGGAAATGGCAGACGCTGCCTCCCAGCACAAAACCGTGCCAGATTGCATGGTTATAGGGAATACGTTTGCAGACGTAGAAAATCACACCCAGTGAGTAAATCACGCCGCCGACCGCCAGCAACGTCACACCACCCGCCGCCAGTTTGACCGCAAGCTGATACACCACAATCAGCGACAGCCACCCCATCGTCAGATACGTCACCAATGAGAGCACTTTAAACCGATGCGCGATGGTCAACTTGAACAGAATGCCAAGCAGCGCCAGGCTCCAGATTACGATCATCAGTCCGCGCGCCAGCGGTGAATCCAACCCTACCAGCAAAAACGGTGTGTAAGTGCCCGCAATCAACAGGTAAATCGCACAATGGTCGAATTTTTTCAACCACACTTTCGCTCGTTGATGGGGGATTGCGTGATACAACGTAGAGGCGAGAAACAGCAGAATCATGCTGCCGCCGTACAGGCTATAGCTGGTAATCGCCGTGACACTGGCATGGCTGTCTGCAGCCTGTACCAGCAGCAGAACCAGACCCACAATGCCAAATACCAACCCAATACCGTGGCTGACGCTGTTGGCAATTTCTTCTGCCAGAGAATATCCCTGTTTTATTAAAGGTTTTTCAACCATGAGCTACTCCGGAGAAACGTTCACGTTCGTGATTGCCACACTAGCGTAGCTGAGAATGGTTCCAGTGAACACCTGTTAGCTCAAATAAATTTCCAATTTAAAATAATCGTTATAAATCATACAATTAAATTAATATTTTCAACTAACAGTTGTTCTTGATAATCAAAGGCATTTAAAATCAATCACATAAAATTGTGACTGCCCCGGGTATATTTCCGTAATCACCTGCTTCAACTCATCAAGAGACATGTTTTCTTGTTGCGCATGTTTTTCACTGAGCGTGTCCAGAGTCACAGTAGAGGTTCCTGTGACTTTTATCGTGCAGAAATAGCCGTCATCTTCAAAGCGTCCCACTCGCAGAACATCCCCCACGTTAAAATGAGACTCTGAGGCGTCCCGCAGGGTAATGGTTTTCCGCCCTGCCAAAATGTCATCCTGAAAGCGCTGAAAAAAAGTAATGTCGTTTGGCTGCATGTTATTATTTCCTGAAGATGAAGTCTGATGAGTGAGTATTGCCATTGTGAGTATGTTCTCCCACGCTGCCATCGCCAGTCTCAACAATCTTGAGATGTTGGTCTACAACTATGTCATCAAAAACCGCGATAACGTCGTCTACATGACCATTCGCGAACTGGCTGATGCTGCAGGGGTTTCGACCACCACGGTGCTGCGCTTTTGCCGTAAACTGAACTGTGATGGCTACTCTGAGTTTCGCGTGCGGTTTAAATTATATTTAGAGCAGAATGAACCGCAACAGGCTAATTTCGGTGCCAGCGAAATTATCAGCTTTTTTAAAAGTGTGAATAACGACGAATTTGATAAATTACTCGATCACGCGGTTGAGATTATTTTATCTTCCGAGCGAATTATATTCGTCGGCGCCGGAACCTCCGGGGCCTTAGCTAAATATGGCGCGCGCTTTTTCTCAAACGTCGGGAAATTCAGTAACCATATTGATGACCCTTATTTCCCTGTCACCAATGATATGGCCAGAAACGCCCTTGCGATCGTGCTTTCGGTTTCCGGAGAAACCGCAGAGATCCTGCGTTTTGCCAGCCAGTTCAGCCTGCATAACTGCAAAGTGTTGTCCGTTACCAGCCATGAACACTCCGCACTGGCAAAACTGGCCGACTTTAATCTCTCTTGGCATGTGCCGCAAACGCGTGTTGCCGGTGTTTATGATATTACGACGCAGATCCCTGTTATTTATATTCTCGAGACGTTAGGTCGTAAACTGGCGAAAAAATTAGCGTAAAAAAACAATTTGTTTTTTCGATGTAACAAGTCACATCACGGCTATTTTGTTATATCGTGACATTTCATTTCCCTTTGTTAGACTCAAAATCAGAAGATCATTAATTTGAGATTGAGCCCAGATGAAAAAACTCACCTTACCGAAAGATTTCTTATGGGGCGGCGCAGTCGCTGCCCACCAGGTTGAAGGCGGCTGGAACAAAGGCGGCAAAGGACCGAGCATTTGTGACGTACTGACCGGCGGCGCACACGGCGTTCCACGTGAAATCACCCAGCAAGTGGTGCCGGGAAAATACTATCCCAACCACGAAGCGGTCGATTTCTATGGGCACTACAAAGAAGATATTAAGCTCTTCGCTGAAATGGGCTTTAAATGCTTCCGAACCTCGATCGCCTGGACCCGTATCTTTCCACAAGGTGACGAAACCCAGCCGAATGAAGAAGGGCTGAAGTTCTACGACGATATGTTCGATGAATTACTCAAATACAATATCGAACCCGTTATCACCCTCTCCCACTTCGAAATGCCGTTGCATCTGGTACAGCAGTACGGGGGCTGGACTCACCGTAAGGTGGTGGATTTCTTTGTGCGTTTCGCTGAAGTGGTGTTTGAACGCTACCAGCACAAAGTCAAATACTGGATGACCTTCAACGAGATAAACAATCAGCGGAACTGGCGCGCGCCGCTGTTTGGCTACTGCTGTTCCGGCGTGGTCTACACCGAGCATGAAAACCCGGAAGAGACCCTGTATCAGGTACTGCACCACCAGTTTGTCGCCAGCGCCCTGGCAGTGAAAGCGGCACGCCGTATTAATCCTGAAATGAAAGTCGGCTGCATGCTGGCGATGGTGCCGCTTTATCCCTTCTCCTGCAAACCCGAAGATGTCATGTTCACCCAGGAATCCATGCGTGAGCGCTATGTCTTTACCGACGTTCAGCTTCGCGGTTACTACCCCTCTTATGTGTTAAACGAATGGGAACGCCGTGGTTTTAACATCAAAATGGAAGAGGGAGATGACGCGGTTCTGCGTGAAGGTACCTGTGATTATCTTGGTTTCAGCTATTACATGACCAACGCCGTGAAGGCCGAAGGCGGCGGTGGCGATGCGATTTCCGGCTTCGAAGGCAGTGTCCCAAATCCACACGTGAAAGCCTCAGACTGGGGATGGCAAATTGACCCGACGGGTCTGCGTTACGCGCTTTGCGAACTGTATGAACGCTATCAGAAACCATTGTTTATCGTGGAAAACGGGTTTGGTGCCTACGACAAAGTGGAACAAGACGGCAGCATCAACGATGACTACCGTATTGACTATCTGCGTGCCCACGTCGAAGAGATGATGAAAGCTGTAACGCATGATGGCGTGGATCTGATGGGCTACACACCGTGGGGCTGCATCGACTGCGTATCTTTCACCACCGGACAGTACAGCAAGCGCTACGGTTTTATCTATGTGAACAAGCATGACGATGGCACTGGCGATATGTCACGCTCACGTAAGAAGAGCTTCAACTGGTATAAAGAGGTGATTGCCAGCAACGGCGAGACGCGCTAATTTTTTTGCCGCCTTATCCAGCCTACACATCCAGTTGTAGGTCGGGTAAGGCGTAGCCACCACCCGACAAAAAACTATTTTCCACCCGCCAGCTCAAGAAAACTGCCCGTCACATACGACGCTTTCTCACTCAAAAGCCAGACAATCGCCTGAGCAACCTCTTTCGGTTGCCCGCCACGCTGCATGGGTAACGTAGACTTAACGCGATCAACCCTGCCTGGCTCACCGCCGGAAGCATGCATGTCGGTATAGATAAGGCCTGGGCGCACGCAGTTCACGCGGATTCCCTGCGCCGCCACCTCCAGCGCCAGCCCGGTAGTGAGCGTATCTACCGCCCCTTTCGACGCCGCGTAATCGACATACTCGAAAGGTGCGCCAAGCCTTGCTGCCGCCGAAGAGACATTCACAATCGCCCCGCCCTTGCCGCCATGTTTAAGCGACATCCGCTTCACGGCCTCCCGGCAACAGAGGAAATAACCGGTCACGTTAGTGGCCAGCACGCGATTAATCCGTTCGGCGGTCAGGTTTTCTACCGTGCTTTGTTCAAATAAAATCCCGGCGTTATTCACCAGCGCAGTCAACGGTTCGCCGGTACGATCGAGAGATTCAAACATCGCCATCACCTGGCTTTCATCGCTAATGTCAGCACGCAGGGCGAATGCCTTACCGCCCGCAGCGACAATCGTGTTGACCACTTCCGTTGCCGCGCGAATATTGTGATGAAAGTTGACTGCGACGGTGTACCCCTCTGTCGCCAGTTGCAATGCGGTTGCTCGCCCGATCCCGCGACTGCCTCCCGTTACAAGTGCGATTGCCATCCCCTTCCCCCCAAAAATAAAGGCGCCGAAGCGCCTTTAAAAGATAGTTGAAGCGAAAAATTACTGATATTCGCTCATCGGTACGCAAGAGCAGAACAGATTACGGTCGCCGTAAACATCGTCGAGACGTTTTACTGTCGGCCAGTATTTGTTCTCTACGCCTGCAGGGAACACAGCGATTTCACGGGTGTACCCATGATTCCACTCCGCCACCAGCTCATTCTGAGTGTGCGGCGCGTTAACCAGAGGGTTATCTTCCAGTGCCCACTCGCCCGCTTTCACGCGATCAATTTCAGCACGAATCGCCAGCATCGCATTGATAAAGCGATCCAGTTCAACCTTGCTTTCGGATTCCGTCGGTTCCACCATCAGCGTACCCGCAACCGGGAAGGACATGGTCGGCGCATGGAAACCGTAGTCGATCAGGCGTTTGGCGATATCCAGTTCACTGATGCCCGTCTCTTCTTTCAGCGGGCGAATATCGAGAATGCATTCGTGCGCCACGCGGCCATCACGGCCCGTGTACAGCACCGGATAAGCATCCTTCAGACGGCTGGCAATGTAGTTAGCATTGAGAATAGCCACCTGGCTTGCTTTTTTCAGGCCTTCTGCGCCCATCATGCGGATGTACATCCAGCTAATAGGCAGAATAGATGCGCTACCGAACGGAGCTGCAGAAACCGCGCCCTGACGGGTCAGCATGCCTTCGATTTGCACCACGCTATGACCTGGCACAAACGGCGCCAGATGCGATTTCACCCCGATAGGACCCATACCAGGGCCGCCACCGCCGTGCGGAATGCAGAAGGTTTTATGCAGGTTGAGGTGCGATACATCTGCGCCGATAAAGCCAGGCGTGGTGATACCGACCTGTGCGTTCATGTTTGCGCCATCAAGGTAAACCTGGCCGCCAAACTGATGAACGATTTCGCACACTTCACGGATCGTCTCTTCATACACGCCGTGGGTGGACGGGTACGTCACCATGATGCAGGAGAGGCTGTCGCCGTGCTGTTCCGCTTTCTCACGCAGATCCGCCAGATCGATGTTGCCCTGTTTGTCACACGCGACAACGACGACCTGCATCCCCGCCATTTGCGCGGACGCCGGGTTAGTACCGTGGGCAGACGCCGGGATCAGGCAGATATCACGATGCCCTTCGTTGCGGCTCTCGTGGTAATGACGAATCGCCAGCAGACCCGCATATTCGCCCTGCGCACCTGAGTTTGGCTGCATGCACACGGCGTCGTAACCGGTCAGTTTAACCAGCCACTCAGAAAGCTGGCTGATCATCTGATGATACCCTTCCGCCTGATCCGCCGGGCAGAAAGGATGCAGTTCAGCAAATTCCGGCCAGGTAATAGGGATCATCTCGGCAGCCGCGTTCAGCTTCATGGTGCAGGAGCCCAGCGGGATCATCGCCTGATTCAGCGCCAGATCTTTGCGTTCCAGAGAGTGCATGTAACGCATCATCTCGGTTTCGCTGTGATAGCGGTTAAACACCGGATGGGTCAGGATATCATCTTCACGCAACATGCTGTCCTGAATAGAACGGCTGTCATACGCGACGTCTTTGTCCAGCGTGTCGATATTCAGGCCATGATGATCGCCAAGCAGTACGGAGAACAACGCCAGCACGTTTTCACGGGTGGTCGTTTCATCCAGCGTGATGCCTACTGCATTATGGATATCGCTACGCAGGTTGATTTCTGCCGCTTCCGCGCGCGCCAGCACCGCAGCTTTATCAGCCACTTCAACGCACAGCGTGTCAAAGTAGTGCGCATGACGCAGCTTCATCCCTTTCTGTTGCAGGCCAGTTGCCAGAATATCGGTCAGGCGATGAATGCGATTTGCAATGCGTTTCAGCCCTACCGGACCATGATAAACCGCATACAGACTGGCGATGTTGGCCAGCAGCACCTGAGAGGTACAGATATTGGAGTTCGCTTTCTCGCGACGAATATGCTGCTCGCGAGTCTGCATCGCCATACGCAGAGCGGTATTGCCCGCCGCATCTTTTGATACGCCGATAATACGGCCTGGCATAGAGCGTTTGAATTCATCTTTCGCGGCAAAGAATGCCGCATGCGGGCCGCCGTAGCCCATCGGCACACCAAAGCGTTGTGCAGAACCGAAAACGATATCTGCGCCTTGTTTGCCTGGCGCGGTCAGCAGAACCAGCGCCATAAAATCGGCGGCGACGCTGACCACAATTTTGCGCGACTTCAGCTCAGTAATCAGCGCGCTGTAGTCGTGTACTTCCCCGGTCGTGCCCACCTGCTGTAACAGCACGCCAAACACATCCTGGTGATCAACCACTTTTGCGGCATCATCAACGATCACATCAAAACCGAAGGTTTCCGCACGGGTGCGAACTACGTCCAGCGTTTGAGGATGTACGTCGGAGGCGACAAAGAAACGGTTAGCGTTTTTCAGCTTGCTCACGCGTTTCGCCATTGCCATCGCTTCAGCCGCCGCAGTCGCTTCGTCAAGCAGAGACGCAGAGGCCATATCCAGGCCGGTCAGATCCAGCGTCACCTGCTGGAAGTTCAGCAGTGATTCCAGACGCCCCTGAGAGACTTCCGGCTGGTATGGCGTATACGCGGTGTACCAACCTGGATTTTCTAACATATTGCGCAGGATAACCGGCGGCAATTGCACGGCGGTGTAGCCCATGCCGATGTAAGACGTGAAGCGCTTATTGCGGCTGGCGATAGCTTTGAGTTCTGCCAGCGCAGCATATTCGGTCGCAGCTTCACCCACCTGCGGCGGGGTCGCAAGCTGAATATCTTTCGGCACAATCTGGCCGATCAGCGCGTTTAACGACTCGGCGCCAACGGCATTCAGCATTTCTTGCTGTTGCTCAGCGTCCGGTCCGATGTGGCGTTCAATGAAAGCGCCGCTGTTTTCAAGCTGGCTTAACGTCTGTGTCATGGGCGATGGTTCCTGAAACGTGCAGTGAATCGTGATTGTCTCTAACTCAATTGCCCGGTGACGCTAACGCTTACCGGGCCTACGGTGACCTGTAGGCCGGATAAACGCAGTGCCATCCGGCACAACATTACTCGTCTTCTAACAGGGCTTCGTATGCAGTGGCATCCAGCAGCGCGTCGATTTCGCTCGCGTCGTTGGCTTTGATTTTGAAAATCCAGCCACCCGCATACGGTTCGCTGTTGATAAGCTCCGGAGAGTCGCTGAGCGCGTCGTTAACGGCCACGATCTCGCCCCCCACCGGTGCATAAATATCAGAGGCGGCTTTGACGGACTCAGCGACCGCGCAATCATCGCCTGCGCTAACGGTGCTGCCGACGTCTGGCAGATCGACAAACACCATGTCGCCCAACAGTTCCTGAGCGTGCTCGGTAATGCCCACGGTGTAAGTACCGTCCGCTTCTTTACGCAGCCATTCGTGTTCTTTGCTGTATTTCAGTTCTGCAGGTACGTTGCTCATCAATCAATCTCCAAAAAAGGATGAATCACGCGACGGCTTTGCCGTTACGCACAAAAACAGGTTTCGTTACTTTTACCGGCATCTCGCGGTTACGGATTTGCACAATCGCCGTTTCACCAATGCCTGCTGGCACACGCGCCAGCGCAATGCTGTAGCCCAGCGTCGGAGAGAACGTGCCGCTGGTGATAATGCCTTCCTGCGTGTTGCCCTGTGCATCGATAAAACGAACCGGCAACTCATTACGCAACACGCCTTTTTCCGTCATGATCAGACCGACCAACTGCTCGTGCCCTTTTTCACGCTGCGTTTCCAGCGCTTCGCGACCGATGAAATCACGGTCAGTCGGTTCCCAGGCAATGGTCCAGCCCATGTTGGCGGCTAATGGAGAAATGCTTTCGTCCATCTCCTGGCTGTACAGGTTCATGCCAGCTTCCAGACGCAACGTATCACGCGCACCCAGACCACACGGTTTCACGCCAGCTTCCACCAGCGCACGCCAGAAATCTGCCGCCTTTTCATTTGGCATGGCGATTTCATAGCCCGCTTCACCGGTATAACCGGTTGTCGCAATGAAGAGATCGCCCGCCTGGACACCAAAGAACGGTTTCATCCCGTCGACTGCGCGACGCTGTTCTTCGGTAAACAACGCGGCGGCTTTAGCCTGCCCGTTTGGTCCCTGTACGGCGATCAACGACAGATCGTCACGGACGGTAATGTCGATGGCATAAGGTTCAGCGTGTTGGGAAATCCAGGAGAGGTCTTTTTCGCGGGTGGCGGAGTTAACAACGAGGCGGAAGAAATCTTCAGTGAAGTAGTAGACGATAAGGTCATCTATCACGCCGCCCGAGGCATTAAGCATACCGGAGTAGAGGGCTTTCCCGCTCTTCGTTAGCTTTGCCACGTCATTTGCCAGCAGATAACGCAAAAACTCCCGGGTGCGGCTGCCTCGCAGATCGACAATCGTCATATGCGAAACATCAAACATACCGGCATCGGTGCGCACAGCATGATGCTCATCGAGCTGGGAACCGTAATGCAGCGGCATCATCCAGCCATGAAAATCGACCATTCGTGCGCCACATAACGTGTGTTGTTCGTACAAAGGAGTCTGTTGAGCCATCTTTTCCTCGTTGAATAAGCAGGGCTTGCAACCATTTCGTGATGAAATTTACGCCACGAAACCCGTCATCGAAGCCACGTCATGGCCTCAACGCAAACGTTCTCTTTTCCATTGAACTTACCACCGAAACTGACGCTTAACCATAAGGTAAAATTAACTATCACATTAGCTTATGCCAAAAAATGGCAAAGCAGACCACAGAACAAAAAACCAAAAATATAATTAACACGCCTATAACACACAAATCACAGGCGAAAAAAACCGACTGAATCGATATTAAATTCTAAAAAAATGTCAAAAATCGAGACTAGAGAAAATAGTGATATAAAAAAATCTAATGCGAAAAACAGCGTGGAATTAGATTATTTCAAATGAGGTAAGTCCCCCGGCGCGAAGGCCGGGAGAAGAAAGTGTGACGGGTCTCAAACTCTTAGAAGCGGGGGGATTTGTTAACGAAGCCACTCAGGTAAATCATTCAACCCCATTGCCTGACGGATAAGTTGCGGTTTTACACCAGGGAGGGTATCGGCCAGTTTCAGACCAATATCGCGCAGCAATTTCTTCGCCGGATTCTCCCCAGCAAACAGCTCGCGAAAACCTTGCATACCTGCCAGCATCATGGCGGCACTGTGCTTACGGCTGCGCTCGTAACGACGCAAATACAGATACTGACCGATATCTTTGCCCTGACGCTGCAAACGCTTCAGTTCATCGATAAGTTCCGCAGCATCCATAAAGCCGAGGTTAACCCCCTGCCCCGCCAGCGGATGGATGGTATGGGCGGCATCGCCGACCAGTGCCAGACGATGGGCGGCAAACTGGCGCGCATAGCGCCCCGTCAGCGGGAATACCTGGCGTTCGCTTTCCACGCGACACAACCCCAACCGGTTATCAAACGCAATATTCAATGCCCGGTTGAATTCCTCTTCGCTCGCATGTTGCATCCGCTCAGCCTCTTGTGGCGAAAGCGACCAGACAATAGAGCAGAGATGCGGGTCGACGAGGGGCAAAAACGCGAGAATACCTTCGCCATGAAACGCCTGGCGTGCAACGGCATCATGCGCCTCTTCGGTACGAATGGTTGCGACCAGCGCATGATGGCGATAGTCCCAGAAGGTCAGCGGAATATCTGCTTTGCTGCGCAGCCAGGAGTTCGCGCCGTCCGCTCCAACCACCAGGCGAGCGGTTAACATCGTGCCGTCTTTCAGGGTCAGAAACGTTTCATTTTCCCCCCAGGCCACCTGCTGCAGTTCTGCGGGGGCCATCAGAGTAACATCCGAGGATTGCTGCGCTTTTTGCCACAGAGCATAGTGGATCACCGTATTTTCAACGATATGCCCAAGATGGCTGTAGCCCATACTTTTATCATCGAACGCAATGCGTCCAAAGCTGTCTTTGTCCCAGACTTCCATGCCGTGATAGCAGCTGGCCCGACGGGCAACAATATCTGACCACACGCCGAGACGCGTGAGCAATTTTTCGCTGGCAGCATTAATGGCCGACACGCGAAGCGCCGGTGGAGCATCATTTTCCAGTGGCTGAGGGACATGCTGTTCCAGCACGGCGACCCGTAAACCGCTACCCTGTAAGCCGCAGGCGACGGCCAGACCTACCATGCCTCCACCCACAATAGCTACATCAACACTTTGCACTGTTTGCTCCTCGAAAATGGGACTCTCAAAAACCGTAGGCCGGATAAGGCGAAGCCGCCATCCGGCATTGTTAGTTGCCCGATGGCGCTACGCTTATCAGGCCTACTGGGTTCTGCGGCCTACAGGTCATATTTAACGCGCTACCCAACCCAGGGTCCGCTCCGCCAGCACATCGCGTGCCGGTGTCAATAATTCCATTGCCATCAACCCGACATTGCGTCCGACAACCAACGGCGCCCAGTGATTGGCAAACAGATAAACCAGACTGTTCGTCACACCAATTGTTGTTTCACGGTCTGCCTGTCGACGCTGTTGATAACGCGACAGCACGCGATATTCGCCGACGTCTTCGCCTGCTTGCCATGCCTGGGTCAGCGTTTCGGCAAGGCTCATCACATCGCGTAATCCAAGATTAAACCCTTGTCCTGCGATAGGGTGCAGTGTCTGCGCGGCATTTCCCACCAGCACCGTACGATGGGTGACGGCTTTGACCGCCGTCGTCAGCGAAAGAGGATAGGCACTGCGTTTCCCCGCCTGGGTAATACGTCCCAGTCGCCAGCCAAATGCGCTCTGCAATTCACGGCAAAACTGTTCATCAGACCAGGCCATCACCTCATCACGTCGCTCAAGCGGATGGCACCACACCAGTGAGCAACGCTCCCCGGACATTGGCAACATCGCCAGTGGACCATGCTGGGTAAAGCGCTCAAACGCACGACCTTCATGGGGCACAGAGACAGCCACGTTGGCGATCACCGCTAACTGTTCGTATGGCGTTTGCTGCCAGTCCACACCGCAGGCCGTTGCCAGCGCAGAACGCGTGCCATCAGCCGCAACCAGGACGTCGCCGGTAATCACATCACCGTTTTCTAGCGTGACATTGACCTGCTCCTGCGTGCGCGAGACCGTGGCGACGCGATCAGGGCAATGCAACGTCACGCCCGGCGCTTTGCGCAACAGTCCGAACAAGCGCTGACCGACATCGTGCAACTCAACGACCTGTCCTAACGCCGCAATACGATAATCCTGCGCATCCAGAGTCACAAACCCGGCATGCCCGCGATCGCTAACGTGAACGGTATTGATGGCCGTTGCGCAATCGGCGATCGCCTGCCAGATACCCATCCGCGCCAGTTGCTGACAGGTGCCTGCCGCCAGGGCGATCGCCCGGGCGTCGAAACCCGGGTGATCCTGGGCTTCAGGCGCCGTCGCTTCAATCAGATGCACCGGCAACTTGCCATGACTCAATTGAGAGATTGCCAGCGCCAGCGTCGCCCCAGCCATCCCGCCGCCTACGATAATCACGCTCATTGTTGGCGCGCCGCAGCCATTAAGGCTTCGATGTCGTCGGCTTTTTTCACTACGCTGGCGGTCAGGTTTTCGTTACCGGTTTGTGTGATGACGATGTCGTCTTCAATTCGGATACCAATACCGCGATACGCTTCCGGTACGTCAGCATCCGGTGCGATGTAGAGACCTGGCTCCACGGTCAGAACCATACCCGGCTCAAGCAGACGGGAGCGATCCTTACCATAGGTGCCGACATCATGCACATCCAGCCCCAGCCAGTGGCTCAGGCCATGCATAAAGAAAGGTCGATGGGCGTTATCGGCGATCAGTTGATCGATTTCGCCCTTCAGGATGCCCAGTTTCACCAGGCCAGTTACCATAATGCGCACCACCTCGCCGGTCACTTCCTGAATGGAGGTGCCCGGGCGGTACAGGCGCAAACTGGTTTCCAGCGACGCCAGCACAATGTCGTAGATCTCGCGCTGGGCGGAGGTGAACTTGCCGTTGACCGGGAAGGTTCGTGTGATATCCCCGGCATACCCTTTGTATTCGCATCCGGCGTCAATCAACACCAGCGAGCCATCGCGCATTTCACTTTCATTCTCGGTGTAATGCAGGATGCAGCCATTTGCGCCACTGCCAACAATGGTGTTATAGGAAGGATAACGCGCGCCGTGACGCGTAAATTCGTGATGAATCTCCCCTTCCAGTTGATACTCAAACATGCCCGGACGGCATTTCTCCATCGCCCGTGTATGCGCCAGCGCGCTGATCTCTCCGGCACGTCGCATTACGGCGATCTCTTCCGCTGATTTAAACAGGCGCATCTCATGCACCATCGGGCGCCAGTCGGTGAGCGTCGCAGGTGCTTTCAGATTCTGACGTGCCCCTTTGCGCAGCTTATCCAGCGCAGTGAAGACAATCTCATCCGCCCAGGCATATTCGCCTTGCGCGTGATACACCACATCCAGGCCATTAAGCAGTTGGAAGAGTTGCTGGTTGATTTCGCTGAACGCCAGCGCACGATCCACGCCCAGCTTTTCTGGCGCGGCATCTTGCCCAAGACGACGGCCAAACCAGATCTCCGCAGTCAGGTCGCGAACCCGGTTAAACAAAACGCTGTGGTTATGAGTGTCATCGCTTTTAATCAGCACCAACACAGCTTCCGGTTCATTAAAACCGGTGAAATACCAGAAGTCGCTGCTTTGGCGATACGGATACTCGCTGTCCGCGCTACGCGTCGCTTCTGGCGCGGCGAAAATCAGCGCCGCGCTGCCAGGCGGCATTTGCGCCAGCAGTGCCTGGCGACGACGCAGGTATTCTTGCAGGGATAGTTCGCTCATAACACTCTCCTTGGCGTTTTCGTTCTTAGTGCAGGGTCGGTTTGCGCACTTCCGGCGCAGTTGGCTGCTGACGCGTAAAGGTGTCGTGACACAGCAGCGCCGCAACACGCACATATTCGATGATCTCTTCGAGCGACATCTCCAGCTCTTCCTGATCTTCGTCTTCGTCATAACCCAACTGCGCAATGTTGCGCAGGTCGTCAATCGCTTCGCCGGTTTCACCCGTCACTTTGTCGAGCTTAGGCTGTGTGACGCCAAGGCCGAGCAAAAAGTGGTTGACCCAACCTGCCAGTGCATCGGCGCGATCGAACACGCTGACGTCGTCTCCTTCAGGCAGAAAAAGCTGAAAAAGAAAGCCGTCATCTTCCAGCGCATCGCTGGTCGCGGCGTGCATTTTACGCAATGCTTGCGCCAGTTCATGACCAAAGGCCAGACCTTCGTTTGTCAGGTCATGAAGCAGCGGCTGCCAGGAGCTGTCGTTGTTGCCGCCACAAATCATCCCGCTTATCAAACCGTGCATTTCGGCTGGGGTCAGTCCTGCCCCTTGTTGGTTCAAAAACTGGTTCATTTCGGTGTAACCAGGCATTTCGTTCTGTATAGACATAAGCATTCGTCATCAAAGGGAGGATATTCATGATATGCTACCACTTTGGACCCTGGTGAACCAGAAAAGGGCTTGTATCTTCATACCAGGGTAGCTATAGTGTCGCCCCTTCGCGGACCCAGGGTCCGGAGACGAAGGCAGCGCAGTCAATCAGCAGGAAGGTGGCATGTCTGCACAACCCGTCGATATCCAAATATTTGGCCGTTCACTGCGAGTGAATTGCCCGCCTGAACAAAAGGATGCGTTGAATCAGGCAGCGGACGATCTTAATCAGCGGTTGCAAGATCTAAAAGTTCGCACTAGAGTCACAAATACTGAGCAGCTGGTTTTCATTGCCGCATTGAACATCAGCTATGAATTAGCTCAGGAAAAAGCGAAGACGCGTGACTACGCGGCGAGCATGGAACAACGTATTCGGATGCTGCAGCAGACCATCGAACAGGCGTTGCTTGATCAGGGTCGCATAACCGAAAAAACGGGCCAAAACTTTGAATAACACTTTTCGGTTTACTATGGTAGAGTGACCGTGAAGACAAAATTTCTCTGAGATGTTTGCAAGCGGGCCAGTCCCCTGAGCCGATATTTCATACCACAAGAATGTGGCGCTCCACGGTTGGTGAGCATGCTCGGTCCGTCCGAGAAGCCTTAAAACTGTGACGACGCATTCACCTTGAACCAAGGGTTCAAGGGTTACAGCCTGCGGCGGCATCTCGGAGATTCCCTTCTACCTACCAACAGCTATGACACAACTTCCCGAACTCTCTTTATCCCGACAAGAAATCCGCCAGCTAATACGCCAACGTAGACGGGCACTGACCCCTCAGCAGCAAACCCATTTCGGCCAGCATGCAGCGAACAGAATGCTTGCTTACCCACCGATAGTAATGGCGCACACTGTCGCGTTATTTCTCTCATTCGATGGCGAACTCGACACTCAACCGCTGATCGAACAACTCTGGCGAGCAGGTAAACGTGTTTATCTCCCGGTCCTGCACCCGTTTAGTCCCGGCAATTTATTGTTTCTGCACTATCACCCCCAAAGCGAACTGGTCACCAATCGCCTGAAGATTCAGGAGCCGAAACTGGATGTGCGCGACGTATTGCCGCTTGCGCAACTGGATGTGTTGGTAACGCCGTTAGTGGCGTTTGACGAAGAGGGGCAGCGTCTGGGTATGGGTGGCGGATTTTATGACCGGACATTGCAGAACTGGCGGCAACACGGGATCCAACCGGTGGGCTATGCCCATGACTGTCAGTTAGTCGAAAAACTGCCGGTTGAAGAGTGGGATATTCCCTTACCGGCTGTAGTAACACCGTCGAAAGTGTGGGAATGGCCGCCGTTTTCTTCCCATTGACACCGCTTTTTTTTTGACCTAAATTCCTCGGTAAAGGGTGAGGGAGGCGAACCTCCCTCCTGCTTCCTCTCTGTTAATATGCTGGGTAGGCTATGATTAACAGGATTAGCAGCATGATGACGTATCTCATCATCGTCCCTTTCCTTTTTTAAGCCCCTGCTACGGTAGGGGCTTTTCCGTTTCAGCCCTATGCTGAAGCCCCATCGTAAATTCCTTTTTTTGATACTCAACGCGCCACAACGCCTTTTATCACCGATTGCGGCAACGCTCGTAAACAGGATGTATATGTTGCAAGAGGACTCAACTGCGGCTGGAAACGACTCAGGGATGTTCATCCGAACCGGGAGACGTCTTTGCCTGGCCGGGACTACGGTGTGGATGTCTACACGAAATAAGGCCCGGTAGCGTAGCGCCACCGGGCAGGACAAAATTAGTACAACAAACGCGCGCGAATGGTGCCCGGGAGCGCCTTCATCGCCAGCAACGCTTTCTCCGCCACATCTTCATCGGCTTCAATATCAATGACCACATAACCCACCTGCGCAGAGGTTTGCAGATATTGCGCCGCAATGTTGACGCCCTGCTCAGCAAAAATCTGGTTAAGCGCAGTTAATACGCCTGGACGGTTTTCGTGAATGTGCATCAGACGGCGGCCGCCGTGCAACGGTAGCGACACTTCCGGGAAGTTAACCGCAGAAAGCGTGGAGCCGTTATCAGAATATTTCGTCAGTTTACCGGCAACTTCAAGACCGATATTTTCCTGTGCTTCCTGGGTTGAGCCACCAATGTGCGGGGTCAGGATCACGTTATCGAACTCACACAGCGGCGAGGTGAAAGGATCGCTGTTGGTTGCCGGCTCCGTCGGGAAGACGTCGATCGCGGCACCCGCCAGATGTTTGGTTGCCAGCGCATCGCACAGTGCCGGAATATCCACGACCGTGCCACGAGCGGCGTTGATCAGCAGTGCACCCGGTTTCATCAACGCGATCTCTTTCGCACCCATCATGTTTTTGGTCGAGGCGTTTTCCGGTACGTGCAGGCTCACGACATCGCTCATGTTCAGCAGATCGGAGAGGTGCTGAACCTGAGTCGCATTACCCAGCGGTAATTTGTTTTCAATGTCATAGAAGTAGACATGCATCCCCAGCGACTCCGCCAGAATACCCAACTGAGTACCGATATGACCGTAACCAATGATGCCCAGTTTTTTGCCACGCGCTTCAAAAGAGCCTGATGCCAGTTTGTTCCAGACGCCACGGTGCGCTTTGGCATTTGCCTCCGGTACGCCGCGAAGCAGCAGAAGTAGCTCACCAATCACCAGTTCCGCGACAGAACGGGTATTTGAGAATGGCGCGTTAAACACGGGGATCCCGCGTTTTGACGCCGCGCTCAGATCAACCTGGTTGGTGCCGATGCAGAAACAGCCAATCGCCACCAGTTTCTCTGCCGCTTCAATCACCTCTTCTGTCAGATGAGTACGGGATCGCAGACCAATGAAGTGGGCATCACGGATCGATTCTTTCAGTTGCTCGGCATCCAGAGCGCCTTTATGGAATTCGATGTTGGTATAACCTGCCGCGCGAAGGCTTTCCAGTGCACGTTGGTGCACGCCTTCAACCAGCAGAAATTTAATTTTGTCTTTCTCCAGCGATACCTTTGCCATTTCCCCGACCCTGTCTTTTTATCAATCTGATGTTGTGTGTGTGGATTTGCATCCGCCTTCAACATATCAAAAAAAACTATCGCGGCAATATGAACGTTTGCGTCGCCATTCTGAGGACATATCATTCGGCAGGAAATAACAGAGGAAAATGCTGGGAAGTGCCGGGAGTTTAGCGAGATCGGCAGGGCAACATTCTAAACGTGATACATGTCACCAAATTTGCCCTACCAAAAATTTTTTCACAGGGGAAGCGGTTCCCCTGTCAGATTATTTCACGATGGTTTTCACACCATCAGCGGTGCCAATCAGCGCAACGTCCGCACCACGGTTGGCAAACAGGCCGACAGTCACCACGCCCGGGATCGCGTTGATGGCATTTTCCATCGCGATAGGGTCGATGATTTCCATGCCGTGTACGTCGAGGATCACGTTCCCGTTATCCGTCACCACGCCCTGACGATATTCCGGACGGCCGCCAAGTTTCACTAACTGGCGTGCAACGGCGCTACGCGCCATCGGGATCACTTCTACCGGCAGTGGGAAACGCCCCAGAATATCCACCTCTTTGGAGGCATCCGCGATACAAATGAATTTCTTCGCCACCGAGGCAATAATCTTCTCACGGGTTAACGCCGCACCACCGCCTTTGATCATCTGCATGTGGCCGTTGATTTCATCCGCGCCGTCAACGTAGACACCCAGGCTGTCCACTTCGTTAAGATCAAAAACGTGAATGCCAAGGCTTTTGAGTTTTTCAGTGGACGCATCCGAACTGGACACTGCGCCTTCAATCTGGCCTTTCATTGTACCCAGCGCATCAATAAAGTGCGCGGCGGTTGAGCCTGTCCCTACTCCTACAATGGTTCCGGGTTGTACATACTGAAGTGCCGCCCATCCTACTGCTTTTTTCAGTTCATCCTGCGTCATGGTCGTTTCGCCTGTGGTGTGAAATTTCAGGCGCATTATAGAACATTGACGAGAAAAATGTCCCCAACCCCATTTGCAGACGGTGGAATTCGTCTGTACCCAACTAAAATTTGTGTCATAGTGCAGAACCCCCCAAATTTTAGGAGTACGTCATAGCAATGAAACGTCCGGACTACAGAACACTACAAGCACTGGATGCGGTGATACGTGAACGAGGATTTGAGCGCGCAGCACAGAAGCTGTGCATCACGCAATCCGCCGTCTCGCAACGCATAAAACAGCTTGAGAATATGTTCGGGCAGCCGCTGCTGGTACGTACCGTTCCGCCACGCCCGACTGAGCAAGGGCAAAAGCTGCTGGCGCTGCTGCGCCAGGTTGAGCTGCTGGAAGACGAGTGGCTGGGAGACGAGCAAACCGGCTCCACGCCGCTGCTGTTGTCGCTGGCGGTTAACGCCGACAGTCTGGCCACCTGGCTGCTGCCTGCGCTGGCCCCCGTGCTGGCTGATTCGCCTATCCGCCTGAACTTGCAGGTGGAAGATGAAACCCGTACGCAAGAACGTCTGCGCCGCGGCGAGGTGGTGGGTGCGGTGAGTATTCAGCATCAGGCGCTGCCAAGCTGTCTGGTCGATAAGCTCGGCGCACTCGACTATCTGTTCGTGGCCTCACGCGCCTTTGCGGCACGTTATTTTCCGAACGGCGTCACCCGCTCGGCGCTGCTGAAAGCGCCCGCCGTGGCGTTTGACCATCTCGATGATATGCACCAGGCCTTCCTGCAACAGAACTTCGACCTACCGCCGGGTAGCGTACCGTGTCACATCGTTAACTCTTCTGAAGCCTTTGTACAGCTGGCTCGCCAGGGCACGACCTGCTGTATGATCCCCCATTTGCAGATTGAGAAAGAGTTAAACAGCGGCGAGCTGATCGACTTAACGCCCGGTCTGTTTCAACGCCGGATGCTTTACTGGCACCGTTTTGCGCCGGAAAGCCGCATGATGCGCAACGTCACTGACGCGCTGCTGGCGTACGGTCATAAAGTGCTGCGTCAGGATTAATGCCCGATTGCCGGATAACATTGAGTTTATCCGGCGCACTTGCAAATAAAAGTCTTTGAAATACATCACAAAATAAATAATTCCAGGCGGCAAAAAACGACGCGTCGTTGGCTGTTTTTTGCTGGCGACAGCGCAGGTTAAAAAGCTCACCGTATTCGCAAGAACCCATTCCATTGCGTAATACGGAGCAACACATGTCACATTTGCAGGACTGGCAACGGCTGGCCAATAAGGAACTCAGCCGTCAGGAAAAAACCGTCGAAGACCTTGTACGCCACACGGCAGAAGGGATCGCCGTCAAACCGTTATATACCCCCGCCGACCTCGACAACCTGGAAGTGATGGATACCCTCCCCGGCCTGCCGCCGTATGTTCGCGGTCCACGCGCCACCATGTACACGGCGCAACCCTGGACCATTCGCCAGTACGCCGGTTTCTCAACCGCCAAAGAGTCCAATGCCTTTTACCGTCGCAACCTCGCTGCGGGGCAAAAAGGATTATCCGTGGCGTTTGATCTCGCCACCCATCGCGGTTACGACTCTGATAATCCACGTGTGGCGGGCGATGTGGGTAAAGCCGGTGTCGCTATTGATACCGTGGAAGACATGAAAGTCCTGTTCGACCAGATCCCACTGGATAAGATGTCCGTCTCCATGACCATGAACGGCGCGGTATTGCCGGTAATGGCGTTCTATATCGTGGCTGCAGAAGAACAGGGCGTCACACCAGAACAACTCACCGGCACGATTCAAAACGATATCCTGAAAGAGTACCTGTGCCGCAACACCTATATTTATCCGCCAAAACCCTCCATGCGCATTATCGCCGACATCATTGCCTGGTGTTCGGGCAATATGCCGCGCTTCAACACCATCAGTATCAGCGGTTATCACATGGGTGAAGCAGGCGCCAACTGTGTACAGCAGGTCGCGTTCACCCTGGCGGACGGTATTGAGTACATCAAAGCGGCGCTCTCCGCCGGACTGAAAATTGATGATTTTGCCCCCCGCTTATCCTTCTTCTTCGGTATCGGCATGGATCTGTTTATGAACGTCGCCATGCTGCGCGCCGCACGCTACCTGTGGAGCGAAGCGGTCAGCAGTTTTGGGGCAACCAACCCGAAATCGCTGGCACTGCGCACCCACTGCCAGACCTCCGGCTGGAGTCTGACCGAACAAGATCCCTATAACAACGTCATCCGCACCACCATTGAAGCGCTTGGCGCTACGCTTGGCGGTACCCAATCTCTCCATACCAACGCCTTCGACGAAGCGCTGGGTCTGCCTGGCGATTTTTCGGCGCGTATCGCCCGCAACACGCAAATCATCATTCAGGAAGAGTCAGAAATTTGTCGCACCGTCGATCCGTTGGCGGGCTCTTACTACGTAGAGTCGCTGACCGATCAGGTCGTCAAGCAGGCGCGAGCGATCATCCAGCAGATCGACGAGGCGGGCGGCATGGCGAAGGCTATCGAAGCCGGACTGCCAAAACGGATGATCGAAGAGGCTTCTGCTCGCGAACAGTCGCTGATCGATCAGGGCAAACGGGTGATCGTCGGTGTGAATAAATACAAGCTGGAGAAAGAAGATGAAACGTCAGTGCTGGAAATTGACAATGTTAAAGTCCGCAATGAGCAAATTGCCTCACTGAAGCACATCCGCGCCACCCGCGACGACGCGGCGGTCAAATCCGCTCTGAGCGCCCTCACCCATGCCGCACAACACAATGAAAACCTGCTTGCCGCCGCAGTGATTGCCGCCCGGGCTCGCGCCACATTGGGTGAAATTTCCGACGCGCTGGAAACGGCGTTCGACCGTTACCTGGTCCCCAGCCAGTGCGTCACCGGCGTGATTGCGCAAAGCTATCATCAATCCAGCAACTCCGCCGCTGAGTTCGACGCCATCCTTGCGCAAACCGAACAGTTTCTCACCGACTATGGCCGCCGCCCACGGATCCTGATCGCCAAAATGGGCCAGGATGGTCACGATCGTGGCGCGAAAGTGATCGCCAGCGCCTATTCCGATCTCGGTTTCGACGTTGATCTCAGCCCGATGTTTTCCACGCCAGAAGAGATCGCCCGTCTGGCGATCGAAAACGACGTGCACGTGGTAGGCGCATCGTCGCTGGCCGCCGGGCATAAAACACTGATCCCAGAACTGGTGACTGCGCTCAAAAACTGGGGGCGCGACGATATCTTAGTCGTGGCAGGCGGCGTGATCCCACCTCAGGATTACGCTTTCCTGCAAGAACGCGGCGTCGCGGCAATTTATGGTCCCGGCACCCCCATGCTGGAAAGCGTACGCGATGTGTTGACCCGCATTGGGCAACAGCATGATTAACGACGCCACACTGACAGAGACTATCCGGCGATTACGGCTGGGCGATCGCGCCACGCTCGCTCAGGCCATGACGCTGATAGAAAGCCGTCATCCGGGGCATCAGGCGCTGAGTACAACACTGCTGGATGCGATCATGCCGTTCACAGGCAATGCCCTGCGTCTGGGCATTACCGGTACGCCAGGTGCGGGAAAAAGCACCTTTCTGGACGCATTCGGCATGTTGCTTATCCGCCACGGCCTGCGGGTAGCAGTTATTGCCGTCGACCCGAGCAGCCCGGTGAGCGGCGGCAGTATTCTCGGTGACAAAACCCGCATGACGGAACTGGCGCGCTCCGATGCCGCGTTTATTCGCCCGGTGCCGTCCAGCGGACATCTGGGCGGAACCAGCCAGCGCGCTCACGAATTGATGCTGCTCTGCGAAGCGGCGGGCTTCGATGTGGTCATTGTCGAAACCGTTGGCGTGGGTCAGTCAGAAATTGAAGTCGCCCGTATGGTGGACTGCTTTGTCTCGCTGCAAATCGCGGGCGGCGGCGACGCTCTGCAAGGGATCAAAAAAGGGATCATGGAGATGGCGGACCTGATCGTCATTAACAAGGATGACGGCGACAATCGCCCCAACGTCGCCATTGCCCGCCATATGTATGACTCTGCGCTGCATATTTTACGCCGCAAGTACGAAGAGTGGCAGCCACAGGTTCTGGCCTGCAGCGCACTTGAAAAACGCGGCATTGAAGAGGTCTGGCAGACCATCGCCGACTTCAGAGCCGCACTCACCGCCAGCGGTCGGCTGGCGCAAGTTCGCCAGCAGCAGTCGGTCGACTGGCTGCAAAAACAGACCGAAGAATCGGCGCTGCGCCTGCTCTTCACCCGTACCGAATTTGATCGTTATTTCCATCAAATGCTGCAGGCGGTCAAAAACAATGACCTGTCACCGCGTACCGGCCTGCGTCACATCAACGAATTTCTTCAGCATCAGTATTTTGAATAAAGGAACTTTTATGTCTTATCAATATGTTAACGTTGTCATTATCCATAAAGTTGCGGTTATTGAGTTTAACTATGCCCGTAAACTCAACGCCCTGAGTAAAGTCTTTATGGACGATTTAATGCAGGCGCTGAGCGACCTGAATCGACCGGACATTCGTTGCATTATTTTGCGCGCCCCCAGCGGGGCAAAAGTCTTCTCGGCGGGCCATGACATTCACGAACTGCCCACCGGGCGGCGCGATCCGCTCTCTTATGACGATCCGCTGCGTCAGATCACCCGCATGATCCAAAAATATCCTAAACCGGTTATTTCCATGGTCGAAGGCAGCGTCTGGGGCGGCGCGTTTGAAATGATCATGAGTTCCGATCTGATTATCGCCGCCAGCACGTCGACCTTCTCGATGACCCCGGTCAATCTCGGCGTGCCGTATAACCTGGTGGGCATTCACAACCTGACGCGTGACGCAGGTTTCCATATCGTCAAAGAGCTGATTTTTACCGCCTCCCCCATTACCGCACAACGGGCGCTGGCTGTCGGCATTCTTAACCATGTGGTCGATGTCGCCGAACTGGAAGATTTCACCCTCCAGATAGCGCACCACATTTCAGAAAAAGCGCCTTTGGCTATTGCCGTCATCAAGGAAGAGCTACGCGTACTGGGTGAAGCGCACACCATGAATTCCGACGAATTTGAGCGTATCCAGGGAATGCGCCGCGCCGTTTACGACAGCGAGGACTATCAGGAAGGGATGAACGCTTTCCTGCAAAAACGGAAACCGAATTTTGTCGGTCATTAATAGCGTCCAACTAAGGAACGCAGGATGAAACGAATGAGCGCCGATGAAGCGGCGGAGTTTATTCAGCACGATGATATGGTTGCCTTCAGCGGCTTTACCCCGGCCGGATCGCCGAAAGCCCTGCCCGCCGCCATTGCCAGACGTGCCAGTGAAAAGCATGACGCACAACAGCCCTTTCAGATCCGTCTGCTGACCGGAGCCTCTATCGGCGCGGCGGCAGACGACGCACTGTCAGAGGCGGACGCTGTCTCTTGGCGAGCGCCCTATCAGACCTCCTCCGGCCTGCGGGAAAAAATCAATCAGGGGCAGGTTAATTTTGTCGATCTGCATCTGAGCGAAGTGGCGCAAATGGTCAATTACGGCTTCTTTGGCGACATTGACGTTGCGGTGATCGAGGCCTCATCGATTGCACCGGATGGCCGGGTCTGGCTTTCCAGCGGGATCGGCAATGCACCAACCTGGCTGCTGCGGGCGAAAAAAGTGATCATAGAACTGAATCACTACCATAGCCCGCGGGTCTCCGAGCTGGCCGATATCGTCATTCCCGGCGCGCCGCCGAGGCGCAATAGCGTACCTATTTTTCATACCATGGATCGCGTAGGCAGCCATTGTGTGCAGATTGATCCCAAAAAGATTGTCGCCCTGGTGGAAACCGAATTACCCGACGCCGGAAACACGACGACAAAAGAAAACCCGACCTGCCAGCAAATTGCCGACAACGTCGTGGCGTTCTTACTCAATGAAATCGTGAACCAGCGCATTCCGCCGGAATTTCTGCCCCTGCAAAGCGGGGTTGGCAATATTAACAATGCAGTCATGGCGAGACTTGGCGAAAATCCGGAGATCCCACCGTTTATGATGTATTCCGAGGTGTTGCAAGACTCGGTGGTGCATCTGCTGGAGACGGGGAAAATTACCGGCGCCAGTGCATCCAGCCTGACCGTTTCGGCTAATTCACTGCAGAAGATTTACGACAATATGGATTTCTTCGCCAGCCGCATCGTGCTCCGGCCACAGGAGATCTCCAATAATCCGGAGATTATTCGCCGTCTGGGGGTAATTGCGCTGAATGTTGGTCTTGAGTTTGATATTTATGGTCACGCCAACTCGACGCATATTGCCGGTGTCAATCTGATGAATGGTATCGGCGGCAGCGGCGATTTTGAACGCAACGCCTATTTGTCTATCTTCATGGCGCCGTCTATTGCGAAAGACGGGAAGATTTCAACGATTGTCCCGATGTGCAGTCACGTTGATCACAGTGAACACAGCGTGAAGGTCATCATTACCGAACAAGGTATTGCTGATTTGCGCGGGTTATCCCCGCTTCAGCGCGCGCGCACGATTATCGACAACTGCGCGCATCCGCTGTACCGGGATTATCTGCACCGCTATCTGGAAAATGCCCCCGGCGGGCATATCCATCACGATCTTCGTCACGCGTTTGATCTCCACCGCAACCTGCAGGAAAGCGGTTCGATGCTCGGTTAGTTCGCGGTACCGTCACGATCTTCGGTAATATGCTGAAGCATCGTGGCGGTATAACGATGGTTCTTCAGGGAATAGAGAAACTCACGCATATACATTGGGCTGTGCGGTGCGTCGAAATACTTGAGTTTTGCCGGATTCACCAGACGCCAGGCAAAATGCGGTATTACCGTCAAAAACTGCCCGCGCTCTACGGCGCTAATCTTCGCCATAAAACTGTAAGGCCGATAGATAATCGTGGGGCTAATCCCACACGGGCGCATATACGCATCCAGCATTGCTTCAAAATTGGCTCTGTTCTGGAAGCGCATTTGTAGCCAGGGTAACTCCTGTAAGAGCTCCTGCGGTTGCCTCTCTTCATAACGCCGGGAGACCAGAAACCCCAGACGCAGCGGCGGTAAGTCTGTCACGGTAAGATTGTCCAACTGCTGGACGCGGGCTGAAACCTGCTGCGGCGAAAGAATAAAATCGAGCTTTCTGTCGAACAAGTTATCGATCACCCCATTTTCACTAAATTCAACGGCCTGCGCGGTCACGCCGTCATACTTGTCGCCGAGGCTTATCAGCTGATCGAAAATAATGGTGGGATAGGTATTGTCGATTCCGATCACAACATTGCGCGAGCGGCGGGCCGAGTGCTGAATGTCGTTATCGATTGCGGATAAACGCTGATAAATCGGAAAAAGTTTTTGATACAGCTCCTGTCCCGCTTTGTTCAGGCTGATGCTGTTATCTTTGCGGGTAAACAGCGTGTAACCAATCTGGTCCTCCAGCGCCGAAATGCTTTTGCCAAAGGGAGAGGCCGTCATATGTATTTTTTCCGCCGCCCTGACAATATTATTGGTTTGCGCCAACAGAATGAAATTACGCATCTTCTTTGAAATAAAGATATCCATAGTCACCTCATAAAATCACCATGGCATATCCTCATTCTGACGAAAAAAAAGACTGGATGCGGCGTCCCACTTTTACAGTTGCTCACAGAATAAATGCGGGAAATAAGGAAAGAATTAAAAAAAACCCGGCAGAGGCGCCGGGTTTTGTCGATTATTGGGCTTTAGGGGGAGTTGCCTGTTGCTGCCCTGCGGCAGGTTCCAGCTGGAATACCACATCGACCTGATCGCCAAACTGGATGGTTGGCTGCTCATAGCTTTCCTCAGCCGATACAGCTGGCGCCGCATCCGCTTTCATCATCCGTACCACCGGGCTGGGCTGATAATTGGAGACGTGGTAGCGCACACTGTAGACCGGTCCCAGCTTGCTGTTAAAACCCGCCGCCAGCTGCTGAGCCTGATGGATTGCATCGTCAATCGCCGCTTTACGCGCCTTGTCTTTATATTCTTCCGGCTGCGCAACACCCAGCGAGACGGAACGGATCTCGTTCAAACCGGCCTTCAGTGCGCCATCCAACAGGGCGTTAAGTTTATCCAGTTGACGCAGAGTCACTTCAACGGTACGCACCGCACGGTAGCCTTTCAGGACACTTTTACCATTCTGATAATCGTAGTCCGGCTGCGTGCGCAGGTTGGCTGAGCTGATATCTTTCTTCGCTATCTGATTTTGCTCAAGGAAGGAAAGATACTGCGCCACACGCTCGTCCGCCTGCTTCTTGGCGGTTGCTGCATCTTTCGCCGCAACATTCACTTCAATCGCCAGAGTAGCGATATCTGGAGTCGCGTCCACACTTGCTGTACCGGAGGTCACAATGTGCGGTCCGGCAGGTAATTCATTTGCCTGTACCGAGATTGCACTGAATCCGACTAATGCCGCCAGGGCCATCATTTTGAACTTCACTGTCGCTCCTCCATGTTTCGTTAATCGCCCTGAAACTCAGGGCGCATGCAGGCAAGCTTAGCGGGTATCTGCATATTGTCTATCAGACCAGGCCTAAATAAAGAGGGCATGAACGTGCGCAACACCTTCTTTTGCCAGTTGAAAAGCGATAAACCACATCACCAGACCCACCAGAATATTGATCGTGCGTTGAGCTTTGGCGGTACGCAATCTCGGCGCCAACCAGGCGGCCAGCAGTGCCAGACCAAAGAACCAAAGAAATGACGCGCTCACCGTACCGAGGGCGAACCAGCGCCGGGGTTCGACCTCCAGTTGTCCACCCAGACTCCCCAGCACCACAAAGGTATCCAGATAAACATGCGGATTCAACCATGTTACCGCAAGCATGGTGGCGATGATTTTCCAGCGCCCCTGTTTCATCACTTCCGCGCTGGCGAGTTCCAGGTTACTGCTCATTGCCGTTTTTAACGCGCCGAAGCCATACCACAGAAGAAAGGCCACACCGCCCCAGGTGACCAGCGCCATCAGCCACGGCGACTGCATTAACAATGCGCTGCCGCCAAAGATCCCCGCACAAATCAGCAGTAAGTCGCTGACAGCGCAAAGTAAGGCAATCATCAGGTGATACTGCCGACGAATCCCCTGATTCATGACAAACGCATTCTGTGGGCCGAGCGGCAGAATCATGGCCGCGCCGAGCACAAGCCCTTGAAAATAATAAGACAACACGTTAGACATCCCGAACTATTCATCTTTAGTGCAGACTATAGCGCGGCAAAATCATTAGCGGAAATTGATAATTTTAATCACAGATTAGAGGAATTAATGCAGCGAGGAGAAAATGCCGGATGGCCGCTAACGCTTTATCCAGCCAACGAAAGACTGGCTTTCCAGGCCTGATGGCGCAGCGCCATCAGGCCATACGCGAACGTAAAAATTACTCTGCCGCGCTCTCTTTCACGCGCTTGAAGTTGACGTCCATTTTCGGCGACGGGAAGCGAATGCCCTGCGCATCAAACTCACGCTTAATGCGTTCCAGTACATCCCAATACACCTCTTGCAGATCGCCGCTGTTGCTCCAGGCACGCACCACGAAATTAATCGATGACGCGCCCAGTTCATTCAGGCGTACCGTCATTTCACGGTCTTTCAGAATACGATCTTCAGACTGAATGATATCGGTCAGGATCTTTTTCACCTGATCAATATCGGAGTCATAAGTCACACTGATAATAAATTCGTTACGGCGAACCGGCTCACGGGAAAAGTTAATAATATTTCCGGCGATGATTTTACCGTTCGGGATCACCACGATTTTACCGTCCAGGGTACGCATGGTGGTGGAGAAAATTTGCACGTTCAGTACCGTTCCCGCGACGCCGCCCAGATCAACATACTCACCAGCACGGAACGGACGGAACATCACCAGCAATACCCCAGCCGCGAGGTTAGACAAAGACCCCTGCAGCGCCAGACCAACGGCTAAACCTGCGGCACCCAGTACAGCAATGACGGAGGCGGTCTGAACCCCAACGCGACCCAGTGCCGCAATCAGCGTAAAGGCGATGATACCGTAACGAACCAGCGCAGAGAGAAAGTCCGCGACCGTCGTATCAATTTGACGCGCAACCATCAGACGGTTCACGGTATTCGACACGATACGCGCCACGATCATCCCGACGATGATGATAGCGATTGCAGCAACGATGTTAACGGCATAACTCAGCAGTAATGCCTGGTTGCGAATCAGCCAGGTGCCTGCACCGTTAATACTGTCGACAACATTGAGATCTTCCATTCACTATTCCTTTTTTGCTTACCCAAACGGGAGAAATAAAGCCGGTCCCAACAGACCGGCAGTTTGACAAGAGTAAACAAAAAGGACGGATTCTGCCAAATTGATCACATTTTTTGCACTGACAGCATATTGAATACGCCATAAAAAAGGCCCGCAAATGCGGGCCTCGTGTCATGCAGAATGGCTTACATTACAGAACGTCAACCGCGTTCAGTTCAGTGAAAGCCTGCTCCAGACGGGTGATCATGGTTGCCTGACCAGCACGCAGCCATACGCGCGGATCGTAGTATTTCTTGTTCGGCTGATCTTCGCCTTTCGGGTTGCCCAACTGGCCCTGCAGGTAAGCTTCGTTCGCTTTGTAGTAGTTCAGAACACCTTCCCAGGTCGCCCATTGGGTGTCGGTATCGATGTTCATTTTCACTACGCCGTAGCTGACGGAGTCTTTGATTTCCTGAGCAGTAGAACCGGAACCGCCGTGGAAGACGAAGTTCAGGCTGTTGTGCGGCAGGTTATGTTTCTTAGAAACATAGTCCTGAGAGTCACGCAGGATGGTCGGAGTCAGAACCACGTTACCTGGCTTGTAGACGCCGTGTACGTTACCGAAGGAAGCGGCGATGGTGAAGCGCGGGCTGATTTTGCTCAGCTCGGTGTACGCGTAATCAACGTCTTCCGGCTGGGTGTACAGTGCAGAAGCGTCCATGTGGCTGTTGTCCACGCCATCTTCTTCACCACCGGTGCAACCCAGTTCGATTTCCAGGGTCATGCCGATTTTGGACATGCGCGCCAGGTATTTGGAGCAGATTTCGATGTTCTCTTCCAGAGACTCTTCAGACAGGTCGATCATGTGAGAAGAGAACAGCGGCTTGCCGGTAGCAGCAAAGTGTTTTTCACCCGCGTCCAGCAGACCATCGATCCACGGCAGCAGTTTCTTCGCGCAGTGGTCAGTGTGCAGGATAACCGGAACACCGTAGTGTTCAGCCATCTGATGAACGTGATGCGCACCAGAGATAGCACCCAGGATTGCTGCGCCCTGAGGAACGTCAGACTTCACGCCTTTACCCGCGATGAAAGAAGCACCACCGTTAGAGAACTGAACGATAACCGGCGCTTTAACTTTTGCAGCGGTTTCCAGAACGGCGTTGATGGAGTCGGTACCGACGCAGTTAACTGCTGGCAGAGCGAAGTTGTTTTCTTTTGCTACCTGGAACACTTTCTGTACGTCATCACCAGTGATTACGCCTGGTTTTACGAAATCAAAAATTTTAGACATGTTTCGTTGTCCTGTATCGTCGGGCCTTAGAAAATGGTGCGTGCTTGCAAAGCGCGCTGAAAATTGGGCAGGTTTCCCTGCCCTTAAATGACTTACTTCTTAGCGCGCTCTTCGAGCATAGCTACTGCCGGCAGTACTTTGCCTTCCACGAATTCGAGGAATGCGCCGCCGCCAGTGGAAATGTAGGAGATCTTGTCAGCGATACCGAACAGGTCGATAGCGGCCAGAGTGTCGCCGCCGCCTGCGATGGAGAATGCTTCGCTGTCTGCAATGGCGTTAGCAACGATTTCAGTACCTTTACGGAAGTTCGGGAATTCAAACACGCCTACCGGACCGTTCCACAGAATGGTTTTTGCATTCTTCAGGATTTCAGCCAGTTGCTGTGCAGAAGCATCACCGATATCCAGGATCTGCTCGTCTTCTTTAACGTCAGAAACAGATTTCAGGGTAGCCGCTGCGGATTCAGAGAACTCAGTCGCTACGCGAACGTCAGCCGGAACCGGGATGTCGCAGATGGTCAGCAGACGTTTTGCTTCATCAACCAGATCAGCTTCGTACAGGGATTTGCCGACGTTGTGGCCTTGAGCAGCAACGAAGGTGTTGGCGATACCACCGCCAACGATCAGCTGGTCAGCGATTTTAGACAGAGAGTCCAGAACAGTCAGTTTGGTAGAAACTTTAGAACCACCAACGATAGCCACCATCGGACGAGCCGGTTCTTTCAGTGCTTTGCCCAGTGCGTCCAGCTCAGCAGCCAGCAGCGGGCCTGCACATGCTACGTCTGCAAATTTGCCGATACCGTGAGTAGAAGCCTGTGCACGGTGAGCCGTACCGAAAGCATCCATGACGAATACGTCGCACAATGCAGCGTATTTTTTGGACAGCGCTTCGTCGTCTTTCTTCTCGCCTTTGTTAAAGCGAACGTTTTCCAGAACCACCAGTTCACCGGCTGCAACTTCAACGCCGTCCAGGTAATCTTTTACCAGACGAACCGGGTTAGACAGTTTGTCTTTCAGGTAGTTAACAACCGGCAGCAGAGAGAATTCTTCGTTGTACTCGCCTTCGGTAGGACGACCCAGGTGGGAAGTTACCATCACTTTTGCACCCTGCTTCAGGGCCAGTTCGATGGTTGGCAGGGAAGCACGGATACGCGCGTCGCTGGTTACTTTCCCTTCTTTAACTGGTACGTTCAGATCCGCACGGATAAAAACACGTTTACCAGCAAGATCCAGATCGGTCATCTTAATTACAGACATGGTGAATCCTCTCGTTGATTCTTAAAGTTTTGCAAGCGCTCACGCGCCTTACCTGAAACCAATAGCAGCCATAGCTAACGTTGTGTCGAGCATTCGGTTAGCAAAGCCCCATTCATTATCGCACCAGACCAGAGTCTTAATCAGGTGCGCACCACTCACGCGTGTTTGAGTCCCATCGACGATGGCACTGTGCGGGTCGTGGTTAAAATCTATCGAGACCAACGGTAATTCCGTATAGTCAACTATACCATGAAATGCACCTTGTGCTGCTTTTTGCAGCAACTGATTGACTTCATTGGCTTTTACTGGTTTTTTCACCGTCACGCTTAAGTCGATCGCCGTCACATTTATGGTCGGAACGCGAACAGCAATCGCTTCGAATCGATCGTTGAATTGCGGAAAAATTCGCGTAATACCGGCGGACAGTTTGGTATCAACCGGAATAATCGACTGGCTCGCGGCTCGCGTACGCCGCAGGTCAGGATGATACGCATCAATCACCTGTTGATCGTGCATGGCCGAGTGGATCGTGGTGACGGTTCCGGACTCAATGCCATAAGCATCATCCAACAACTTGATGACCGGAATAATGCAATTGGTCGTGCAGGAGGCATTCGAGACAATGTGGTGTTCAGCCCGCAACTGTTCCTGATTCACGCCAAATACCACGGTGGCGTCGAGATCGTTGCTGCCAGGATGTGAAAAGAGCACTTTCTTTGCGCCAGCGGCGATATGTGCCTCGCCGTGCTCGCGGTTGCCGTAGACGCCGGTGCAATCCAGCACAATATCAACACCCAGTTCACGCCAGGGAAGCGCGTCGATACTCCGTTCGTGCAGAATGCGAATAGCATCATCGCCAACAATGAGTTGGTCGCGCTCCTGGCGAACATCCCAGGCAAAACGTCCATGGCTGGTGTCATATTTCAACAAATGCGCCATGCCTGCAGCATCCGCCAGCTCGTTGATTGCCACCACGGTGATTTCCGCCCGACGTCCGGATTCATATAAAGCACGAACCACATTACGCCCGATGCGACCAAAGCCATTAATCGCTACGCGTACGGTCATAGGTCTCCTGCAAGGCTATCCCGATTCAAATGAGGCTGACAGAGTAATCCAGCAAATCGTCGAGGAAAACCTTACCTGTCGCAAACTGCGACTGATTGATTATTTGTCGAACATTTAATCGACTGAAACGCTTCAGCTAGAATAAGCGAAACGAGGAATAAAAGGAATGATTGTCCAGCCAAAGAACGCAGTTATCTGACTTACGTCACATTTCAGCACCCACACACGTTGGTTTTATTCCATATTCCAGAATTGTGAATAAGCGTAGCAAGATCTTTTCGTTGTCGCGTTAGAAATCCTGATTTATATCAGGAAGCACAGCCACCAGCGTCTATATTATCAGCTTTACGTCCGAGTCTCGGAGTCCCCCAAAATATGACTACATCTCATCTCCCCTCGTCTGAAGCACGGTTTTATGCGCTTCGTTTGCTTCCCGGTCAGGAAGTTTTCACACAGTTACATGCGTTTATAAATCAATACCAGCTACAAGCCGCGTGGATTGCAGGTTGTACCGGCAGTCTGACCCACGTCGCCCTGCGGTACGCCGGACAGGAAGACACCACACTGCTTCGCGGAACCTATGAAGTGATCTCGTTAAGCGGCACGTTCGAACTCGCTGGCGAACATCTGCATCTCTGCGTCTCAGACCCAAAGGGCGCCATGCTGGGCGGCCATATGATGCCTGGCTGTACCGTACGTACCACGCTTGAACTGGTGATCGGCGAGCTGACCGCACTGGCGTTTAGCCGCCAGCCTTGTGCGATTTCCACCTATGACGAACTGGTTATTTCCCCCCGTTAATCCTTCACCTGGTAAGAGGTTCTTTATGGCGCGTCGTCAATTTTCCAGCCAGTCGCTGGTGCTGATTGTGATTTCTATAGCCATCAATATGATCGGCGGACAGCTCATCAGCATGCTGAAACTGCCCATTTTTCTGGATTCTATCGGCACCCTGATAAGCGCAGTGCTGTTAGGTCCCGTCATCGGTATGTTGACCGGATTACTGACCAATCTACTGTGGGGATTGTTGACCGATCCTATTGCGGCGGCATTCGCGCCCGTCGCCATGGTCATTGGTCTTGTCGCAGGATGGCTGGCCCGGGCTGGCTGGTTTCGCACATTACCGAAAGTCGTGGCCAGCGGCGTGGTGATTACACTGGCGGTCACGCTGGTTGCTGTGCCCTTGCGTACCGCGCTCTTTGGTGGCGTGACCGGCAGCGGTGCCGATCTGTTCATCGCCTGGATGCACTCTGTCGGCCAGAATCTGGTGGAATCTGTCGCCATTACCGTGCTGGGCGCCAATCTGGTCGATAAGATCCTGACGGCGGTCATCGTCTGGATGCTATTGCGACAGTTGCCGCTTCGCACCACACGCCATTTCCCAACGATGTCAGCCGTGCGCTAATGCACCCGTTCACCTCGTTAACCCTGTGGGCGTTGGCGGCCTGCTCCACGCTGCTGCTGCCCACTGACGTCATACTTCCGCTCTACAGCGGAGCCGCCTTTCTCTGTTTAGCGGGGGTGAAGGCCACACGTCAGCGGGCAAAATACGTTGCGTGGCTGATGCTTTCGCTGGGATTTGGCCTGTGGCTCGTGCACGGTGGGTGGTTGAGCGAGTGGATCAGCGGCAAGCCGCGCGATCCACAGCGCTGGGCGCAAGCCATAACGTTGTGGCTGCGGATTCTGGCGATAGTCTCCACGTCACAACTTTGGATGCAGTACGTACCGGTTCGCCAGTTTATCCGTGCGCTGTTTGCGTCTCGCTTACCCCCAGGGGTCGCCTACCTGTTTGCGGGACCGCTGCTGGTGGTAGAACAGCTCAGGCAACAGCTGTCGATCATTCACGAAGCGCAACGCGCACGCGGCGTGCCGCTGGATGAAGGCTGGTATCAGCGGCTTCGCGCCATGCCAGCGCTGATTGTTCCTCTGACACATAATGCCCTCAACGATCTGGCGGTACGCGGCGCAGCACTGGATATGCGGGCGTTTCGTTTACACCGACGCCGTACCACGCTATGGGCACCAGCGGACAGTACGTTTCAGCGTATGGCGCGCTACAGTATGGTGTTTCTTATGCTGGCGGAAGCAGGAGTCTGGATATGGTTACGCTAGAACAGTTTTGCTACCACCCAACACAAACCACGCGCCCTGCGTTTAGGTTTAATTTCCACTGCGCAAAACCCGGTATGGTGGCGATTTTTGGTGATAACGGCAGCGGAAAAAGCACGCTGGCTCAGTTGATGGCTGGCTGGTATCCCGACTTTCTGCCCGGTGAGATTGCGGGCAAAGGCTCCCTTCTGGGTGCGCCAATCGGCGAGCGGTCTCTGGTGGAGCAGTCGCAAACCGTTCAGCTTGTCCAGCAGTCGCCTTACCTACAGCTTTCCGGTTGTACCTTTAGCGTGGAAGAAGAAGTTGCCTTTGGCCCGGAAAATCTCGGGCTCAGCGAAGCGGAAATCATGCGCCGCATCGACCATGCGCTCACTCTAACGGCATGTCAGACGCTACGCCATCGCCATCCCGGTACGCTCTCCGGCGGGGAGACGCAACGGGTGGTGATTGCCAGTGCACTGGCGATGCAACCGACGCTCCTGATCCTTGATGAAGCCTTCAGTCGTTTAACCGCACACGCCACCCAGTTGCTGCTGGAGCGTTTGCAGGACTGGGCGAAGGCGCAACAGGCGCTGATTATCCTTTTCGAGCGCAACCCTGAACCTTTTCTCGCCTATTGCCAACACAGCTGGCAGCTTCACAACGGAGAATTGTCGGCACAATGCTAACGCTAACGGAGGTCAATTATCGCTGGCCGGGAGCCTCAGACGATTGTCTTCGGGCAATCTCACTGGAGATCAAAACAGGCGAATGGCTGGCGATGACCGGTGATAATGGCGCGGGTAAATCCACGCTGCTGCGAGTGATGGCCGGGTTGCTCTCCCCGTCATCCGGTTCTGTCGTCCTGCAGGGAAAACCCATTGCGCAATACAAAAACCGTCTGCGAGCAAAAAACCTCGGCGTCCTGTTTCAGGAGGCCGAAAACCAACTGTTTCACAGCAAGGTATCAGAAGAAGTCGCCTTTGGATTGCGGTTACAAAAACGACCACCAGATGAAGTTGCGCAACGCACCGCCGCTGCGTTGCATTTGTGTCAGTTAGACGATGTTGCCGATGCGCATCCGCTGGATCTGCATACGGCGCAGCGCCGAATGGTCGCCGTTGCAAGCCTTGAAGCAATGACTCCCGCCATTCTGATGCTGGATGAACCCAGCCGGGACTTTGACGCACACTGGCTGGCCGTCTTCGAGAACTGGCTCGCGGTTTGCCGCCAGCGGGACACCAGCGTGGTGGCGATTAGCCATGACGCAGCATTTACACAGCGTCACTTTCCCCGGGTGGTTCGCCTTGAACAAGGTCATTTGTTAACCCCATTCCCGTTATCTTTATCCTGAAAGTTCAAAAAAAAACGGGCCGCCTGAGCGACCCGTTTTTAACGAAAACCACGTAATTACAGCAGCGATTTCGCTTTGGCAACGACGTTGTCAACGGTGAAGCCGAACTCTTCAAACAGCAGCTCAGCCGGTGCAGACTCACCGAAGGTGGTCATGCCAACGATGGCGCCGTTCAGGCCCACATATTTGAACCAGTAGTCTGCAATACCGGCTTCCACAGCAACACGTGCGGAAACGGCTTTCGGCAGAACGGATTCACGGTAAGCGGCATCCTGCTTGTCGAACGCATCGGTAGACGGCATGGAAACCACGCGCGCCTTAACGCCTTCCGCAGACAGTTTGTCCCATGCAGCCACGGCCAGTTCAACTTCAGAACCAGTAGCAATGAAGATCAGCTCAGGCTGGCCCGCGCAATCTTTCAGCACGTAACCACCGCGAGCGATGTTCGCCAGTTGCTCTTCGGTACGATCCTGCTGCGCCAGGTTCTGACGGGAAAGGATCAAGGCGGTCGGGCCGTCTTGACGCTCAACGCCATATTTCCACGCTACCGCGGATTCAACCTGGTCACACGGACGCCATGTGGACATGTTCGGGGTCACACGCAGAGAAGCCACCTGCTCTACCGGCTGGTGAGTCGGGCCATCTTCGCCCAGACCGATGGAGTCGTGGGTGTAGACCATTACCTGACGCTGTTTCATCAGCGCAGCCATACGTACGGCATTACGTGCGTATTCCACAAACATCAGGAAGGTCGAGGTGTACGGCAGGAAACCACCGTGCAGGGAGATACCGTTGGCAATCGCGGTCATACCGAATTCACGTACACCGTAATGGACGTAGTTACCGGCAGTATCTTCGTTGATCGCTTTAGAACCGGACCACAGGGTCAGGTTGCTTGGTGCCAGGTCAGCGGAACCGCCGAGGAATTCTGGAAGCCAAGGACCAAACGCTTCGATCGCATTCTGAGACGCTTTACGGCTGGCGATTTTGGACGGGTTAGCCTGCAGCTTAGCGATAAACTCGTTCGCTTTCGCGTCGAAGTCAGACGGCATTTCGCCTTTCATACGACGGGTGAATTCAGCAGCTTCCTGCGGGAAGGCTTTCGCGTAAGCGGCGAATTTCTCGTTCCATGCGGACTCTTTCGCCTGGCCTGCTTCTTTCGCATCCCACTGCGCGTAGATTTCAGACGGGATTTCGAACGGTGCGTGTTTCCAGCCCAGTTGCTCACGGGTCAGTGCAATTTCTGCATCACCCAGCGGCGCACCGTGAGAGTCGTGCGTACCGGCTTTGTTCGGGGAACCGAAACCGATGATGGTTTTGCACATCAGCAGGGACGGTTTGTCGGTCACGGCGCGTGCTTCTTCTACTGCGCGTTTAATCGCTTCCGCATCATGACCATCAACACCACGTACCACGTGCCAGCCGTAGGCTTCGAAACGTTTAGCAGTATCGTCGGTGAACCAGCCTTCAACATGACCATCAATAGAGATGCCGTTGTCATCGTAGAACGCAACCAGTTTACCCAGTTTCAGCGTACCGGCCAGGGAACATACCTCGTGAGAGATACCTTCCATCATGCAGCCATCGCCCATGAAGGCGTAAGTGAAGTGGTCAACGATGTCGTGACCCGGACGGTTAAACTGCGCTGCCAGCGTTTTTTCTGCGATAGCCATACCGACTGCGTTAGCAATACCCTGACCCAGCGGACCCGTGGTGGTTTCAACACCTGCGGTGTAACCCACTTCCGGGTGGCCCGGGGTTTTGGAATGCAGCTGACGGAAGTTCTGCAGCTCAGACATCGGCAGATCATAGCCGGTGAGGTGCAGCAGGCTGTAAATCAGCATGGAGCCGTGGCCGTTAGACAGCACGAAGCGGTCACGGTCAGCCCAGGACGGGTTCTGCGGGTTGTGGTTCAGGAAATCACGCCACAGGACTTCGGCAATGTCAGCCATACCCATTGGGGCACCCGGATGGCCGGATTTGGCTTTCTGTACTGCGTCCATGCTCAGCGCACGAATAGCATTGGCAAGCTCTTTACGTGAGGACATTTTGACTCCAGATCGGATGATGAAGGCCATACCCAAACGACTTGACGACCGCGCGTTTTGGGCTACGCCGGAAAAAAGTGCCAACAATGTAACCCAAGCCGCGTGCCATGTACATGGAGCATCCTTTTGCCGTTTCGGAAATCTCCTGAACACGCATGTATGTTGCGCAATCTACTCGCTCATTTATAAGGATTCTCTTTATACTTTGTCTAAATTCCCTGCTCTTCAACAGCGGGAAATTTCAGATGATGGCAATAATCATTAACGTGGAATAATCACAATGAAAATTCGTTCTGCATTACTAGCCTGTGGAATTGCATTCGCTCTGACCGGTTGTCAGAACATGGATTCAGGCGGGCTGATGACGTCTGGTAGTGAAGCCTTGCAGGCCTATAGCCTGAGTGATGCGCAGATCAAAACACTGAGCGACCAGGCATGCCAGGAGATGGACGGTAAAGCAACCATCGCCCCGGCCAGCAGTGAATACGCTAAACGTCTGAGCAAAATTGCGTCCGCGCTCGGTGACAACATCAACGGGCAGCCGGTGAACTACAAAGTGTATATGGCGAAAGACGTGAACGCGTTTGCAATGGCCAACGGCTGTATTCGTGTCTATAGCGGACTGATGGATATGATGACCGACAACGAAGTCGAGGCGGTGATCGGCCACGAAATGGGGCACGTTGCGCTCGGTCACGTGAAGAAAGGGATGCAGGTTGCGCTGGGCACTAACGCCGTTCGCGTCGCTGCAGCCTCTGCGGGCGGTATCGTCGGTAGCCTGTCACAATCGCAATTGGGCGATCTTGGCGAAAAACTGGTGAACTCGCAGTTCTCCCAGCGCCAGGAGTCCGAAGCGGATGACTATTCGTACGATCTGTTGCGCAAACGTGGGATTGATCCATTGGGGCTGGCCACCAGTTTTGAGAAACTGGCGAAGTTAGAAGCGGGCCGTCAAAGCTCTATGTTTGACGATCACCCTGCGTCTGCCGAACGTGCGCAACATATTCGCGATCGTATGGCGACAGACGGCATTAAATAATCGTTCCAGGGGGCAATATTGCCCCCTGCTCAGTCGGCCGGATAAAGCGTCAGCCGCCATCCGGCTTTTCTCTCAATACAACGTCTTCTGCGGCGGCCCGGCGAACTTCAGCGCGCCAATCTGTCCCATCTTCACCTCCACCACTGACGGCCCCGGTATCGCCAGCGCTTCGGTCATCACGGCGTTAAAATCCTCCGCTCGCTCAACACGCCATGCCTGTAGCCCAATAGCTTGCGCCAGCAGGGTAAAGTCCGGAGTATGCAGTTCGTTGTAGTACTGCCGTCCGCCGAAGTATTTATCCTGAATACCGCGCATCACGCCGTAGCCACCGTCGTTCATAATCAGCAGCGTGACGTTAGCTTTCTCCTGCGCCAGCGTTGCCAGCTCGCCCAGGTTCAGGCTCAAACCGCCGTCACCGACCAATCCCACCACCTTACGCTGCGGGTTGGCAATCGCCGTGCCGATAGCCATCGGCAGACCCATACCTATCGCACCGGCGAGGGAGTGGATGTTCATCAGCGGGCCGTTAGCGCGGAACAATCGGCTGCCCCACAGACTGCCAGAGACAGTAATATCGCGGACCAGCAGGCCGTTTTCCGGCAGCGCCCGGGCGATGGCGTCGTTGAGTTTTGCATACTCGCCGCACTGCGTGCGCAGCTCCTGCTCCGCTTGAGCGACCGCACCGCTCACCCGCGCATCCCACTGTGCATCCCCCCACTCACGTCCCTGTACTTTCTCCGCCAAAGCGGCAAGCAGCGCAGAACAGTCGGCAATCAGCGTGTTGTCCATCAAATAGTTACGGCTGGCCGCCGCCGGGTCGATATCAATTTGTACGCGCGGATGCGGCAGCTCCAGCGTCCAGGAACGCGTTTCATTGCTACGCAGACGCGAGCCCGCCACCAGCGTAAAATCACAGGCGGAAATGACCGCTTCAACAGACGGCGAGTTATGGAAGGCCCGCAGGCTGGCGCGATGGCTGTCCGGCAATACACCACGAGCGTGGGTACTGGAAATAACGGTCACCCCGGCATCGGCCAGCTTTTTCACCGCGTCTGCGCTACCCAGCGCCCCGCCGCCCAGCCACAGCAGCGGCAACTTCGCCTGCTTCAGCTGCGCCCACAGCGCATCCACCACATCGCTTGTTACACCCGCTGCCGGAGGGGTTTGTACCGGTGCCGTTACCAGCGAAACAGGGATTTTAGCGCTCTGAATATCGATCGGAATTTCAACCGAGACCGGCCCACACGGTGGCGTTTTCGCCTCCTGAATGGCCTTATGCAGAATCGCAATAGCCTGGTTGGCATTGCTGATGCGATACGCCCGCTTTGAGCTCGCCTTCAGGAAGGTGAGCTGGTCGCGCGTCTCGTGAATAAAACCGGTGTCGGCATCCAACCAGGCCTTTTCGACCTGGCCCGTTAAGTGCAGCAACGGCGTGCAGGCGTTCATTGCTTCAACCAGCGCCCCGACCGCATTTCCGGCACCCGCGCCGGTGCTGGTCAGCGCCACGCCAAGCCCGGAAAAACGCCCGTGGGCGTCGGCCATGGTGACCGAACCCGCCTCGCCGCGCGCGGGCACGAAGCGGATATTGCCGCGCTGGCCGACCGCATCGGCGATCGGTAGGTTATGGATAGAGATGACGCCGTAGATGGCCTCAACGTGATACTGCTCCAGCGTTCTGGCGATGGCGTCGCCGACGGTTATCATTTCGCTCATTGCTCACCCTTTCTCAGTCGCACCAGTGGTTGACGCTATTACCCGTCGCCAGATAAATGCTCTTTTGCTGCATCCAGGCCTTCAGCCCCTGAATGCCCTTTTCGCGGCCCAGACCGCTCTCTTTAAAGCCCCCAAACGGGGTCGAAATAGAGAAAACTTTGTAGGTATTAATCCACACCGTTCCCACCTCCAGCCGTTCGCTCAGGCGCAGGGCGCGGCCGGTATCACGCGTCCAGATGCCCGCCGCCAGCCCGTAGACCGAGTCATTAGCTTCGTGAATCAGCGCATCTTCATCGTGAAAAGGCATCGCCACCAGCACCGGGCCGAAGATCTCCTCCTGGCAGGCGCGAGCGCTGTTGTTCAACCCCTCAACGATCGTCGGCAGAAAGAAGCTGCCCGCCGCCAGTGCAGGATCCGCCGGGATCTCACCACCGCACAGCACGCGTCCACCTTCCCGCTTCGCCAGCTCGACATACTCCAGCACATGCTGGCGATGCGCTTCGCTAATCAGCGGCCCCACGTGCGTGTCGCGGTTGAAAGGATGGCCTACGCGCAGACTGCGAGTTAGCTCCAGCAGCCGCGCCATCAGCGGGGCGTAAACCTGTTCGTGAATAAACAGCCGCGAACCCGCAATGCACGCCTGTCCGGCCGAACTAAAAATGCCGTAGCAGATGCCGCGCGCCGCCTGCTCGATATCGGCGTCTTCCAGCACGATAGTCGGCGATTTACCGCCCAGCTCCAGCGAGGTGGGGATTAACTTTTCCGCCGCCACGTGCGCCAGATGGCGACCGGTTGTCGTACCGCCGGTGAAGGAGATTTTGCGCACCTTCGGATGGCGCGCCAGGGCGTCTCCGATCACCGAGCCTTTGCCCGGCAGCACACTCAGCAGGCCCGCTGGCAACCCCGCTCGTTCGAAAATTCGCGCCAGCTCCAGCGCCATTAGCGGCGTGGCCTCGGCAGGTTTCAGAATCACCGCGTTGCCCGCGGCAATGGCTGGGGCCACTTTTTGCATTTCGCTGGCAATCGGCGAGTTCCACGGCGTAATCGCCGCCACTACGCCGAGCGGTTCATAGCGGCTCAGCGTCAGCAGGTCCGGCTGGCGCGGCGTCGGCAGTTCGCCTTCCAGTAGCTCACAGGCGGCGGCGAAATAGCGGGCGGTCGCCGCCGCGCTCATCACCAGGCCACGCGCTTCCGCCAGCGGCTTGCCGTTGTCGCGGCTCTGCATGTGCGCCAGCTCATCGGTACGGGTTTCAATGTCATCCGCTACCTTGTGCAGGATCTTCGCACGCTGGTGCGGCAGCGCGTTGCGCCACGTCGGCTCACGCCATGCGCGGTCCGCGCACTCAATCGCTTCCTGCAGATCGTCAAGGCTTGCCGCGTGCATCGTGGCGTTGATAGATCCGTCAGCCGGGAAGCTGCTTTGCATCATCTTTCCGCCGCCGTGCCGCCAGTGGCCGCCGATAAAAATCATTAATTCATCCATTTCAGCCTCTCAGCGCTGGACCAGCTCGCGGCAGGCGCGCACTGCGCTTAATGCCGCCAGGGTGGACGTTTTCGGGTTGCTGGCCAGCGGTAAGCCGCTCAGTTCCAGATGAAATTCGCCAAACAGACCTTCAACGTGCAGGGTGTGGGTATTGCGTTTCGTGGCCGGATCCACCATCAATTGCACGCGGGTGTCATCCATTCCGATGCCGCCAAGAGCAACGGTCGCCGCCACGTTGGCGTTAGCCGGAAACAGCCTGGCCGCCTCGCGGGCACTGCCTTCAAAGAAAATCTGCGCCTCGGAAACGGCGTTGAGATCGATAAGCTGCTCGGCGTAGCTGCCGCGCCAGCTGGCCGGGCTTTTACGCGACTGGTAGGTAACGCGCTCAAGCCCGCCCTCTTTCGCCGCCGCCAGCCCGTCGATCCCCGCGACCGCGCCGCTCAGCAGTGTGAGCCTGCCGCTCGCGTTCAGCAGGCGCTGCTCCAGCGCGCTGTCGGCCAGCGCCCCGGTAGAGATCACCGCCAGATGCCAGCCGCGCGCCAGTACTGCCTCGCCGTACTGCGCCACCGCCTGCTGACTGGCACACTCCAGCACCAGATCCGGCGTCTCAGCACAGTCCATTGGCGTGGTCAGCACTGTGACCGCGCCGCCAAACTGCTCGTGGATCGCCGCGTGGTGAGATTCGCGCGCGACGATCCAACCGATAGCCACCTGTGGTGGCAAACGTTCAATCACCGCCTGCGCCATTGCCCCATAACCGATTAACATGATCTTTTTCATGATGCTTCCTTACAGGTGACGGCAAAAACCGCCGGAGACGTCCAGAGCGGCCCCGGTGGTAAATGAAGCCAGCGGCGAGGCGAGAAATAACAGCGCCTGCGCTGGCTCCTGCGGTTTGCCCAGGCGGGCCATGGGAATACCGCGCTTGCGGGCGATATCCGCCGTCCACTCCGGCCAGCTCTGGTTTTTATCGGCGCGGTCAGCAAACCGGCGCTGCCACTGCCCGGACTCGACCATGCCGAGTAGAATTGAGTTAACGCGAATGCCTTTTTCCACCAGATCTTTCGACAGCGTCAGCGTCATATTCAGCAGCGCTGCGCGGGCCGCCGAAGTAGCAATCATGTGCTCTTCCGGCTGTAGCGCCAGCAGCGAGTTTACGCAGGTAATCGAGGCGATATCCGACTGCTCAAGCTGCTGTAAAAACGCCTGCACCGGGTTAATCACACCGAACAGCTTCAGCTCGGCTTCATGCAGCCACGCCTCGCGCGGGGTATCGGCAAAATGCGCCACATAGCCCTGACCAGCGTTGTTGATCAACATATCTGCCGGGCCAAAACGGTCGTTCACCGCCTCGGCAAACGCCAGCACCTCTTCGGCTTTCAGCACGTCGCAGCGCCATGAAAACACGTCGCCCTCGGGATATTCGTTTTGCAGCGCCGTGTGGGCGCTGGCAAGGCGGTCAGGATCGCGCCCGCAGAAAGCGACTTTCGCCCCTTCGCCCAGCAACAGACGCAGCGTTTCAAAACCAATACCCGAAGACCCTCCGGTGACTACCGCGACACGTCCGTTAATTTGTGCATTCATCGCGCACCTCTTGTTTAATACGTAAAAGCTGTTGATTAAAAAACGCGTTGTTATCGAGATAACTGGCGTGCCCGGCCTGCGGAATAGCGGTGTACAGCATGCCGTAGCGCAGCGCCAGCCCGTGTACCAGCTCAGGCGGGGTGATGGCATCCTGATCGCCGCACCAGACTTCAAATGCGCCGCCGTAGATCCTGAGCCAGCCGTGAATATCATCGTGCGCCAGCATCCACGCGGCAGCGAGATAGCCTTCGGCGCGCAGCCTGCGCATTCCGGCGGCAACGGTGGCGATATCTGCCTCGCGTGCGCCGGGGTGCAGTAACTTCGCCGCCCGGGTTTGCGCGAGGATGTCGCCACCCAGCGCAATTTGCTGCTCGCGGCTGCGCCAAACTTTTTCGCGCTGCTCGGGCGCGCTCTGGCCGTAGCCCTGTGCGGCATCGGCCAGCACCAGGTGCAACACGCGGTCGGGGTATTTCGCCGCAAAAGCGCTGGCGACCAGCGCACCGAGTGAATGCCCCACCAGCACCGTCTGCCGAACGCCTGCGCTGTCCAGCATTGCCGCCAGCGCGTCGGCGTAATCCCCCGCGTTGGCCCGTGCAACATCAAGCATTGGGCTCTCGCCGTAACCGGGCATATCCCAGGCCAGCACGCGGAAGCCCGCCAGCGCCATCTGCTTATGCCAGGAGGTCGCGCCGGAGCTGATACCGTGCAGCAGCATCAGCGGAATACCGCAGCCCTGTTCACGAAAACCCGTCATAGCGCCCCCTTAGCCCCGCTTCACTTTTGACAGTGGATGATCGGTCGGATAGGTCGGGATGTGCGGTTTCTGCGTACCCAGCATCACGCACATCAGCGCTTCTTCTTCGCCGTGGTTAAACAGCCCGCGATAAATACCCGGCGGTACAGAGATCAGATCGCGTTCGCGCAGCACGGTTTCGGTATAGTTATCGCCGTCCTGAATCATCAGAGTGATCTGCCCTTTCAGCATGAAGAACACCTCTTCCACATCATCGTGCAGGTGCAGCGGTCCTTCGCATTTTGACGGCAGCACCATGGTGGAGAAGGTGAAGTGCTCGGCGGGAACGGTATTGGCATCAGTTGCCACGCCCGTCGCGCCGGTGCCGATGTAGCGCATCTGCGCACGGCGATATTTCGGGTCATAGTCGGCCTGGAACTTCAGCGCGTTCCAGTCGTACTTGCGTCCTTCAAAGCGCGCAATGCGCGACTCGACCCACTCTTCCATGGTCAGATGGTCAGGTTTAATGCCCGGTTTTGCGGTTACGGTTGAATCAGTCATGACACTCTCCTCAGTAACGTTTCAGCAGCGGCAGTAACAGGACGCAGCCCACCGCCGCCATCACCGCCAGAAAAATCAGCCCGGAATCCATGCTGTGGGTGAAGGCGATAAGCACCCCCATCACCGCTGGCGACAGCGCACCCGCAAAGTTTCCCAGTCCGTTGAAGATACCGCCGGCGGTAGCGCTCACCCGCGGGTGGGTTGCTTTCGCCAGCAGCGCAAAAATGTTGGGGGCGCCGGTTCCCCACATAAAGGTGCTAAAGCTCATCGCGGCGATGACGGCCAGCGGGGTATCCAGATGCATCACCACCGCCAGACCAACCCCTGCGCCCGCCATCGAGATAAAGCAGGCCGCCGCGCGTTTATCGACGCGATCCGACAACCATGCGCCGATCACTTCACCCGCCAGCATGGCGATAAACGGCATCGATGAGAGCCAGCCGGCGTGTTCAAGATGGATGCCTTTGCCTTTGATCAGATAACCCGGCAGCCAGCCGTTGATGCCCCACAGATAGGTGAGAAAGGCGATGTTAAAGATGCAAATAATCCAGAAGTGCAGGCTGGCAAACAGCTCGCGCCGCGCCAAACGTCGCTCGTCTTGTGTCGCCTTCGCTGTGGTCGGCTTTGCATCCAGACGGATGCCACGCAGACCAATGCGCACGAAAATCAGTACCGGCACGGTCAGCATCGCCATCACGAAGAAGGTGCTCTGCCAACCGAAGGTGTTGAGCAGCCACAGGGAGAGCGGGAAACCAATCGCCGCGCCAAACGGCGTGCCGAGCAGCCACAGCATGGTGGCCCGCGCCTGCAGGCGCTGCGGGAAGTTGTGGCGAACGATGGCGAAAGCCAGCGGAAACAGCGGACCCTCAGCGACACCGAGCAGGATGCGCAGCACAATCATCAGGGTGTAGTTGTGGGTAAAGCCCATCGCCACCATCAGCACACACCACACCGCCATCATCCCGGTCAGCAGGCGCAGCGGCGCAATCTTGTCGCCAAGGCCACTCAGAAATACCGATGAAAAACCGTAGCTCAGCAAAAACGCACTCATCAGAATGCCAAGGCGCGTGGTGTCAAAATCAATGCCCATTGCCTGCTGAAAATGGCCGTCAGAAAACAGCGCGGCAATGCTGATTTTGTCGAAAAACGCCAGCAGTACACAGGCCAGCAGCGACAGAGGGATCGCCCAGCGAACGGCTTTTTCAGGCGTACGGGTCCCCTCACCGCTCGCCTCTGCAGGCGCGGTGTTCGTCTCGAATGTGGTCATTTATCCCCCCTAAGGGTGTGCGTCGGTTATCGCAATGACATCAGTGAAAAGGTCGGGTCGGCGAGCGGAACATCGGACAGATCCCGTCCAGCCGCCATCCAGCGTTTCGCCAGCTTCACGGTGCGTGCGTCATTGAACGCCACCAGCTGCGCCAGCCGTCCGTTACCGTCCAGCGAGAAGAAAAGCGTGTTCTCACGGACGATCGTTTTACTGTCAGGCTGTGGAATGCCAAGGATCTGAATGTTGTGATGGTATTGATCCGACCACAGCCACGGTGCTTCGTCATAACCTGCGGCATCTGCATTGAGCATCGCTTTTGCCGTCGCCACCGACTGATTCTGCGCAAAGGCCCAGGACTGAATGCACAGGCCGTACTGGTGATGCTGCGCCACGTCGCCTGCGGCAAAAATGGCCGGATCCGAGGTCCGCCCCTGCGCATCGACGACGATCCCACGGTCGATGTGCAGCCCGGCCTCACGCGCCAGTTCCAGATTGAGATCGACGCCGATCCCCACCACGACTGCGTCATAGGTTTCACGCTGGCTGTCACAGTGGATCGTCGGCAGGCCATCGTTATCCTCCAGCTCCAGCGTGCCGCAGCCGGTACGGATATCCACGCCCTGCTCGCGGTGGACAGCCGCCAGGCGCGCAGAGACGTCGGCACTGACCGAGCGCATGCACAGCGCAGGCTGCTGCTCAAACAGCGTGACCGTTACACCGCTTTTGCGCGCCGAAGCAGCAATCTCCAGGCCAATCCAGCCGCCGCCGATAATCGCCAGCGTTTTGCACTCCACCAGGCGCCCTTTCAAACGCTGGGCATCCTGCCAATGGCGCAACGTGTAAACCTGCGGATGCTGTTCCCACGCCGCCCCCGGCAGGCGCGCCCGTCCACCGGTGGCGATTAACAGCATGTTGTAACTAAGCTGTTCCCCGTTGCTTAACTTTACCGTTTTCGCCTCGCGGTGGATGGATTCCACCCGCAGCGGGCGATACCAGTTCAGGTTCAGCGCCTGTTGCGCCGCTTCACTGAACAGTCGCGGTAACGCAGCGTCCGGCTCCAGCAATGTGGCTTTCGACAGCGGCGGGCGCTCGTAGAAGTCCCACGCCTCTTCCGCGACGACACAAATCTCGCCGTCAAAGCCTTCATCGCGCAGGGTTTTCGCTGCCCAGCCGCCCGCCTGACCGCCGCCGATAATGACAATGCGCGTTGTCATAGGGCCTCCGTTTTCTTCTGCTGGCGGCGCGTGTCATGATCGATACCGCCTTCCACCGCCCATTCGGTAAAGGAGACCAGCGAATGCTCCAGCTCGCGCGGCTGCCAGTTTTCCGTCAGATAGTCGTCGTTGGTGTAGTACTCAAACGCACCGCCGGTCGGGCTGTTGACATACCAGAAGTAGGCCGACGACACCGGGTGGCGTCCCGGCCCAATAAAGGTGCTCCAGGCATTCTTGTTCATGGCGATGCCGCCGCCGATCACTTCATGGATATCACGCACGGTAAAGGCAACGTGGTTCAGACCGCGCTTACGGTTCGGCAGTTGCAGTAAGAAGAGGTTGTGGTGGCCGCCGCGTTCGCAGCAGCGCAGGAACACCGCGCGATTGATATAGCGATCGGAAACCTGAAAGCCGAGCACGTCGCGATAAAATTTCTCCACCGCCGCCAGGTCTTCGACGAAGAACACCACGTGGCCGACGTTGATCGGCTCGGCGCGATCGTAAACCGGGCTCGGCGTGTCGATACGGCGGACGTCGCCCCACTGATTGATTGGCTCGACATTCAGCTCAACCGGCACCTGCTGGCTCACCTGTACACGCAGAGTCATGCCGTTCGGATCGCGGCATTCCAGCGCGCCGTCCACTTCACGAAAACCCGGCTGCTGCGCCAGCTTCGGCTTTAAGGTTTCCAGTTCCTGCGGGCTGGCTACCGACCAGGTCATGCGACGGAGAGTGTTACAGGCTTCAAACGCAGGAGGCAGATCCGGGCTGTCGATCGGGTTCAGCTCCACGCGGGCGCCGCTTAGAGTGGTAAAACGCTGGCCGCTGGCGTCTCCCGTCAGGCCAAAATCACGCATAAATTTGGCGCAGTGCGTCAGGTCGTCGACGCCAAATTCCAGCTTTTCAATTCCGATTACGCTCATCGTTCGTTGCCTCATTTACCGTTAATCACCCGAATTTGGGCGTAAAATATGCCCGACGCAGTCAAGCGCCTGGCGTTAATCTTTTGATTTAGCTCGCTTTCGAGAGATAGCCTAAGAAGCCGGAAATTTTGTCCGCCGCCAGGCTCACCTCGCTTTGCAGCCGTTCGCGATCGCTTTGCGGGATCTCTTCCGACGGCACCAGAATGCTCACCACGGCCGCCACTTTCCCGCAGCGGTCATACACCGGATAAACGATGGAGGAGATACCGTGGCGGAAGAAGGATTCGCCAATCACGTAGCCGCGCACCTTATCCTGCTGCACCATCTGCCACAGCGCTTCGCGGTCCTGCAACTGGCCCGGCGTGTTGCCCGGCAGGCGTTCTTGCGGGAACAGCTGTTCAAAATCGGCGCGGCTGAGGTCGGTCAGAAGCATGCGCCCCAGCGAGGTGCAGTGCACCGGCAAGCGGGTACCAATGCTGACCTGGTTGATACGCGAGCCGGCGGCGCTGACACGGGCGATATAGATAATGTCGCGCCCGTCGCGGATCGCCAGATGGCTGCTGCACTGGCTGGTGTCACGCAGTTGTTCAATCACCGGCTGGCCCACCTGGGCCACATCCAGCGAAGCAATGTATTCAAAGCCCAAACGCAGTACGTTCATGCCCAGCGAGAAGGTGTTGGTGCGCGTGTTGCGCTCCAGAAAACCCATATATTCCAGCGTTTGCACCACCCGGTAGGCGGTGGCCTTCGGCATATCCACCAACCGGTGCAGCTCGGCAAAGGTCAGTTCGCGATGCTGCTCGCCGAAAGCCAGCAGCAGTTGCAATCCGCGCTCCAGCCCCGGCACCAGATATTTCACTTCCTGATCGTTTGCCATATCGACTCCGAAAATCAGTTAAAAACAAAGCCGCCGTTGACCGGAATCAGCTGTCCGGTGATAAAACGCGACAGATCGCTGAGCAGCCATACCACGCTGCCGGTCACATCATCCGGCTGCTGCGCCCCGGTGAGTGCGCGGCCGTTTTCATACAGCTGATGACGTTCAGCGGGCACGTACTCCGTCGCCTCAACACGGGTCAGCCCCGGCGCGATGGCGTTGATACGGATGCGTTTTTCGCCTAGTTCGCGCGCCATTGAGCGGGTCATCGCAATCACCGCGCCTTTACTGGCGACGTAGGCCATCAGGCGCGGCGCGCCCCATAGCGCGGTGTCCGACGCGACATTGACGATCCCCGCACCTTCACGCAGCAGCGGTAATGCGGCGCGTGTCACCAGCCAGGTCCCCTTCACGTTCACGGACATCACGCGATCCCAAAGATCCGGATCGTAATCGATCATGTTTTTACCGCCGACGCCGGTCGCCATCGCCGCGTTGTTCACCAGGCCATCAATTGGCCCGCGTTCGCCAACGGCATTGAATACCGCGTCTATTGAGCCAGCATCCGCCAGGTCGATAACGTGTGATTCAATCGCGTAGCCCTGCTCGCTTAACTCGTGTGCGCGCTCCACCAGCTCACCTTTCAGGATGTCGCACATCACTACCGCCGCCCCCTGTTCCGCACAGGCTTTGGCGAAGTGGTAGCCCAGGCCGCGCGCAGCGCCGGTCACCACGATGCGTTTACCGTTTAACAGCCCATTCATCAGGCGGCTCCCTGCTGCTGTTCGCGGACTGCCAGTTGCTCTTTGGCCAACTTTTGCATCATCCGGCGCAGGCGGGAAAGACCAACGTCATGCTGATAGAGATACTCATGGTCACGGGCGTTCGGCGCCATGCTTTCCAGCACCACGCGGTCCTGCTCAAGCACTTCCCAGTGCAGTTTTTCCAGGCGGTTGCGGTACATAAAGCGCCACATATCACGCTGCCAGCCCTGTACGCGGCGGATACGCCAGAAGAAGACGCGACAGTTGTCGTTATCTTCCGGCACCACCATGCCGACGATAAAGAAGTGCCCGCCCGGCCCAAAACGCTTCTTATACGGAATGGACAGGCGCATCCAGAAGGTGCCGCTATTGCCCAGTTCAACCCAGTCAAAGTTGACGCCGCTCTGGCCTTTTTTCTCAAAGATAAAGCCGGTTTTGGTCGGCTGTAGTACCATGTCGGCCTTGCGGTCACCTTCCGCCATCGAGTGCGATGAAGAGTGCAGATAGGTACCGTGCATCGGGTCCATCACGTTTTCCAGCGCATACTGGTAGTTACATTTCCAGGCCGCAGTACACAGGAAGTTGCTGTAGGTTTCCGTATCGGCCAGCTCAGCAGGGAAGCTCAGCGCGTCCGGCTGCTGATCGGCAGTCACGCCAAACCACAGGAAGATGGCGCCGTGCGCCTCCTGGACGTTGTAGCTGCGCACACACTGCTGGCCCACCAGCGGACACTTGTCGACAGCGGGGACATCTTTCACTTCGCCGTTGCCAGCCACTTCTACGCCGTGATACCAGCAGGCAATGCGGTCGCCGAGATTCCAGCCCATCGACAGGCGCGCGCCCCGGTGCGGACAGCGGTCTTCCAGTGCCTGTACCTGGCCGTCTTTGTTACGCCAGACCACGATCTGCTCGCCAAGACGAGTGATGCCCACCGGCGCAGACTGCACTTCCCAACTGGCCAGCACCGGATACCAAAGACCGCGCAGGCCTTTATCTAGATAGTTTTGTACGGTTGTCGTCATCGCCTTGCCCTCAGTAGCCGTTAACCTGTAAGAATGCTTCGAAGCTGGCATCGCTCCACGGCTCGCCCTGCTGGTCGTGCATGCGTACCGCGTTCAGCCCTTTCACCAGCTCCGGTAGGGTTTCGGCCCCTTGCTCAAAAAGATCTTCCAGCGTGGCGATAAGGTTCACTTCCCAGTTTTCCGGCATGCGACTGCGGGTTTGCCAGATCAGGTTCTGGTAATCACCCGGCTTATGGATTGCGCCGTTGCCACCTTCTGCGGGCGGGGTAAACTGGCGGCTTTCCGGCAGTGCCGGGTTAAAGTTCGGGGTGTCGCTCATGCCACGGTCTCCTCGATAAACGTAATCTGGATCTGGTTTTCAAATACCCGAACCGGGTAGCGGTTAAGATTGCGGCCGCCGGGGCCGTGCAGGCACTGCCCGGTTTTGACATCGAAAACCGCTTCGTGCAGCGGGCACTCCACTTTGCCGTCTTCCACAAAACCCTGGCTCAGCAGCGCATAGGCGTGGGGGCATACGTCTTCCAGCGCGTAATATTCACCGTCAATTAAATAAACGCCGATCTCTTTGCCTTCGACGTTGCCGCTAAAAGGGAAATCTTCCTGTACTTGTTCTGCGTCACATACGCCTATCCAGCTCATCGCGATCCTCCAGGCTTTTGTTTCATATATGAAACTCTGTTTCTTATTTAATACGGTCAATATAAAAGCGATGAATGTTTCGTCAAGCACAAATGTGACTGTTTTGTTAATTGATGCGCAGTTAATTAGCTAAGTGTGCAAACGATCACGAAAAAATGCAGTGAGATGAAATTTTCATTATTCAGGCGTGAATAGATACGCTTATTGATGGTCTCTTATTTTGAATAATAGATATTGACTTCTTTTCTTTTTACTCCTTAAAAATAATAAAATCGAGCAAACACAGAGTTTCACCTGTGAAACTAAAATTTATTTTATTGTTTATAAACAAAGAGTTTCACAGGTGAACAATTTTAGTTGCGTGACAATCACATCGATAAAAATATAAATAAACAGAAAGATTAAGGCGGGTATGATGACAGTAAAATGGCAAGGAACAATAGCACTCTTGTTGCTAATTATAATCTCCTACGTTGACCGGGTGAATATCTCGGTAATGATTTTAAATCCGGAATTTGCCGAACACTTTCAGTTAAATGAAAACAGAATGTTACAGGGAATGCTGATAACATGCTTTCTTCTGGGTTATGGATTGCCCGCTTTATTATTAACTCCAGTTATTGAAAGCAAATTACATTACCGACAGGGATTATTAAGCAGCATCGCGATTTGGGCTGTGGTTTGCGCCATCTCACCTCTGTTAGGGTCGTTAATGGGGATGCTGATTGCCCGCATGATTTTAGGTATTGCCGAAGGGCCGCTCTTTTCGCTCAAAACGCGTTTTATCAGCGATAATTTTCGCCCCGAAGAGATTGGTAAACCCAACGCCGTCACCGCGCTGGGTGTTTCTCTGGGGCTGGCTGTTGGTTTTCCGCTGGTGACCTGGCTGATGGAACATCTGGGATGGGCGGGATCATTTTACGCGCTGGCGGTGATTAATCTGGTGCTGGGCGGCGGATTAATCTGGCGTTTTCTGCCTGCGCCTCACAGCGCAGTGAAGCAGGAAAAGCCGGGGTTTGTGCAGACCTTCACCCTGGCCTGGCAGACGCCGCTGCTGGGCTGGATCCTGCTGGTTGAGATCGCCACGCTGAGCTATCTGTGGGGCAGCAGCGCGTGGCTTCCAGCCTGGCTGCGCGATGAACACCACTTCTCGCTGCACGCCGTCGGTTTCCTGGCGGCTATTCCTTTCCTGCTGAGCCTCGGCTCAAAATTCCTCGGCGGCGTGCTGCTCGACAAAATGCGCCCTGAGCAAGCGCCGGTTCTGTTTGTCGTCGGCGGACTGTTCACCGCGCTTTCGGTACTGGCGCTGATGCTCAGCCAGCAGGCCGCCTTGCTGGCGCTGTTTATGCTGTCGGCAAATATCTTCTGGGGATTACAGGGCGCAGCTATTCCTGCCGTCGTGCAGCACCATGCCGCACGGGAAGCGGTGGGCAGCGCCTATGGGATCATTAACGGCATTGGCAACATCTGCGCGGCGTTTATTCCGCTGCTGATGGGCGTGGTGATGAAATCAGTGGGTTCGGTCAGTTCCGGCTTTTCGGTACTGGTGGCGTCGCAGGTTATCACGCTGCTGGCTGGAGGGATGCTGCTGCTGCGCATGCGTCGCGCAGCAGCAGTGAGCGTCTGAGGCTTATTCGCCTTTTTTCGCCGCCTGGATGTAGAGCATTTCCAGCGCCAGGGTCGCCGCGGCCAGCGCGGTGATTTCAGACTGATCGTAAGCCGGAGCGACTTCGACCACGTCCATACCGACGATATTCAGATCTTTCAGACCGCGCACCAGCTTAATGGCGCGATCGGTAGTCAGGCCGCCGATCACCGGTGTGCCGGTGCCAGGCGCAAAGGCCGGATCCAGCGCATCGATATCAAACGTCAGATAGACCGGCATATCACCAACAATCTGCTTCACCTGCGCGATGATGTCGTCCACGCCACGATCGTTGACCTGGCAGGCATCCAATACGGTAAAACCGTTGTCTTTGTCGAACTCGGTACGAATGCCGATCTGCACAGAGTGGTTCGGATCGATCAGACCTTCGTTCGGCGCGGTAAAGAACATGGTGCCGTGGTCAAATTCACAACCGTTGGCGTAGGTGTCGGTATGCGCATCAAAATGCACCAGCGCCATTTTGCCAAAGTGCTTCGCGTGCGCACGCAGCAGCGGCAGCGTCACGAAGTGGTCGCCGCCGAAGGAGAGCATACGTTTACCGGCGGAAAGCAGCTTTTCTGCGTGCGCCTGTAATTTCTCGCTCATTTCGCGGGCATCGCCAAACGCATACACCAGATCGCCGCAGTCCACGACGTTCAGGCGTTCGCGCATGTCGAAGTTCCACGGGAAGCGGTTGTGCTCCCAGGCCAGATTGGTTGATACCTGACGGATCGCCGCCGGACCGTGACGACCGCCCGCGCGACCAGACGTCGCCATATCAAACGGAACGCCGGTGATCACCCAGTCGGCATCGCTGTCGTACGGCTGGAAATTCATCGGAAGGCGTAAAAAACCAAACGCGTTAGATACCAGAGAGTTATCGTACTGATGACCTAAAGTGCTCATGTCCTGACCTCTTATAAAATCACTGTAAAAAAAATCCCCTCCGCGTCGTTAGGCCCGACGAGGAAGGGATTGATTTGCATATCACGTATTGGGCGTAATTATCGCCGTTAAATTGCTCAGGTTCAAGTGAACCGTAGGCCCGGTAAGCGCAGCGCCACCGGGCACGAGCGGTTACTCGTCTTCCAGATAGGTGTACCCGTACAGTCCGGCTTCAAACTCTTCAAGGAACTGCTGTTGCAACGCATCATCCAGATCGGTCTGTTTCACCTGATCGCGGAAATGGGTCAGCAACGTGTTCGGATCCAGCTGTACGTATTGCAGCATGTCCGCCACGGTATCGCCTTCATCAGACAGTTCAACTTCTACGCTGCCGTCCGGGAAGACAAACACATCAACCGCTTCGGTATCGCCGAACAGGTTATGCATGTTGCCGAGGATCTCCTGATACGCGCCAACCATAAAGAAGCCGAGCATCGGCGGATTCTCAGGATCGTATTCCGGCATCGGCATGGTGGTGGCAATACCGTCACCGTCGATGTAGTGATCGATAGCCCCGTCGGAATCACAGGTGATATCCAGCAACACCGCACGACGCTCTGGAACCTGATCCAGCCCTTCCAGCGGCAGAACCGGGAATAACTGGTCGATACCCCAGGCATCCGGCATTGACTGGAACAGCGAGAAGTTGACGTACACTTTGTCCGCCATACGTTCCTGCAGTTCGTCGATGATCGGGCGATGCGCACGGTTTTGCGGGTCCAGCTGTTTCTGCACTTCGTGACACATGCTGAGGTAAAGCTGTTCTGCCCACGCACGTTCCTGCAGGCTAAAGGTCCCGGAAGAGTAACCGACGTGGATATCGTGCAGGTCCATCTGGCTGTCGTGCAGCCATTCACGCAATGAGCGACGGGTGCCCGGCTCGTGCATCTCCTGCCAGGTTTCCCACATGCTTTGCAGCGCGCGCTGAGCATCTTCGCCAGGCGCCGTAGGTTCAGTATATTCGTTACGCTCAACGCCGATGATGTTGGAAACCAACACGGTATGGTGTGCCGTCACCGCACGTCCGGATTCGGTGATCACCGTCGGGTGCGGCAGGCCATTCTCTTCACAGGCATCGCCAATCGCCCAGATGATGTTGTTGGCGTACTCATTCAGGCCATAGTTGACGGAACAGTCAGACTGCGAACGGGTCCCTTCGTAATCCACGCCCAGACCGCCGCCGACGTCGAAGCACTGAATGTTGACGCCCAGCTTGTGCAGTTCAACGTAGAATCGCGAGGATTCACGCACACCGGTCGCGATGTCGCGGATGTTCGCCATCTGGGAACCGAGATGGAAATGCAGCAGTTGCAGGCTGTCCAGACGCCCGGCTTCGCGCAGGGTTTCAACCAGTTGCAGTACCTGAGTCGCCGCCAGGCCGAACTTGGATTTTTCACCGCCTGAGGACTGCCATTTGCCGGAGCCTTGTGACGCCAGACGCGCACGCACACCCAGACGCGGGATGACGTTCAGACGCTCAGCTTCATCCAGAACGATGGCGATTTCCGACATCTTCTCAATGACCAGATAGACCTTATGGCCCATCTTCTCGCCGATCAGCGCCAGACGGATATATTCACGGTCTTTGTAGCCGTTACAGACAATCACGCTACGGGTCATTCCGGCATGCGCCAGAACCGCCATCAGCTCTGCTTTAGAGCCCGCTTCCAATCCCAGCGGCTCGCCGGAATGGATCAGCGATTCAATCACCCGACGGTGCTGGTTAACTTTGATCGGGTAAACGAGGAAATAGTCGCCGTTGTAACCGTAGGATTCACGCGCACGTTTGAACGCGGCGTTAATCGAACGCAGACGGTGTTGCAGGATCTGCGGGAAGCAGAACAATGCAGGCAGACGCTGGCCTTGCGCTTCGCGCGCTTTTACCAGTTTGGCAAGATCAACGCGCGCGTCGGGGACGTCCGGATCCGGGCACACACTGATGTGTCCCAGTTCATTGACGTCGTAGTAGTTATTGCCCCACCAGGCAATATTGTAAGTACGCAGCATCTTGCTGGCTTCCTGGGAACTCATTGCAACCTCCTGCATGGAGCGTAGTACACCCTGTCCGCCTGCTGACGAAAGCGAACCCATAGAAATGTCGTCAGACATAGCGAACCTCAGATTTTATTAACAAGTGTAAAACAGTTGACTACTATCGCAGTCCGAAGACGCGATAACAACCCATAAACAGGCGGATTTTCCAGCGGATAGTGCTGACGCTCCGACTGCGCGACCGGTTTCTTTTTCATATCATTGTAAAACACGTAACCGAACTAAACATGACGGTTCGGCGAAACCACGAGAAAACTCTTGTTTAACCAAGAGCGCCCTTGTTCAGTCCTTAGTTGCCGTAACCGGCCCTGGAGTCCTGAGAAGCGCCGAGATGGGTATAACATCGGCAGGTATGCAAAGCAGAGATGCAGTATGTGGGGGACATTCGTACACCAGAACGGTGCGACTGATTCAGCAGAATACAACGGTTCATTATCTCGTATCACCTCCACGGCCGCTCCGCACGGAACGAACCCACAAGCCAAAGCAAAAGTTTTAGCCCGGCAGGAAGTGGCAACACGATGAAAACGTCGTGTGCTGTATGAGCCGCGCGCCGCGTTTTATACCGACATGAGAGGTAAAAAGCAAAACATAAATGCGCACATTGCCATCACCGTCAGGAAAAATTTCCAGCTGTGTTTTCAACGCAATGAGGCTTTACTCAAAAAAAGCTGGAAATCAGGTGAACAAGTAACCTAAAATAGCCATCCAGATGTTAATCCATCCATACTGATTAACACTCAGACTGCCAGTGTCACTAACCTGCAGGCCTTGGTAGAATCTTCGGCTATGGCTACCCCGCACAACAGTTTGAGCTAAACAAATTCTCCTTAGGTGAAATTAAACATGGCAAAACACCTTTTTACGTCTGAGTCCGTTTCAGAAGGGCATCCTGACAAAATCGCTGACCAAATCTCTGACGCCGTGCTGGACGCCATCCTGGAACAGGATCCCAAAGCACGTGTCGCATGTGAAACCTACGTTAAAACCGGTATGGTTTTAGTTGGCGGTGAAATCACCACCAGCGCCTGGGTTGATATCGAAGAGATCACCCGTAATACGGTGCGCGAGATTGGCTATGTGCATTCCGACATGGGTTTCGACGCGAACTCCTGCGCAGTGCTGAGCGCTATCGGTAAACAATCCCCGGATATCAATCAGGGTGTTGACCGTGCCGACCCGCTGGAACAGGGCGCTGGCGACCAGGGCCTGATGTTTGGCTACGCCACCAATGAAACCGAAGTGCTGATGCCAGCACCAATCACCTACGCACACCGTCTGGTGCAGCGTCAGGCTGAAGTGCGTAAAAACGGCACCCTGCCGTGGTTACGTCCGGACGCGAAAAGCCAGGTGACCTTCCAGTATGACGACGGCAAAATCGTCGGTATTGATGCCGTGGTTCTGTCCACTCAGCATTCCGAAGATATCGACCAGAAATCCCTGCAAGAAGCGGTGATGGAAGAGATCATCAAACCGGTTCTGCCGAGCGAATGGCTGAGTGCGTCCACCAAATTCTTCATCAACCCAACCGGCCGTTTCGTTATCGGTGGCCCAATGGGCGACTGTGGTCTGACGGGGCGTAAAATCATCGTTGATACCTACGGCGGTATGGCACGTCATGGCGGCGGCGCTTTCTCCGGTAAAGATCCGTCTAAAGTTGACCGTTCTGCAGCCTACGCGGCGCGTTATGTGGCGAAAAACATCGTCGCTGCGGGCCTGGCTGACCGTTGTGAAATTCAGGTCTCCTACGCTATCGGCGTGGCGGAACCGACTTCCATCATGGTTGAAACGTTCGGTACTGAGAAAGTCCCTTCAGAGCAGCTAACTCTGCTGGTGCGCGAGTTCTTTGACCTGCGTCCGTACGGCCTGATTCAGATGCTGGATCTGCTGCACCCGATCTACAAAGAAACCGCAGCCTATGGTCACTTTGGTCGCGAACATTTCCCATGGGAAAAAACCGACAAAGCGCAGCTGTTACGTGATGCCGCCGGTCTGAAATAATCCTCTGACTGAACGCTCTCAAAGGCCAGCCTCGTGCTGGCCTTTTGCTTTTCTCATACCGCCTTCCCCCCGCTGTTACCCATTCCGGTTTTCCGTAATTCCCCTTCCACAGACAAAACAATGGAAGCGATTACATTCAATTTTACGTTATTAAAACTGGATTAACACTTCACAACAGTCACACACGCATTGTCGTTACATTGATTTTCGGCATTATCTTAATACCGGGTAACACCCCATGTTACATGATTATTAAATTCACTATTTTTCATATAATTAAACAATACACTTGGTGAATGTTAGTGTAACCGATTACACCAATGTGATTAACCTCACATATTTTTACGGCGTACTCACCTACCCTTACCATCAACAAAATTGGCAACCCAATCGGAGGGCTTTATGCCTGACACTAAAAAACAGGGGCGTTCCAACAAGACGATGACATTTTTTGTCTGCTTTCTTGCCGCCCTGGCCGGATTACTTTTTGGCCTGGATATCGGTGTTATCGCCGGTGCGTTACCCTTCATCACTGATGAATTCCAGATTAGCCCGCACACTCAGGAATGGGTGGTAAGCTCGATGATGTTCGGTGCCGCTGTTGGTGCTGTCGGCAGCGGTTGGCTCTCCTTCAAACTGGGTCGTAAGAAAAGCCTGATGATCGGGGCGATTCTGTTTGTGGCGGGTTCGTTGTGTTCTGCCGCCGCGCCTAACGTTGAGATCCTGATCCTCTCCCGCGTGCTGTTGGGTCTGGCCGTCGGTGTCGCCTCCTATACCGCGCCGCTGTACTTATCCGAAATTGCGCCGGAGAAAATTCGCGGCAGCATGATCTCGATGTATCAGTTGATGATCACTATCGGTATTCTGGGGGCGTATCTCTCGGATACTGCCTTCAGCTACAGCGGTGCATGGCGCTGGATGTTAGGCGTTATCATTATTCCCGCCATTCTGCTGTTGATTGGCGTGTTTTTCCTGCCGGATAGCCCACGCTGGTTTGCCGCCAAACGTCGCTTCGTGGATGCAGAACGCGTCCTGCTGCGTTTGCGTGATACCAGCGCAGAAGCCAAACGTGAGCTGGACGAAATCCGCGAAAGCCTGAAGGTGAAACAGAGTGGCTGGGCACTGTTTAAAGAAAACAGCAACTTCCGCCGTGCCGTCTTCCTGGGTGTGCTGTTACAGGTGATGCAGCAGTTCACCGGGATGAACGTCATCATGTACTACGCGCCGAAAATCTTTGAACTGGCGGGCTACACCAACACCACTGAGCAGATGTGGGGGACCGTTATCGTCGGTCTGACCAACGTTCTGGCAACCTTCATCGCCATCGGTCTGGTAGACCGCTGGGGTCGTAAACCTACGCTGACGCTGGGCTTCCTGGTGATGGCCATCGGGATGGGTACGCTGGGCACCATGATGCATATCGGTATCCATTCGGCCTCCGCACAATACTTTGCCATTGCCATGCTGCTGATGTTTATCATCGGGTTCGCGATGAGCGCCGGTCCGCTGATTTGGGTACTGTGCTCTGAAATTCAGCCACTGAAAGGCCGTGATTTTGGTATCACCTGCTCTACGGCAACCAACTGGATCGCCAACATGATTGTAGGCGCGACATTCCTGACCATGCTCAACACGCTGGGTAACGCAAACACGTTCTGGGTGTACGCCGGTCTGAACCTGTTCTTCATCATTCTGACCCTCTGGCTGGTTCCGGAAACCAAACACGTCTCCCTGGAACACATCGAACGTAACCTGATGAAAGGTCGTCGACTGCGCGAAATCGGCGCTCACGATTAATCCATCACCGCTTCCTCCCGCAGTCGGGAGGAAGCTTCCCCCTTGCAGTCCCCGCCCCCTCGCACTATTCTCTGCCGTTATGAAAACCGTCCGCCTCCCTATCGCCATCCAGCAAGCCGTCATGCGCAGCCTGCGGGAAAAGCTCGCCCAGGCTAACCTGAAACTGGGTCGTGACTACCCGGAACCTAAACTGGTCTATCAGCAGCGCGGAACCGCAGCCGGAACCGCCTGGCTGGAAAGTTATGAAATCCGCCTTAATCCGGTGCTATTAACCGAAAATGTCGATGCGTTTGTGGACGAAGTCGTCCCGCATGAACTGGCGCATTTACTGGTGTGGAAGCACTTTGGCCGTGTTGCGCCGCACGGAAAAGAGTGGAAATGGATGATGGAAAACGTACTTGGCGTGCCCGCCAGACGCACTCACCAATTTGAGCTGCAATCAGTTCGTCGCAACACCTTTGCCTACCGCTGCAAATGCCAGGAACATCAACTCACCGTGCGTCGCCATAACCGAATTGTGCGCGGCGAAGCAACTTACCGTTGCGTTCATTGCGGCGAACCGCTCGTCGCACAATAACATTCAGAATTATCAGGAACTTTTCTGATCTGACTGATTGCATACAGGAACAACTTTCGTTACGTTGCGAGCTCGATTTAACACGGAGTTTGTGATGTACCGTAATCTCACTTTTGCAGTGGCGTTTCTGGCGACTGCTCTCTCAGGCCCGGCGCTGGCCGAAGGCATTAACAGTTTTTCTCAGGCAAAAGCCGCTGGCGTCAAGGTCAATGCTGACGTACCCGGCGACTTCTACTGTGGATGCAAAATTGACTGGCAGGGTAAAAAAGGTGTCGTAGACCTGAACTCCTGCGGTTATAAAGTGCGCAAAAATGAAAACCGCGCCAGCAGAATCGAATGGGAACACGTGGTGCCCGCCTGGCAATTTGGCCACCAGCGTCAGTGCTGGCAAGAAGGGGGGCGTAAAAACTGCGCCAAAGACCCGGAATACCGCAAAATGGAAAGCGACATGCATAACCTGCAACCGGCGGTCGGTGAAGTCAACGGCGATCGCGGTAACTTCATGTACAGCCAGTGGAACGGCGGCGAAGGCCAGTATGGACAGTGCGCGATGAAGGTCGATTTCAAAGAGAAAGTGGCTGAACCGCCAGCGCGCGCACGGGGTTCGATTGCCCGTACCTACTTTTATATGCGCGATCAATACAACCTGAACCTTTCCCGCCAGCAGACACAACTTTTCAACGCCTGGGATAAGCAATATCCGGTCACCGACTGGGAATGCGAACGCGACGAACGCATCGCCAGAGTACAAGGGAACCACAACCCGTACGTGCAACGCGCTTGCCAGGCGCAAAAGAGCTAACCTACACTAGCGGGAATAATTGTTAACCCAACCCCACGCGACTCGTTTGCGTGGGGAGATACGCGGATTTTAAACCATGCGCATTCCCCGCATTTACCACCCTGAACCTCTCTCTTCTGGCAGCCAGATTTCACTGTGCGAAGATGCCGCCAACCATATCGGTCGCGTGTTACGCATGGGGCCGGGGCAGGCTTTGCAACTGTTTGATGGCAGCAACCAGGTATTTGATGCCGAGATCACCAACGCCAGCAAAAAAAGCGTGGAGGTGAAGATACTCAGTGGTGAATTCGACGACCGTGAGTCCCCGCTGCATATTCACCTCGGACAAGTGATGTCACGCGGTGAAAAAATGGAATTCACTATCCAGAAATCAATAGAACTGGGTGTAAGCCTCATTACGCCACTTTTTTCTGAGCGCTGCGGCGTTAAACTGGACAGTGAGCGTCTGAATAAGAAGCTCCAGCAGTGGCAAAAAATCGCCATTGCCGCCTGTGAACAGTGCGGTCGTAATCGGGTGCCGGAAATTCGTCCGGCCATGGATCTGGAAGCCTGGTGTGCAGAGCAAGATGAAGGGCTGAAGCTGAATCTTCACCCGCGCGCCAGCGCCAGTATCAACACGTTACCGCTGCCGGTTGAACGTATTCGTCTGTTGATTGGTCCGGAAGGCGGGCTGTCGGCTGACGAAATTGCCATGACCGCACGCTACCAGTTTACTGATATCCTGTTAGGACCTCGCGTTCTGCGTACTGAGACAACTGCGCTCACCGCCATTACCGCGCTTCAGGTGCGATTTGGCGATCTGGGCTAACGGAGAAGAACAATGATCAAGCTCGGCATCGTGATGGATCCCATCGCAAGCATCAACATCAAGAAAGATTCCAGCTTCGCTATGCTGCTGGAAGCACAGCGCCGCGGCTACGAACTTCATTATATGGAGATGGCCGATCTTTATCTGATTAACGGTGAAGCCCGCGCCTGCACGCGTACCCTGAGCGTCGAGCAGAACTACGACAAATGGTACGACTTTACCGGCGAACAGGATCTGCCGCTGGCGGATCTGGACGTCATTCTGATGCGTAAAGATCCGCCGTTTGACACTGAGTTTATCTACGCCACCTATATTCTGGAACGTGCAGAAGAGAAAGGCACGCTGATTGTGAACAAGCCGCAGAGCCTGCGCGACTGTAATGAAAAGCTGTTCACCGCCTGGTTCTCCGATCTGACGCCAGAAACGTTAGTCACCCGCAACAAAGCGCAGCTGAAAGCCTTCTGGCAAAAACACAGCGATATCATTCTCAAACCGTTGGACGGTATGGGTGGCGCGTCGATCTTCCGCGTGAAGGAAGGCGATCCCAACCTCGGCGTGATTGCCGAAACGCTGACCGAACACGGCACCCGCTACTGTATGGCGCAGAACTATCTGCCCGCTATTAAAGACGGTGATAAGCGCGTACTGGTGGTGGATGGCGAACCAGTGCCGTACTGCCTGGCGCGTATTCCGCAGGGTGGCGAAACCCGCGGTAATCTGGCCGCTGGCGGCCGTGGCGAACCGCGTCCGTTAACGGAAAGCGACTGGGATATTGCCCGTCGTATTGGGCCAACGCTGAAAGCGAAAGGGCTTATTTTCGTCGGTCTGGATATCATTGGCGACCGTCTGACAGAAATTAACGTCACCAGCCCAACCTGTATTCGCGAGATTGAAGCAGAATTCCCGGTCTCGATTACCGGTATGCTGATGGACGCGATTGAAGCGCGTCTGCAGAAGTAAGCCGTCTGCAGGATGACGACCTTTGTAGGCCTGATAAGCGTAGCGCCATCAGGCATTAAAACACCGATGCCGGATGGCGACGCGAGCGTCTTATCCGGCCTACGGTAGTGACATCCGTACTCTTTACCCACATACTGACCCCTGTTGCTTTTTTAAACCAGGAACAGAACCTCTGACAATGAATTTACAGCATCACTTTCTTATTGCCATGCCTGCTCTTCAGGATCCGATTTTCCGCCGCTCTGTGGTCTATATTTGCGAACATAATGAAAATGGCGCAATGGGGATCATCATCAATAAGCCACTGGAAAATCTACAAATTGAAGGGATTCTGGAAAAGCTGAAAATAGCGCCGGAACCCCGTGATCCCGCCATTCGCCTGGATAAAGCCGTGATGCTGGGTGGCCCGCTGGCAGAAGACCGTGGGTTTATTCTGCATACCCCGCCATCGCGTTTTTCGTCCAGTATTCGGATTTCAGATAACACCGTGATCACCACCTCCCGTGACGTGCTGGAAACCCTGGGCACACAAGAACAACCTACTGAGGTGCTGGTAGCCCTGGGATACTCCTCATGGGAAAAAGGCCAGCTGGAACAAGAGTTACTGGATAACGCCTGGCTGACAGCACCTGCCGATCTCAATATTTTATTCAAAACGCCGATTGCCGATCGTTGGCGCGAAGCAGCCAGACTGATTGGGATTGATATCCTGACCATGCCTGGCGTGGCGGGGCACGCCTGATGAGCGAAACCTTACTGGCCTTCGATTTTGGCACGAAAAGTATTGGCGTCGCGATTGGCCAGCGGATCACCGGCACTGCCCGCCCGCTGCCTGCAATCAAAGCGCAGGATGGAACCCCTGACTGGAACCTCATCGAACGCCTGCTCAAAGAGTGGCAACCCGATGAGGTGATTGTGGGGCTGCCGCTCAACATGGATGGCACCGAGCAACCTCTGACCGCCAGGGCACGCAAGTTTGCCAACCGTATTCACGGTCGATTTGGCGTGACGGTGACCCTGCATGACGAACGGCTCAGCACGGTTGAAGCACGCTCCGGCCTGTTTGAACAAGGCGGATACCGGGCGCTAAACAAGGGCAAGGTCGACTCCGCCTCTGCGGTCATCATTCTCGAAAGTTATTTCGAGCAAGGGTACTGAACTCACTCAGTCCGCTGCCATGAGAGTGCGCATCGCCCTGACGCGTTTTAAAGCCTCCCTTGCGCCTGTCGCTGCTGCAGGCTTTGAGCGAAGGTCTGCATTCCCATCTGCTGCCCGGTTTGGATTATGCCGGGCAGTTGGTGGCTCTTCCCCTCCCGGATCAGATTCCCTGCCGCTGGCGTATTGATGAGTAGCTCAAACAGCGCCACGCGCCCGTCCTGTTTGTCTTTTTCCAGTTTTTGCGACAATACCGCACGCAAACTGCCCGCCAGTTGACTGCGTACCGGATCTTTCTCCTGTGCCGGAAAAGAGTCGATCAATCGCTCAATGGCTTGCGCCGCGCCACGCGTGTGCAGCGTCGCCAGCACCAGATGCCCTGTTTCCGCTGCGGTCAACGCCAGACGGATCGTTTCGCTGTCTCGCAGCTCGCCCAGTAAAATGACATCAGGATCTTCCCGCAATGCCGCACGCAGCCCGGAGGCAAACGAACTGCAATGTACACCGACCTCGCGCTGCTGGATCAAACAACGCTGACTGGCGTAACAATACTCGATGGGGTCTTCAAGGGTCAGAATATGCGCTTCAGTATGCTGGTTAAGATACTCAACCATCGCCGCCAGGGTGGTCGATTTCCCGCTGCCGGTGGCCCCGGTCACCAGAATAAGTCCATTCTCGCAGCTCAGAAGATTCGTTAAGACGGGCGGCGCCTGAAGTTCCGCCAGTATCGGGCAGGAGGCGGGTAACAACCGCAGCGCCAGCGAAGTCCCCTGCTGGTGAGTAAAAGCGCTGGCGCGTAGCCGCAAGTTCCCCGCCAGCGACACAGCAAAATCAAGCTGACCATTTTCCCGCAGTTGTTCCTGCTGAGCGTCATTAAGCCACTGCGCTAAGAGCGCCTGAATGTCCGGCGACGTAAAGGGCGCCATCTCCACCCGCCCCCGTTTTCGCCAACGCGCAGACCAGGCATTACACAGGTGTAGATCCGAGACGTTATGCTTTACACTAAGGGCCACAATTTCTTCCATATTCATATGAACATCCTCGGAAAATGAACGATATCGCGCATAACCTGGCACAGATCCGGGACAAAATCTCAGCCGCTGCGACGCGTTGCGGGCGGTCTTCAGAAGACGTTACATTGCTTGCAGTGAGTAAAACCAAGCCTGCGAGCGCCATCGCAGAAGCGATTACCGCTGGGCAACGCGCATTTGGCGAAAATTACGTTCAGGAAGGGGTGGAAAAAATTCGCCATTTCCAGGAGAGTGGCGTCGACGGATTGCAATGGCACTTTATTGGCCCGTTGCAGTCCAACAAAAGCCGCCTGGTCGCAGAACATTTCGACTGGTGTCATACGATCGACCGTCTGCGTATTGCTGCCCGTCTGAACGAACAACGCCCGGCAACGCTGCCGCCGCTGAACGTACTCATTCAAATCAATATCAGCGATGAGAATAGCAAGTCAGGAATTCCGCTGACGGAGCTGGACGCGCTCGCAACTGAAGTGGCGGGAATGCCGCATCTTCGCCTTCGCGGACTGATGGCGATCCCGGCGCCTGAGTCAGATTATGTAAGGCAGTTTGAAGTTGCCCGTCAAATGGCTGTAGCATTTGCCGGTCTAAAGACCCGTTACCCTGATGTCGATACGCTGTCTCTGGGTATGTCAGACGATATGGATGCCGCGATCGCGGCAGGTAGTACGATGGTGCGCATCGGCACTGCTATTTTTGGTGCACGTGATTACACAAAAAATTAAGGAAAACTAAGGAACGCCATGAACACGTTGACCTTCCTGCTCTCGACCGTTATTGAGCTGTATACCATGGTGCTGTTGCTGCGCGTGTGGATGCAGTGGGCTCGCTGTGATTTTTATAATCCGTTTTCGCAGTTTGTCGTGAAAGTCACTCAACCGATTATCGGGCCGCTGCGCCGTGTCATTCCTCCCATGGGTCCGATTGACAGCGCATCGGTACTGGTGGCATTCATTCTCAGCTTTATCAAGGCGATAGTGCTGTTTAAAGTGGTCACTTTCCAGCCGATCATCTGGATTGCAGCCGTACTTATCGTACTGAAAACCATCGGTTTGCTGATTTTCTGGGTTCTGTTGTTGATGGCGATCATGAGTTGGGTAAGCCAGGGCCGCAGCCCGGTTGAATACGTGCTCATCCAGCTTGCCGATCCGCTGCTGCGCCCTATTCGCCGGTTACTGCCTTCTATGGGTGGCATTGATTTCTCTCCGATGATCCTCGTGCTGTTGCTGTATGTCATCAACATGGGCATCGCCGAGATCTTACAGGCGACAGGTAACATGCTGCTGCCGGGGCTGTGGATGGCGCTATGAGTGCCGTTACACCCTGCGATGACGGCCTGGTTTTACGGCTCTATATTCAGCCGAAAGCCAGCCGTGACAGTATTGTGGGTTTACATGGCGACGAAGTAAAAGTCGCCATTACCGCACCACCGGTCGATGGCCAGGCGAACAGCCATCTGGTGAAGTTTCTCAGCAAACAGTTCCGCGTGGCCAAAAGCCAGATCGTTATTGAAAAGGGCGAACTCGGCCGCCACAAACAGGTTAAAATCATTCATCCGCAACAGATCCCGCCAGAAATTGCGGCGTTAACTGATTAGGTATCCCTATGCAAAAAGTAGTCCTCGCTACCGGCAATGCCGGTAAAGTGCGTGAGCTGGCTTCGCTTTTAAGCGATTTCGGGCTTGATGTTGTGGCGCAGACGGCGCTGGGCGTCGACTCAGCCGAAGAGACTGGCCTGACCTTTATCGAAAATGCAATTCTGAAGGCTCGCCATGCCGCGCAGGTGACGGGTCTGCCCGCCATTGCCGACGACTCCGGCCTGGCCGTTGACGTGCTGGGCGGCGCGCCGGGTATCTATTCCGCACGTTATTCCGGTGAAGATGCGACCGACCAGCAGAACCTGGAAAAACTGCTGGATGCCCTGCAGGATGTACCGGACGATAAACGTCAGGCGCGCTTTCACTGCGTGCTGGTCTATATGCGCCACGCGGAAGATCCTACGCCGCTGGTGTGTCACGGTAGCTGGCAGGGCGTCATTACCCGTGAGGCAGCCGGCAACGGCGGCTTTGGCTACGATCCCATCTTCTTTGTGCCGTCTGAAGGTAAAACTGCCGCAGAGCTGAGCCGTGAAGAGAAAAGCGCGATTTCGCATCGTGGACAAGCATTGAAGCTGCTGCTGGATGCCTTACGACATGGTTAAGCTGCCGCCGCTGAGTCTCTATATTCACATCCCGTGGTGCGTGCAGAAATGCCCGTACTGCGATTTCAACTCGCATGCGCTGAAAGGCGAAGTGCCGCACGACGATTATGTGCAGCACCTGTTGCGCGATTTGGATACTGAAGTGGCTTACGCGCAGGGACGTGAAGTAAAGACCATTTTTATCGGTGGCGGTACGCCGAGCCTGCTTTCCGGCCCGGCGATGCAAACGTTGCTGGATGGCGTGCGGGCGCGCCTGAATCTGGCGGCGGATGCAGAGATAACGATGGAAGCGAATCCGGGTACGGTCGAAGCGGATCGCTTTATTGACTATCAGCATGCTGGGGTGAATCGTATCTCCATTGGCGTGCAGAGCTTTAGTGAGCTCAAGCTACAGCGTCTGGGGCGTATTCACGGCCCGGAAGAAGCCAAACGCGCCGCGAATCTGGCAAGCGGGCTGGGGCTGCGTAGCTTCAATCTCGATCTGATGCACGGCCTGCCGGATCAAACGCTGGAAGAAGCGCTGGACGACTTACAGCAAGCCATCGCGCTTAATCCGCCGCATCTTTCCTGGTATCAGCTCACCATCGAACCCAATACGCTGTTCGGCTCACGCCCACCGGTATTACCCGATGACGACGCTCTGTGGGATATCTTCGAGCAGGGACATCGGTTATTAACCGCAGCAGGGTATCAGCAGTATGAAACCTCCGCGTACGCGAAACCTGGCTATCAGTGCCAGCACAACCTGAACTACTGGCGCTTTGGCGATTACTTAGGCATTGGCTGTGGCGCGCATGGAAAAGTGACTTTCCCGGATGGGCGCATTCTGCGTACCACCAAAACACGTCATCCACGTGGCTATATGCAGGGGCGTTATCTCGAAAGCCAGCGCGATGTCGAAGTGGCAGATAAGCCGTTTGAGTTCTTTATGAACCGCTTCCGCCTGCTGGAAGCCGCACCGCGTAGCGAATTTACGCAGTACACCGGGTTGACTGAAGACGCTATTCGTACGCAGATCGATGAAGCCATTGCCCAGGGTTATCTGACCGAGAGCGAGGAATACTGGCAAATTACCCAGCACGGTAAGTTGTTCTTAAACTCTCTTCTTGAGCTGTTTCTTGCTGAATAGTGCAGGATAAAGCGTAGACCAGATAAGTGCTGCACCATCAGGCTATTTGCCGGATGGCGGCTACGCCTGCGGAAGACTAAGGCGTAGCCGACACACTGGATTAATACTGATTAAACATCGTCTGGATCTGTTTTGGATCTTTGGTTTGCGTGAGCGCCAGTTGCAGCAGCACACGGGCTTTCTGCGGGTTCAGTGAACCCGAAGCGACAAAGCCGTACTTCGCATCATCGATTTCAGCATCCTGAGTCGTGGCACCAGTCGGTACGCGGGAAGAACGAACTACGACAGTCCCTTTATGCGCAGCCGTCGCCAGGGTATCAAAGATCGTTTTGTACAGGTTACCGTTGCCGACACCCGCACTCACAATCCCGTCATAACCTGCATCAACCAGCGCTTTTGCCGGCAGGTCAGACGCATTCGCATAGTTATAGATAATCCCGACCTTCGGCAGTTCGTTCAGCTTAGAGACATCGAATGGCGTGGCTGAAGTGTGTTTACGCGCCGGAGTGCGTTGATAGTCGATTTTGCCGTTGTGGATGTAACCCAGCGGTCCGTAGTTAACGGACTTAAAGGTAGCAACATCGGTGGTATTGGTTTTCGTGACGTCACGACCATCCAGAACGGTGTCATTCATCACCACCAGCACGCCACGGTTGGCAGAGGCTTTGTCAGCTGCGGTCACCACCGCGTTATAGAGGTTGAACGGGCCGTCTGCGCTCATCCCCGTAGAAGGACGCATTGCCCCGACCAGCACGACAGGTTTGTTGCACTTCACGGTCAGATCGAGGAAGTAGGCGGTCTCTTCCATGGTATCGGTGCCGTGAGTGATGACGAAGCCGTCGGTTTTATCACACTCGGTATTGATCTTCTTCGCCAGCGTTAACCAGACCTCATCGTTCATATCCTGAGAACCGATATTCACGACCTGTTCGCCTTTCACCACAGCAATATCCTTGAGCTGAGGCACTGCATTCACCAGGTTTTCAACGCCAACTTTACCGGCTGTGTAATTCGATTTTGTTGCTGAGTCACCGCCGCCAGCAATCGTCCCACCGGTGGCTAAAATAGTGACATTAGGTAAAGCGAGCGCGGCACCGCTGAACCCCATAACCAGTGCGGCAAGTGCCGTTTTCTTGAAAAACTCCATGTTATTTCTCCAGTTACGTAAAAAGTTGACGCATTATCGCAACCCAGGAGATGAATAATGTGACCTCTTCCAATTAAACAGATAAATATGTCATCCAATGTATTGATTTTAGAGATGGATATCAAAATGAGGGAAATAGACAAAACAAAACGGCACAAAACCGTGCCGTTGCTTAAAAAAACAGAAAGGATTATTTCAGGCTACTGACCAACGCTTTGCGATTATCTTCCAGCGTCACGACGCGGCTACAGACATCTTTGCCAAACTGCTGGAAGTCTTTTTCCTGATTCTTCCATTCATTTTGAATCGATGTTTGCAAGCCCCCCAGGCTTCCCAGTACGCCTTGCAGTGGATTACCACCGCCTTTGAGCACCGCTTTGGCCCCCATCTCATTAATGCTGTCCTGCAGAATGCCGCCCATCGCCTGATTCACCAGTTGCTGGCCATCCGCACGCACCTGATCAATCGCCTTGTAGTGGAATGTCAGGCCGTCCGTGCGATGTTCGATAATACGGTTCATCTGCTCTTTCAGTTGCGCATCAAGTTTAGTCAGACGACCGCGCATACTGCTGCTTTCACCCACTTCTTTGGCGATGATTTTGTCCAGCGCGACACGGCTTTTCTCGACCCGGTTTCTGGCGCCTTCATCAATCCACGGTAACGCGCTGCGTAATTCAGACTGGTAATCTTTCGCCTGTTCACGCTGTGCAGCGCTCAGGGTGTACGACTTATCGTTGAATGTCACGTTGCCATCCGGCGTAATGACCAGGTTGCCATTTTCGCCTTTCACCTGCACCGTTTGCGGGCTCAAAATCACATCGTCACGCGGTGTGACGCTGCATTTGTAATCTGCGTGTGCGGCCATCGCCGTGAACGTTAGGACTGCCGCCAGCAGCGTTTTGCGCATCATAACTTTCCCTCAAGACAAATCGGGCCAGCAAATGCTGGCCCCGTATGTTTTGTTAGTCCCACCAAACATCGAAAAGTTCGCTGGTGCGCACTTCTTCAAGTTTTTGCTCTTCCAGCCATTTACGAACTATCGCCTGATGTTCTTCCGTGCATTTACCGATTTCCTGCATGCAGATCAGACCTTCCCAGGCCAGATAACCGCTGCCGTCAAAGGCCAGTTTGTTCGGTTCAATGACGTCATTAATAAAATCATCAACGATTTTATCAACCTGCTCTTCAGATGTACCTTCCGGAAAACGCCATGCAACCGAAAATCCTAATTCCTGGAATTCGTCGATATGCATTTTTTTACGCAGACGACGGCTACGGTTCTTTGCCATTATTTCACCCTCTCGAACATTAAGTCCCATACGCCGTGGCCAAGACGATGACCACGCTGTTCAAATTTGGTTACCGGGCGCGATTGCGGGCGCGGTACATAATCGTTGGTTTCAGACTGGTTTTTATACCCGTCGATGGAGGTCATCACCTCAAGCATGTGTTCTGCATAGGCTTCCCAGTCGGTCGCCATGTGGAAAACACCGCCCAGTTTCAGCTTGCTCTTCACAAGCTCAGCAAACGGTACCTGAACGATACGGCGTTTATTATGACGCGCTTTATGCCACGGGTCAGGGAAAAAGAGCTGAACCATGGATAAAGAATTGTCAGGAATCATTTTATGCAGCACTTCGACCGCGTCATGGCACATCACTCGCAGGTTCTCAACCCCTTCCTCATGGGCAGAAGCCAGGCATGCGCCCACCCCCGGTGAATGCACTTCAATGCCGAGGAAATTCTGTTCCGGACGTTCTTTTGCCATCGCCACCAGCGATGCGCCCATCCCAAAACCGATCTCCAGCGTGATCGGCGCTTCACGGCCAAACAGCGCCACAAAATCCACAGGATCTTCGCTGAATTCAACGCCCATCACCGGCCAGTAGTTTTCCAGCGCGTGTTCCTGCCCTTTCGTCAGTCGCCCCTGGCGACGAACAAAACTACGAATACGGCGCAACGGGCGGCCGTTTTCATCAAATTCCGGTGAAATGACGTCGTTCTTCATAAAAGTTAAGTCTGCTTGTGATTGAGTTGCGAAAACGGGCATTATCCAAAGTTAGTTGGCGGATGCAAGTAAAGGAAGAAAGTCAGCACCGGAAAGTTCCGGTTTACACCCTGTTGCCTCTGTGCTGCAATCTGCCCCCCAGCAAATATTAAGCGGTGACCATGCAAGCGTCTCAATTTTCAGCTCAGGTGTTGGGCTGGTACGACAAATACGGGCGGAAAACGCTGCCCTGGCAAATTGACAAGACGCCTTACAAAGTATGGCTCTCAGAAGTCATGTTGCAACAAACCCAGGTTGCCACGGTTATTCCCTATTTTGAACGCTTTATGTCGCGCTTTCCCACGGTGGCTGATTTAGCCAATGCGCCGCTGGACGAAGTTCTTCATTTATGGACCGGCTTAGGTTACTACGCGCGGGCGCGAAATCTGCACAAAGCGGCCCAACAGGTTGTCACGCTACATGGCGGTCAGTTTCCGGAGACCTTCGATGAAGTGGCGGCATTGCCTGGCATCGGGCGTTCTACTGCAGGTGCCGTACTTTCTCTCTCACTGGGCAAACATTTCCCGATTCTCGACGGCAACGTCAAACGTGTTCTGGCGCGCTGCTACGCGGTGAGCGGCTGGCCGGGCAAAAAAGAGGTCGAGAAAAAACTGTGGGAGATCAGTGAACAGGTCACGCCCGCCAACGGTGTTGAGCGTTTTAACCAGGCGATGATGGATTTAGGCGCGATGGTGTGTACGCGGTCGAAGCCAAAATGCTCCCTTTGCCCACTACAAAACGGCTGCATCGCGACCGCCAACGACAGCTGGTCGCTCTACCCCGGCAAAAAACCGAAACAGACACTACCGGAACGCACTGGCTATTTTTTGCTGATGCAGCATGAAGATACCGTGCTGCTGGCGCAGCGGCCTCCCAGCGGATTGTGGGGGGGATTGTACTGTTTTCCTCAGTTTGAAGATGAGGATGGCCTGCGTAAGTGGCTGGCGCAACGGAATATTAAAGCTGATAAACTTAGTCAGCTGAATGCGTTTCGCCATACCTTCAGCCATTTCCATCTGGATATTGTGCCCATGTGGCTTCCCGTGTCTTCCTTCACCTCATGCATGGATGAAGGCAACGCGCTCTGGTATAACTTAGCGCAACCGCCGTCGGTCGGACTGGCGGCTCCCGTGGAGCGTTTGTTACAGCAGTTACGCACCGGCGCTTTGGTTTAAGCCGTCGGGCGATAAAGAGGATAATTTATGAGCAGAACGATTTTTTGTACTTTCCTGCAACGTGATGCCGAAGGCCAGGATTTTCAGCTGTACCCAGGCGAACTGGGAAAACGCATCTATAACGAAATCTCCAAAGAAGCCTGGGCGCAGTGGCAGCATAAACAAACGATGCTGATCAACGAAAAGAAACTCAACATGATGAATATTGAGCATCGTAAATTGCTGGAACAGGAGATGATTAACTTCCTGTTTGAAGGCAAAGATGTACACATTGAAGGCTATACGCCGGAAGACAAAAAATAAGGGCTTAACCGCCCTTTTTTACATCACATAACAACACAACACGCACTCCCGGAATGATGAAAAAATTTTTCGCGCTTGCACTTGTTGCGCCGTTGCTCATCTCCTGTTCCAGTTCGACCAACAAAGGCGATTCGTACAATGAAGCCTGGGTCAAGGATACCAACGGTTTTGATATTTTGATGGGGCAATTTGCCCATAACATTGAAAATCTGTGGGGGTTCAAGGAAGTTCTGATCGCAGGTCCAAAAGACTATGTGAAATACACCGATCAGTTTCAGACCCGCAGCCATATCAACTTTGATGCCGGTACCATCACCGTTGAAACCATTGCCGGAACAGATCCCGCCGGGCATCTGCGTCGCGCCATTATCAAGACGCTGTTAATGGGCGACGATCCGACAACCGTCGATCTCTATTCTGACGTTGATGATATTCAGATCTCCAAAGAGCCATTCCTGTACGGTCAGGTAGTGGATCATACAGGCCAGGCCATTCGCTGGGAGGGCCGGGCGACAAACTTCGCCGATTATCTGCTGCAAACCCGGCTTAAGAGCCGCAGCAACGGTCTGCGTATCATTTACAGCGTCACCATCAACCTTGTCCCAAACCACCTTGATAAACGCGCGCATAAATACCTTGGTATGGTGCGTCAGGCATCACGGAAATATGGCGTCGAAGAATCACTCATTCTGGCGATTATGCAGACTGAATCTTCCTTTAACCCGTACGCGGTCAGTCATGCCGACGCGCTGGGTCTGATGCAGGTGGTTCAGCATAGCGCCGGGAAAGACGTTTTCCGTTCGCAGGGACGTTCGGGCACCCCAAGCCGCAGCTTCCTGTTCGATCCTGCCAGTAACATTGATACCGGCACCGCTTATCTGGCGATGCTCAACAATGTGTATTTAGGGGGGATCGATAACCCGACATCACGACGCTACGCGGTGATCACGGCCTACAACGGCGGCGCGGGCAGCGTGTTGCGCGTATTCTCCAATGATAAGATCCGGGCTGCTGCTATTATTAACAGCATGTCGCCAGGAGATGTTTACCAGACGCTGACCACCCGACACCCTTCTGCAGAATCGCGTCGTTATTTGTATAAGGTCAATTCGGCGCAAAAATCATATCGCCGTAAATAGCCTCTCTGCGCCCCCTCCCGCCCTCTGGAAACCACGAGGGCGGGGTATAAAAGTGTTAACTCCATCACCCTTTTGCCTTGCAATAGGAAAATGTTTGCAAATATTTGTCACAGGTAACAAAAAACGAAGGTCTGTCGTTGATAGAATCACATCATATTGCAACGGCAAATGTGCCTTTTAAAACATTCATCCGCATTACGGTGTGAGGAAATTAACATGAATCTTAAGCTGCAGCTGAAAGTCCTCTCCTTTCTGCAGTTCTGCCTGTGGGGAAGCTGGCTCACGACCCTCGGCTCATATATGTTTGTCACCCTTAAGTTTGACGGTGCCTCCATCGGTGCTGTTTATAGCTCCCTGGGGATCGCCGCCGTCCTGATGCCTACGCTGTTAGGGATTGTGGCGGACAAATGGTTAAGTGCGAAATGGGTGTATGCCATTTGCCACATAGTTGGCGCCGCAACGCTGTTTATGGCGGCGGAGGTGACCACGCCGGGCGCAATGTTCTTCGTGATCCTCCTTAACTCGTTGGCCTATATGCCGACGTTGGGTCTGATCAACACCATCTCCTACTACCGCTTGCAATCTGCGGGGATGGACATTGTGACCGACTTCCCGCCAATCCGTATCTGGGGCACCATCGGCTTTATCTTTGCCATGTGGGGTGTGAGCTTCTCCGGCTTCGAACTGAGCCATATGCAGCTGTACATCGGTGCTGTCCTCTCCGTTGTTCTGGCGCTGTTCACCCTGACGCTGCCGCATATTCCGGTAGCCAACCAGCAGAAAAACCAGAGCTGGACCTCAATGTTGGGTCTGGATGCCTTCGCGCTGTTTAAAAACAAGCGTATGGCGATCTTCTTCATCTTCTCAATGATGCTGGGCGCTGAACTGCAAATCACCAACATGTTCGGGAACACCTTCCTGCACAGCTTCGACAACAACCCGCTGTTCTCCGGGAGCTTTATTGTTGAGCACGCCTCGGTGATGATGTCGATTTCACAGATCTCCGAAACCCTGTTTATCCTGACGATCCCGTTCTTCCTGAGCCGCTACGGCATTAAGAACGTTATGCTTATCAGTATTGTGGCGTGGATGCTGCGCTTCGGTCTGTTCGCCTATGGCGACCCGACGCCGTTCGGTACGGTACTGCTGGTTCTGTCGATGATTGTTTACGGCTGCGCCTTCGACTTCTTCAACATCTCCGGTTCAGTGTTTGTTGAAAAAGAAGTTCGCCCTGAAATCCGAGCCAGCGCACAGGGTATGTTCCTGATGATGACCAACGGTTTCGGTTGCATCCTGGGAGGTGTGGTCAGCGGGAAAGTGGTTGAGCATTACACACTGAACGGTATTACCGACTGGCAAACCGTGTGGCTGATTTTCGCCGGCTACTCTCTGATTCTGGCTTTCGCGTTCGTCGCCCTGTTTAAATACAAACACGTTCGCACGCCAACAGGCTCTCAGCCCGTGACACACTAATTCTTCTCTGACAAAAACGGGTCACCTTTGGGTGACCCGTTTTTTTTCGTACTTACTTCAGCACATAGCCATACAAACGCTTAATGCCGTCTGTGTCTGTTTCGCTGTACACGCCCTGTAGCTCTGGTGAAAAACCTGGCAACAGGTTCACGCCCTCTTCCAGCGCGAGGAAGTAACGCTGAACCGCCCCACCCCACACTTCACCAGGGACCACGCACAGGACGCCTGGAGGGTAAGGTAGCGCCCCTTCCGCCGCGATACGGCCTTCTGCATCGCAAATACGTACCAGCTCGACATCACCGCGGATAAACGCGCTGTTGGCATCCTGAGGATTCATCGCCACCTTTGGCAAACTCACCTGACGGAACATCGCTTTTTGCAGATCTTTAACATCGAAGCTGACGTACAGATCGTGCATCTCCTGGCACAGTTCGCGCAGGGTATAGTCGCGATAGCGCACCGGGTATTTATTGAAGATGGTCGGCAACACCTCTGAAAGCGGCGTATCGTCTTCAATATGCTGTTCAAACTGCGCCAGCATCGCCACCAGTTGCGCCATTTTGTCAGCGCTTTCAGCTGGCGTCAGGAGGAATAAAATCGAGTTGAGATCGCATTTCTCCGGCACGATGCCGTTTTCACGCAGATAGTGCGCCAGAATGGTGGCAGGGATACCAAAATCGGTATAACGCCCGGTCTGGGCATCAATGCCAGGCGTCGTCAGCAGCAGCTTGCAGGGATCGACAAAATACTGATCGTCGGCATACCCTTCAAAACCATGCCATTTCGCACCGGGTTCAAAACTGAAGAAGCGGCGCTCACTGGCAATCACCGATGTGGGATGTTCCTGCCACGGTTTGCCGTCGACGACGGGAGGAATAAATGGCAGAAGCATCTTACAGCTGGCGAGAATAGCTTTACGCGCTTCAATACCCAGCGTGACGCATTCCGCCCACAGGCGGCGGCCACTCTCCCCTTCATGAATTTTGGCGTTAACATCCAGCGCCGCAAACAGCGGGTAGAACGGGCTGGTCGACGCATGGAGCATGAAGGCATTATTCAGTCGCTTATGCGGGCAGAAACGCGTCTGGCCGCGAATATGGTTATCTTTCTTGTGGATCTGCGAGGTTTGCGAGAAGCCGGCCTGCTGTTTATGGACAGACTGGGTAACGAAAATGCCCGGATCGTTTTCATTCAGCTCCAGCAACAACGGCGAGCCATCGGCCATCATTGGGATAAATTGCTCATAACCCACCCAGGCCGAGTCAAACAGGATGTAGTCACAAAGGTGACCTATCTTGTCGATCACCTGGCGTGCGTTGTAGATAGTGCCGTCATAGGTGCCAAGCTGAATAATGGCCAGACGGAAGGGCCGCGCTTTATCTGCCTTTTCCGGCGCGACATTGCGAATTTGCTCGCGCAGATACGCCTCGTTAAAACAATGCTCATCAATGCCGCCGATAAAACCAAACGGGTTACGTGCCGCCTCAAGATAAACCGGCGTAGCGCCCGCCTGAATAAGTGCGCCATGGTGATTCGACTTGTGGTTGTTACGATCAAACAGCACCAGATCGCCGCGTGTCAGCAGCGCATTGGTAACCACTTTATTCGCCGCTGACGTCCCGTTAAGCACAAAATAGGTTTTATCCGCATGGAAGACTTTGGCGGCAAATTTCTGTGCATGTTTCGCCGATCCTTCGTGGATCAGCAAATCGCCCAACTTCACATCAGCGTTGCACATGTCGGCACGAAACAGGTTTTCACCGAAAAAGTCGTAAAAATGGCGACCCGCAGGATGTTTTTTAAAAAACTCGCCGTGCTGATGCCCGGGGCACGCAAAGGTACTGTTGCCCATCTCAACGTACTGCGTCAGCGTGTCATAAAATGGCGGCAGCAGATCCTCTTCATAACGGCAGGCAGCAGACTCCAGTTCCAGCCAGTCCTGCGCGCTGCCCGCAATGACCGCCTCGACGCCCGCAGGCGCGTCTGTCGTCTCTTCTGAGAACATAAATACCGGCAAATGAAAACCGGTACGTTTGAGCAGGGAAAGAATGCCGCTACGGCTGTCCGCAACGGTAATGACGACTGCCGCGACGTCGGTAAAATCGGTACTGTCCAGCGCCACCACATGACGGTGGGTAGACAAGCAGGATACCAGCTCACCGCTGGCGGCAATATTCATTGATTTCATAAGCACAAAAACCCGTTTCGGGAGTGTAAAAGCCCCGGACAAAGCACAATGGCCTTGCCGAACGATTTGTCGGGTCAAACTGGTCACCAGCTCCGACCGCCAGACATCAGTAAAAGCAGACATTATCTGATTTTACTGTTGTCCTGCAGTGAGCGTACGCTTCCCTCACCGCATGGCGAGCGAATGTCGGGAGGTCACAGGAAAGGGCAAGCTTCGCGCGAGATGGCGATGTTGAAGGTGATGTGAGGGGAATACAATCATCCCAGGCAACCCCATTCAGACAGGAGAAAATTCGCGCAATCATGGCACCTTTCCCCAGGGGCTGCAAGATAAAATCCGTATGCATTCACTTTGCTAAGAAACTGCCATTAAACGCGATTATCAGAGCATAATAATGCAATCTGTCAGTATAGTTATGGGAGCTAATATGGTAATTGGTCCTTTTATTAACGCCAGCGCTGTGTTGATTGGCGGTGTGATCGGTTCACTTCTCAGCCAGCGTTTACCGGAACGTCTTCGCGTCTCAATGACCTCGATATTCGGTCTGGCCTCACTGGGAATCGGTATTTTACTGGTCATCAAGTGCGCCAACCTGCCCGTGATGGTTTTGGCGACCCTTATTGGCGCGCTGATTGGTGAAATCTGTTTTCTGGAAAGAGGCATCAATTCAGCAGTCGCAAAGGCACCGCAACTGTTTAAGAAGCCAGGAAAAACGGCCGTCCACGACACTTTTATCCAGAATTACGTGGCTATCATTGTGCTCTTTTGCGCAAGCGGCACCGGTATTTTCGGCTCGATGCATGAGGGAATGACGGGCGATCCGAGCATTTTAATCGCCAAGTCCTTTCTCGATTTCTTTACCGCGATGATTTTTGCCTGCTCGTTGGGGATCGCGGTTTCCGCCATCTCTGCGCCAATGCTTGTCATTCAGTTAATGCTGGCCGCCAGCGCTGCGTTGCTCCTGCCGCTCACCACCCCCGCGATGATGGCGGATTTTAGCGCAGTGGGCGGATTGCTCCTGCTGGCGACCGGTTTACGTATCTGCGGAATTAAGATGTTTGCCGTGGTGAATATGCTGCCTGCCCTGCTGCTGGCGATGCCATTCTCTGCCGCCTGGACAGCGTTTTTTTCCTGAAGATGTGTGCAATAACAGCAAAGTGGTGATAGATTGTGCAGTCTGCGTTAATTTGAAGAAATTTCGTTGACGAAACGAGGCGGATCGGTTTTAATGCGCCCCGTTGCCCGGATAGCTCAGTCGGTAGAGCAGGGGATTGAAAATCCCCGTGTCCTTGGTTCGATTCCGAGTCCGGGCACCACTATTCATAAGGCCTCGCTGCAAAGCGGGGCTTTTTTCATTTTTGCTTCAGGTAGATATCTGGTAGTGTCAGAGCGTTACATGTTTGATGGATTCTTCATCATTTTTGCCACTGTTTCTTACTTTAAAAGCATTCAACTTCCTCTGTTCTCCCCTTAACCTCTCCACTCTTACGGTCTTTGTACGGTCAACCACACCACATCTCAAACGTCCACGGCCTCGATTTAAAGAGAACCAACACAAAGCAGATATCCAAAATAGCGCTTCAGTGAGACCTTACTGAAGTACATCTTACTCTCACCTCATATAAAGAGAGTCGATATGTGATACATGTTGCCCTGAAGCAAAAAAAGACATATAACATAGTCAAAAAATGGTTCTTAAAATCTGGGCAACTAAAATAAATGAAAACAAACTATTTTACACACAGACTTTTCCCTACTGATGGAACTGTTATCTGCGAGCCGTTGAAAACCAGCTTTGACAATATGATATCCAATAGCAGAAACACGCTAACAATGGATGGTGAATATTATTTAGTTCAACATATAGCTGGTGACGTTTATACATTCATCAAAACAAACAGCAGAGATGTATTTAGAAGGCTAGATACCCGCAGTAACACATTTGCAGATTTATCAAATATATTAGGCGCGAGTGAAAAAATAGCATTTGCATCATTCTTCATTTTAAAGAACGATTTGATTGGATTTAGTAATTCATTGTTTTCACCAAGAGTTAGCAAGTTGGCTTCATTCTATGACTCAAAAATGCTAGCGAGAAATAGTAATCACAATATAAACTTCGCGCCTATAACAAACAATATAACAGAACAAGAAGTATTGACCTACGCTCACGTAGGGAAGATAACAATGAAAATGGATAAGTCCCAAGGTGTATTAAGCGGTTTTTCCTCACTTTTTAATGGTGTTGTAACTTATGATGATGTTGATTCATTTGAAATAAAAATAGTACCAAAAAGATCCAAGGATATAAAAAGTACATTTTCCGAAGTGATGAGAGGGCTTCCTCAATCGATAACATCCATTGCTGTTTCAGCCAAAGAGCATATAGGTGACGTAGCTACAGACCTTAATGTGATAACATCCAATACCGTGTATGATATTGTTGACATTAATAGCAGTACGGATATAGACGTTCAGATGGAAAATAACTACACTAACAATACTATGCTGAGGACTTTGGGATACTGAGGAGTATCGCGATGAAAACGAAACCTTTTGCCGCTGCAATGTTGGTTATTATTTTATGCAATGCAACAGGATTTGCAATTCTGTATCTATCTAAGGAATATTTTTTAAAGTCGGTAAGCTTTATCGGGAATCTTAGTAACTTAGGCTCATCCTTGGTCACATACTCAACAGCTATGATGGCTTTATTGCTAGCAATGGTTGTTGTTATTTTTGGGTTGGATGGAATACGCCTTGCTAATTTTAAGAAAGCAGGTTATCTACATGCCACCTATTTAATATATATGGTGGCATTTTTTGAACTCGGAATTACTATAGCTCTCTCATTACTTTGCATGTCAAATATAAAGAACATAAAGGTAGCATCTTTATCCTTAACATTTACTTTAATTACTTTTCTTTTGATAGCATATTTAGGTCTTCAACTACTAAATATAAAGAGAAATAATTAAATGAATTTCCAGTAAACTACTTTAATTGGACTCATTCTGATCTATTTGGAAGTCGACTTTCTTAAGCAAACAGGTACTAACAGAGTATGGCCTGCTGCCCGGTACTTAACACAAGTCCATTTCTGATCCTGTCCAGGTATGAACAATTCGGCCCAAGAAGACAGGGTGGATAGTTTACAGAAATACACGCATGTCTCCTATTTTCATTAGTGATTAGGCCGACCATCAACTGCATTGTCATGATCAATCAAAGCATTGTGAATCACATGTTCCTTTCTTCTGATACTCATTTACTTGAATCCAGTCACCTTCAGATTCTGATCTATCTGTAGACATAAGCTTTAAAACTCCCGCGTTGTATCTGCCTGAATCGCCTGAATCGCCTGAAAAGGTAATCTGTTTTCCTTCGTAAAATAAGCCATCATAAATGACCTCCTTTTCCCCTCCTGTTTGTGGAATGAGTGTTACAGTTACCCTACCACTTGAACAATTAGCTTCCGTAATGATGTTGTTCTGCCAGTTTTCAAAATTGAGACTAGATGGTGCACTGAATGTCGCTCCTCCTGATTTTCTGCATTCCTCCCCAGGTATAGAGACTCCAGTGCTCTCACTACGGCCGACATTCCCAGCTGATGGTGGGATAAAAAACGTGACCAAAAAATGATAATCATGATGTTCAGGGATAGGGTTAAACGTGCCGTAAATCTTAAACCATACTGAATTAATTACAGGCACAACATTCTCACTAACAATATTCCGATATACTGCCATTACAGCATCACTTGTGCTTGACAGTATCGTTGTCGCGACTAATGCAACCATAAAATAAAGTTTCGCCCTCAATCCCTTTTTGCCAATAATTCTTAGTAAATTCCTATATTCCATCGATATTCTCTAAAAGCACACTAACTTCCCAAGGAGCTTTATTTAACCACATCTGCTTACCTGGCCCCAACATCCCTCACCTCATCATAATGACGTAAAAAAAAGGGGGAAATGGGGGAACTGCTTTTTCCCTTACCTATTGGGGCTTTTCGTAGTTTTTGTTCGGGGTAAACCCCCCGTCTGGTCTAGGGGGAAACTCACTACATCTGAAACCCCCACGGTACTACTGGGGATTCCCCCGTCTCATCCTACGTTAAAAAAACATATGTTTCTCTTTAAATCCATATCAATAAAATCGAGTCCCCGTTTCCCCCATCAGGATGAAACCATTGATATATTTACTCATGTTACAAATAAAAATTAAGTTAGACAAACATTAGAGATGCGAGAAAAATATTGCCATCTGAAATATAATCAAAAAAATATGCCGCTTCTACAGCGGCATTGGGTTATTTTTTGTTCTGGATCGCATCAGACCGAAGTTTGGCCCCTACTGTCGACTCGATAATATTGTCTCTTATCTTCTCTACCTTATCGCTTTTCATCACAGCAACTTCAATGTGACGCGCAAACTTCTCATATTCAGACTTTGCACCTAACTCTCTAGATAATAGCTCGTAACCTTCTTCTCTAGTCTCACATTGATTCAGTAAATCAAGTAGATTGCTATAGCTAGTATCGTCAACCAATCTTACCTTAGTATTAGCACTATTTTTCTTTTTAACTACTTTTATAGTAAACTGATACTCTCCTGAAATAACCTTTTCCAGCTCCACATCATTAAGTTCGAGAACAGCATCTTGTAACTCTCGAAACAGCGAAGTTAATGTTTTAGTTTTACTCACTTTCATTCTCCAACCTTTTCAAGAAACTCATCCACAAACGCTTCAATCTCGTCAACAATAGATGAATGCGTAGCGTTTGAGTACGCATTCAATGCTACCGGAACCCCATCTCTAGGTGCATCAGCGAAGATAGTTTTATTTTCTCTAAAAATAGTATTGAACACAGGAACATGCAGACGTTTAGTCTGTGCAATATACTGCCGCTGTGCAGCAATAGGCTGTTCAGAATGAATTTGGATCATAGTAAAGACGACACCAAGCACCTCTGGTGAAACTCTTCCATAATCTTGGTCCTTGTCCGCATAGAAATTATAATCTGTAACTAAAGATTCAACACTTCTTTTTAGATAATCGATTCCTAGCGTTGATAAATAATCTGGTTTAGCAGGTATTAAAATCTTATCCGATGCAATCAATGCATTCTTTGTAACAATATTAAAATTAGGAGGGCAATCAATTAGCACTATATCATAGCTCATTTCCTCAGCTAATAGCTGAAGTTCTTCCCTGAGTTTACCATGGACCTTGAGATATTTTTTTTGAGTTTGACTTGGACTCGCCCCACCGAGAAGGGTTGCAAGTTCAAGATCGACATTAATTAACCCAAGATGCGACGAGATCAGGTCTAAACATCCTCCGTTGCTTCTAAGTCGGCTATTGACGTCTTCAGGCCTTATTCTAAGAGTTGAAAGTGGCATTGTCTGCTCGCCTTGACTAATGCAATCAAACCAATTCTTAATAGTTCTTTCCGTTTTGAGGTTCTTATCCCAAAAATCAGGCGTTAAAAAGGAAAAGGTAAGGCTTGCCTGGGCATCCATATCCAAAACCAAAACATTCTTCCCTCTGAATGCTAATTCAGCAGCTAAGTTAGATGTGACAGTTGTTTTACCAACTCCACCTTTATAGTTTATTACTGAAACAATTTGCATTGTAATCATTGTCCTTATGAATTGTTGTTACATTTTACTGTGCAGTACCAAAATACATACTATTATCACCTACTCAAGGTCTTTTAACTAAAAACGCGAACTGTATCTTCACCATACTTCTTTGTGTTTTAGTGTGGGTGTTGAACTCTCCCTGGTGTTGCATCCTTAGTAGCTAGCCAGTAGCAGTTCACATAGCTCATGCAACAACGAAAGCTATTATCTGCACGTAATGGCCCTTGACTCACGCACATATTATTTCTGTGACCCTCTCCCCTATTACATCTCTCCCTCCCGGACCAGAACCAGACCGTAAGGCCTTTTTGCTCTGCTTATCATCACGACTTCTTTGAGGTCCAGCACTACCATTACCGTCACCATGGTATCAGCCTGATACCGCCATCAAAAACGTTGTGCCGGGGATGAGTCAACCCTGACGTACTTAACACCAATCACAGGAGGTAATATGTCCAGTCCGAAACGCTTCCGTTTTACCAGTCAGCTCATTAAATCCCTTCCTCCTAACTCATCAGATTCACGCAGTACCGATGCTGAATACAGCGACACCGAGATTTCTGGCCTGAAATGTCTGGTCAGCAAAGGAGAAGGACGTAAAAAGTTTTTGCTCCGCTACCTCTACCATGGAAGAAAACGTGCCATCGCTATTGGCCACTGGCCTGAGGTGGATGTCACCTTAGCCCGTAAGATTGCCGTGGAACATAAACGCTCACTTGCCACCGGAACTGACCCTAAGCAGGAACGCGAAAACAAGAGACAAGAGATGACATTTGATGAACTCTTTAACCAGCATTATCTGGCTTGGGCAAAGTCTGCTAAACGTAGCTGGGGAAAGGATTTCCAGCGCTACCGGGATCATATCCGTCCCGCCATTGGTCAGATGCTGCTTAGCGATATCACACCTGCCAGCATTCTCCGCCTCCAGCAGACGTTAAGCACTTCATTATCAGCAGCAACCTGTAATCGTGTCATCGTACTGATTAAAGCGGTGTTTACCTGGGCCGGAAGGCAAAGCATCATCTCTGTCCATCCGGCAAGAGTGGTACAGCTTCTCAGGGAGAACAACGCCCGACAGCGCTATTTCACCGAGGATGAAATTCGTCGTATTTTTCTCTCCGCCGATAACGATACCAGCCCCGTCGCTGCCCGCTATGTCAAACTGCTGTTACTGACCGGCCTTCGTCGTGATGAGCTGCGTCTGGCAAAGTGGGAACATCTTGACCCGGTAAAACGCACCCTGTGGCTCCCGGAAACCAAGAATGGCTATGGACGGATTGTTCATCTTAACTCACTGGCAATAGACGTAATCAGAACGCTGCCAACGCAGCGGGGAAATCCGTGGTTGTTTATCGGTAAAAAACCGGGAATGCCGCTGAATAATCCGGTCAAAGCCTTTCAGCGTATCGTGCGTCGGGCGGGAATTTTCGACAACGAAGTGTGTATTCATACCTGCCGCCATTCGGTTGCCGCTCTCATCGTGTCCTACGGCGGTACATTGTATGACGTTCAGGCCCAACTGGGACATCGCAGCAGTCAGTCATCGCAGCGGTATGCGCATCTTCATCCTCAGCGTTTACAGAACACCAGTCAGCTTCTGGCTGAGCGAATCACAGCTCAGTTACCTTCCTTGCTATAACAGAAAAGCAGAGGCATATGCCCCTGCTTTTTTTTTGTTCAGCAATCAATCAGAATGGTATGTATTCATAAGCGGTCTCATCCTCATTACTTCTGGCAAGATAACGGGCTTTATTGCGAGCCTGATCGATTGATAGTGTTGGAAATTCGCCAAGATAATCATAACGAACGTTACCTTTGAAAATATAACTGGCAAAGAAACGAATATTTTCATTCCGGTTAATCATTGCTTTTAATTCAGGATACTCACTGTCTGTCACTTCCCTGCAGATATTATAGAAATTGCATTTAGCCTGCGTCATGATAAGACCATAAAGCGTAAATGGTGGGCGAATAGTTTCACAGCCTGTAATAGCACTAGGAAAAGTGTGAGTCTCATTTAATTCGCAGAATTCAGTCATGGGGTTCCCCTTCTGTTAATTTATTCAGAATAATAAGTTTAAAGATAAGTTAGTTAACTACATTCAGATAATGCTTTAAGCAAAATTCAAATCAGCACTGATAAACTCCCTCTTAATATGGTAGTAACACTTCATACCAGTAAGAGGACGCTTTTTGTAATGCCCTTTACTTTCTACCCGCAGAAGTTTTCGGCATGCCAGCTCCTTAGAGACTTCTCGAGCGTTTAATGAATGTTTCTGGCACCACTCTTCAAATACAGGAGCGAAGATTAAAAAATCCTCATTAATATGGTGGATATATCCCCAGTGGTTTCCGGGTTTACGGCTCTCACGATCTTTCAGGCCGATGAAATGTGCCCCTTCCCTTTTTACAAGGTCACGCTGAATATCAATCAATGCTTGCTGGACCGGGTTATATTGCACAGAGGTATCACTCAGCCAACGAACAACTATTTCCCAGACGGCGGTCGCAATTCGTTCCGGAGAGTAAGGCAAGATACCCAGTTCCTGCGCCAACAGACCTACAGCCATTACGAAAGAAAAACGTCGAAGCGCACGGAGTTGAACATCTGTCAGGAGATACCCTTCATCAATCAGCTCAGCCAGAAGCAGGCCTTCACATTCTGATACCTTAGCTTTAATGGATTCATGTAACCATTGATAACTCACGGGAAGCCCCTCTTCATCAGTCTGAGAAAGCAGGCTACGGAGAAAAGCGGGTCCAGCCGTCCCACAGAAGTGCTCAAGTCCCGACTTAAGTTTGTCAGCATGCTGACGAATAATTTCCGCCCCCTCTCCAGGGGCTCCGGCATCTTTCGGGAAAATCTGGAGATTGATAACCCGATGCTCATGACCGCCCTGCAGGTTTTGTTTTTTTTCTCGCAGCTTATGGGAAAATGATATCTCGCCGGAAGACACAAAGAACGAGTTCCACCTTAACGGTTCGCGCATCTCCTGCGTTTTATCCATACGAATTTTTGAGACACCGGATGTCAGGTTATAGATCAGGGAGGAAAGCTCTTTTCCGGAAAATGCTCCTAATTCATCAAGACATACCACGGTACCGGATTGTAAAGCAGCATGACTCTCGATACCGTTGCTTGTGGCATTCCACCGGGCAATGAGCGACGGGCCGTTACTTCCGGCATCTCCTCCATACCCGTGACACGATGCACTCAGTTGCAGCAGGATTGTTTTTCCTGTCGTGGAAAGACCATAGAAATGGAATATAGCAATATCCTGCCCGGCAAGCCCAAGCAAAGGGGATGCAAGAGAGAGCATGATGGCAAAAATTTGATAATCACCTTTTGCATGTTCAGCAATAAGTTCCTGCCACTGATCTAGCTCTCCGTATTCCTTAATCCCTTCGGGGATACGCTTTACAGAAGCCGGGATAATATTTTCAAATCCGTCAAGGTCACAGAAAATAGCGGTTTTTCCGTGCAAAAAAGCGGCTTTCTTATCGATCATCCCCATAGATGGCGTCACCAGATAACACGGTAATGTCATATCCATGCACTTGAGAATGAATCTAATCAGTTCATTTTTACGAACAGGATCAATCGCAACGCCTCTGTGAGCGAGAGAGGCCATTACCCGATCAATATCGGCATACAGTTCATCCATTTTGATACGAATAGAAATAATCTTTCCAGCCTGATTCCTTGCAACAAGCAACAGCTGCATATCAGACTGACTATCAGCAGAAAAGCATTTCGCATAAGGAAATACAGGTGTAAATGTAAACGGTACCGGGGCCTTACCTGAGAGTGAATAAAGCGCTTCTGCACTGGCTCCATAACCCTCCGGCAATCCCTCACGGAATACCATTTCTTTGATAAAGGAAAGATCAATATCTTTATGTTGTGAAGCTTTTCTCAGCAGCTTCTTTACATCTGACCTGTCGGTTTTCTCACGATGCATATTTGACATAATTTTCGCGAGTGGTGAAAGCCCAGGCGGTAGCGTTGATAATGTTTTAGTTTCAATTGTCATTAATTCTGTCCTGTAAAATATATAACGGTATAAGCCATGTCCTGCTCTATGAATGTTTTCATTGAGTCATTTTTACAAGGTTCAAATCTGCCATCGCCCGGTTAACGGCTTCGTGGTAACGCGCCGGTGATGAGTGCAAGTAAAGTGACGTTACTTTGATCGTGCTGTGACCCAGTAAGTCTTTGACGGTGTGAATGTCGGCCCCGCTCTCAATGAGCTTTGTCGCAAAGGTATGACGCATCTCATGGATGGTGAACGGTGGAATACTCGCAGCCTCACAAAGTTGTTTTTGCAGGCGACGTGGCTCAGAAACCGGATTGTCGGTCCCCTTGCCCGGAAATACCCAGCCTTCATCACCCAGATGCTGACGCTGTTCTGTCAGAAGAACGAAAGCCTTATCACATACCGGTACACGGCGGAGTTTGCCGTTTTTGGTATGGCGAAGGGTGATAACCTTGCGGCTCCAGTCCACATCCTCAAGGCGAAGATGACGAGTTTCCCCCAGACGCAGCCCCGTCAGGGCAAGGAACATGAGCAGAGCAAGGGCTTCATGATCGGGTTTACCATTACGCCAGCACTCACACACTTCCATCCAGCACTGAAGCTGGGAATCATCCATGGCGCGGCGATCTGACGTCACTTCAGGCAGCGCTTTGATATAAAGCGCCGGGGAGCGGTTGGTGTATCCCATGCGTATAGCCCAGGTAAACACCGCTTTAATGAGCGCCAGATGGCGGTTGCGGGTGGCTGGCTTGAGATCGAGAGCATACAGATAGCTCAGAATGTCCGCCTCCGTCATACCTGCCAGCTTTTTGTCACCGAGAAGAGGGCGCAGGTATTTACGGATCTTAGAAAGGTCGGTATTAGCTGAACGCTTAACGCCCGTGCTAAGTACGCATTTCACATACTGTTCCACAAGTTCATTAAACGTTATTTTGCTGTGCGTAAGAAAACGCTCACCATAAGTCTCAACGGCAGCCTTAAGCTCCTGAATTATTTTAAAGGCATGTTCTCTTGCATCTTTAATTGAAATTTCCGGGTAGTTTCCTACGGCAACGTAGATATTCCTTCCACGAATACTTTTTCGGACAATAAATTTAATGCGACCTGATGGATAGAATATTGCCTTAAGTCCGGTTAACTTCTTATCGCTGGTCTCGATTGTTTGTGCAACTTGTACTGCACGGATTTTATATTCATCAAAAAGGGCTTTAGTAAAAACACCCCCAGTATTTTTAGGTGCAACCTCTGAATATTCTACAGCATTAGATACTCCAGAGTCGGAATACCCCTGAGCTTCCACATCTACATTGAAGGAATTTTTATGAGCAGCAGTGATGCCCTTTTCATCCAGCATTTGCGTTATTTTATTTAAAGGGTTATTAACATCCATAATATGTACATGGTCCTCTGAAATTTCAGATGATAATGAGTAAGTTAATATGTCGGCCAACAATGGAATAAGCTTATTTATTCGTGACATCACTTTCAAGCCCATGGAAAACCAGCTCTTATATGCCCATTGACATTTAATACTCAAGTCAGAAAGACCATGATGATTCAGCAGGAGTACTCCTGCTCAGGGAAAAGGGAAAATAGCGTTAAACCCTATAAAAAATTGTGTTCCGGATGCGTCGCCCAAAGTAGGTCAACTTTTGAGGCTCTGAAATAAGAAAATGGTAATAGACCTCACCGATTTTCGCCTAAAAAACGACCTAATAAGGCATTTAAAATTAATACTATTTAAATCAATAGATTAAAGTAATGGTTTTGACAATATGCAGCCCAACTTAAGGGTGAATCAACCTTTCCATAATTAAAACCACACTCTATTCATTTTTTATTATTGTGACACTCATCACATTTAACACCTGCGGGTGCTTTGATTTTGTACATTCACAAAGCTCACCCACACCAACGACTATGAACGTAAAAAACCTCTTTTTATGCACATATTATTTCCATGTAAATCAATTCATTATGGAGATAATCATGTTTAAACTCACGACCCTCGCCAGTCTTCCCCTTCTCAACTTGCCCGCCTCCGCACTGGCGGCCCTCAGCAATGAAATCCTCGGCCCCGTCGATGATATCGACCTCTTTACCGCTTTCTGGAACGAAACGGGAACCCTGCTCTGGCATCTCAACCACGATGACACGCTCCCCGAAGACCCGCTGCTGGCAGTCGCACTGGCTAACCCGGAATACGTCACCGCGCTTGATGATGGCTGGTATCTCCTGCTCGGTATCGTCTGCGATAACGGTCAGGGTATCTATCTGGTGTTCCCGGACACAACCGTTATCAATGAGCTACATAATCTGATTGAGGCGCTGAGCCATGAGTAAGAAAAAAATCGCTACCGAAGCCGCCGTCACCGAAAGCTATACCGTGTTCTATAGTGGTGAAGCCGAGAAAATCAGCCCCCACAGCAAGGGACTGCTGACGTATGAGCTGGGTAAAGAGGGTGAAACCGGAAGCCTTGCCCTGCGCTTAACCGCCAATGGCGAAGGGGGCCTGTTCTCCCGTGAATGGATAGCGCTTGATGCGATTCACGCCATTCTTGAACAGCAGCAGGACAGCTTTCCGTCCCGTGTATTCCGTCCGCTGTTTGGTCAGGGCAGTACCAACAATGCCGGGTTTCTTGCCGCTGTACTGAGAAGCCCGGATATCTGTCTTATCGAGGCGGACAGCAGCAGGCTCTTTATGCACCGTTGTTATGCCGACTGGCAGCATCGTATGACGCAGCTTGCTACGCTCAGCCAGGACTGTGATCCTACCCACGTAATGTGGACACGGCCCTAAGCGAGGTTCTGGTTTTCAAACTGTTCCGGGCTGAGTCCGCC